>DASXOA010000208.1:0-20620 GCA_036494675.1 Rugosimonospora sp.
GGATCGTGCTGGTCGGGCTCGGCTGCCCGCGCCAGGAAATCTTCACGTACGCGATGCGACCGCTCCTGCCGATGGCGCAACTCGCGGTCGGTGCCGCGTTCGACTACCACGCCGGGGGGCTGCGCAAGCCGCCGCCGTGGATGCAGAAGCGCGGCCTGGAGTGGCTGTGGCGGCTGGGCCTGGAGCCGGGCCGGCTGTGGAAGCGGTACCTGATCCTCAACCCCGCGTACCTGGCCCGCCTCACCGCGCAGAAGCTGCACCTGTGGAAGGCGACCCCGCCGCCGGCCGCGACCGAGCGGCTGGCCAGCTTCCCGGTCTGATCAGTCGTCCTTCCCGGTCTGATCAGTCCCCGATGGCCGGCGGGCCGGCCAGTCGCCCCCGGGTGGCCTCGTCGCAGAGCGCGCCGGCCAGGCCGGCGGCGTAAGCCTCGGCCGGATCGAGTCCCAACCGTGATGCGATCGCGTACTCGCGACCGAGATCGGTGCCGAACATCGCCGGGTCGTCGGTGCTGATGGTGCACAGCGCGCCGGCCGCGTGCAGCCCCGGCAACGGGTGCTCCTCGATGGTGGGGACCACGCCGGTACGCAGGTTCGACGTCGGGCAGACATCCAGCACGATGCCGCGCTCGACGATCTCCTTGAGCAGGCCGGCGTCCTCGACTGCCCGGATGCCGTGCCGGATCCTGGCCGGGTCGAAGGTGAGGATCTCCCGGATCGAGTCCGGCCCGTCCGCCTCGCCAGCGTGCGGCACCGCGGCCAGGCCGCCGTCCCGCGCGATGTCGAAGGCCCGGCGGTACGGCTCGGCACGCATCCCGGCCTCCATCCCGCCCAGGCCGAGACCGACCACCCCACGGTCGGCGTACCGGACGCTGACCCGGGCCGCCTCCTCCGCGATCTCCGTATCCAGCCCCCGGTACAGGTCGGGAGTGAACCGGACGACGACTCCGGTGCGTTCGTACGCCTCGACGGCACCCTCGCAGTACCCGGTGAAGATCTCGTCCCAGCCGATTCCGCGCTGGACCCGCTCGCCCGGCGAGAAGATGCCCTCCACGTAGACCGCGCCGAAGCCGGCCGCCTCGGTGGCGTAGTCCACCACGACGCGACGGAAGTCGTCGGCTGTGCGCAGGCAGTTCGTCGTCAGGATCCACACGTCGATGAAGTGCGCGAAGTCCGTGAACTCGTAGAGCTTTTCGAGGCCGGCCACGGAGTCGGCCGGCAGCGCCTCGCCGTTGCGCCGGGCGATCTCGAGCAGGGTGGCGGGCCGGATGGACCCTTCGAGGTGAACGTGTAGTTCGATCTTCGGTACGGCCGGGGGCTCACTCACCCACCCAGCTTCCCAGATCCGCGGTCGCCGGTCGCGGGCACACCGCCCGTCGACGATCCCGTCTCAGCGACGCCCGACGCTCGAGTCGTTCTGCACGTAGAGCAACTCAAGGATCGACCGCGTGGCCTCGAACCAGCGGTCCAGCCACGCCGCGCTCGGCATGACGCCCTTGGGCGGCAGCTCCAGGAGCAGTCCGCGTAGCAGCGGGTGATCGGCGAGGCCGCCGGAGGGGATGTCCATCCAGCCGTTCGGCGGGAACACCGGCTCGGCGAGCTGGTCCAGCTCACCCAGTGACATCGTCGGCTGGGCGGGCAGCGGGGCGTCCATCACCGAACCCAGCGAACCGGGTCCGACATCGGGCAGGTTCGTGGTGCTGCCCACGGTGGGCAGCCCACCGGGATCACGCCGGGCGGTACCGCGGTAGTCCAACTGGCCGGCGAAGCGGTCTTCACCGGTCGCCACGCCGTTACCCATGCTCTCGGACCCGTTCTGCATCCCAATCGCCTGCCTCTGTCTGCGTTTTTGCACCGCCATGACGCCTCCTGCGGCGAGGTGACCCGGCGAACGCCGTGCCGCCCGGTTCAACGACCTTGGTTGCGTACAGCGACGGTTTTGGGGCGAATACTCAGACTCCAGGACGGGTACGGCGAGGGGCGTCCGGCCATCCGGCCGCCCCCGCTCCCTGCGTCACAGGTCGAATTCGCCGTCCTTGGCGCCGCCGACGAAGGCGTCCCATTCGGCCTGAGTGAAGATCAGCGCCGGCCCGCTGGGGTTCTTCGAATCCCGCACCGCGATGGCGTCACCGACGAAGGCGACTTCGACGCAGTTGTCACAGTTGGGTCCGCTGGCCGAGCTCTTGCGCCAGGCGGCGCGGCTCAGGTCGACACGGAGCCCCTTGGTTTCGATCTCCATTCACAGCTCCTCTGCCCGTGCGGCGATGTACGCGACTGACTCGTCCGGAGGCATCGCGGTCGCCCGCAAATGATCGAATATGTAGTGGTAGCGCTGAAGCTCCTCGTCCTTTTCCAGGAAGAGGCCTCCAGCTGCATTTTCCGCAAAAACGACGTCGGGGTCCGCCGGTTCGTCGTATCCGAGGATCGTGAAGGATCCCTCCATCGCCACGTGAGCGCCGGCCGAGAACGGCAGCACCTGGACGGTGACGTTCGGCCGCGCGGAGGATCGCACCAGGTGATCGAGCTGTTCCCGCATCACCGCAGAACCCCCCATCAGGCGGTGGAAGATCGTCTCGTCCAGCACGACCCACAGGTCAAGCGGATCATCCTGTTCCAACAACGACTGACGGGCCATCCGGACTCGCACCCGTCGATCGATGTCGCCATCGCTCGTCCCCGGTCGGCCGGCGTGGATCATAATCCGGGCGTACGTCTCCGTCTGCAGGAGCCCCGGGATCACCTGCACCTCGTACGCGTGGATCGACGAGGCCGCGGCCTCCAGCCCCACGTACGCGCCGGTCAGCACCGTCCCGTACAGGTGCCACCAGCCCTTCTGTCGAGCGTCCCGGGCCACCTGCACCAGGTCGTCGGCCACGGCTCCACCGATGCCGTAGACCGCCAGCATGTCCCGGACATCCCTCGGGGTCACCCCGGTATGACCGGTCTCGATGCGGGAGATCTTCGAGGAGGAGCACTCCAGCCGGTCGGCGACCATCTCGATCGTCAACCCGGCCGTTTCCCGTAGCCGGCGTAGCTCAAGACCGAGCCGGCGGCGGCGGACGGTCGGGCTGCGGCGGACAGTCACGGTTCACCTCCCGCCGCTGTGGCGGACTTGGCGACGGCAACGGCGAGGCAAGGCGCTGGTAGGCCCGCCGGAGCCCGCAAGAAAGGGATGGGTGGCACGCGGACGACGCTTCGAGCCAGGCCCGGGGTTCGCCCGGCCCGCTAAAGATCGAACCGCGTTACTGCCACCACCGTAGAAGCGAAAGGCACGTCATGCAACTTGCATTGATCATTCGTTGAGGTGCAGGCTGTCGATATGGCGTGGATGACCGGAAAGGTCCCGTGATCGTTCCGGCACCGCGCCACCGCACGGGGGGATTTCATGCGACTTCCGGTGGAGCATCCACCGGCACTCTCGGCACCGGACAGGAGTCTATATGCTGCCGCGCTCTGGCGACGTGCTGCGCGTGACTCGTGCGGCAAGCGTCCAGTTCAGCTCCCCGTTGCTCTTCCGGGTGATCAGGGTTCACGACTGGGCCACCTATGACGGCTGGTGCTGGCTCGACGGGTACGAGCTGGACGGCGCGGGCGACGCGGTCGAGCGGCGGACCATCTTCGTCCAGCTGGAAGGCCTGCAGCGGGCACCGGTCGGGCCGACCGTGAACCGGTACCGCGTCGCCAGCCACCAGCCGGTCCGCTCCCGGTGACGTAAACGCCCCTCACCATCCGGTGCACCGTCATACGATCGAAGACACCTGAGGTTCACCCCTGACGTGACCCGTACCCCGACCTCCTCGGGAGACGGTGTCCATGCTCAACGCCGATCCAGCCCGCCTGCTATCCGCCATCGCCGGTGCCCTGCTGAGCGCCGGTGCCCTGGCCGGCACGGCGAGCGCCGACGGCGCCGGTACGCGGCCGTTGCCGCCGCCGGCCGTCGCGGCAACGGCGACCACCCTTGTTGCCACCCGCCCGGCCGGACAGCCGCGGCAAGTCCCGCTCGTCCTGCGCCAGGCGCCACCGTCACCGGAGTCCCCTCCGTTCGTGGCGCCGTCCTCCGCCTCGGCGTTACCGACGGCGCCCCTGGTTGCGGCATCGTCACCCGCGGCTCTGCCGTTCGCGCCGGCGATGCCCGCGACGCCGGTACCCGCGGCGCCCACCTATGCCGGGCCTCCGTACCCGGCGCCGCCGCCTGCGGAATCTCCGGCCGTGGCCCAACCATTCCCGGCGCCGCCGCCCGCCTCCGCGGCAAATCCGCTCGCGGCACCCGCATCCCCGGATCCCTGGTCGACGGGACCCTGGTCGGGGGCCGAACAGTCCTGGGCCGGGCAGACCGGGGCCGGGCAGACCGGCGCGGGACAGACCGGACCGGGACAGACCTGGGCCCAGGGGCCCCAGCGCCTGATGCCGGAGCACCGACCGGGCCCGACTCCGCCGTACGCGGGCCAGGCCGGTGTGGCGGCGGACCGGGACCTCTCCGGCGACGGGCAGCCGGGCACACCATCCCCGGCGCCGTCCGGCGGCTGGCCGCCACCCGGGTCGCCGGACCCGGTGTGGCGCGCCGCATCCGCGCCGGTCGCCGCCGATCCGCCCAGTGGCCTGCCCGAGACTCTGATCGCCTCCGGACTGGCGAGCCTGACCATCGCCGGGGCGGGCCTGCTCGTCGTGACCCGGCTACGCCGTCAGTGGTGAGCCGCCATCAAGGGTGAGCCGACGGCTGCCGTCAGGACGGCGTCGGGCTGGCCGTCGGCGTCGACGGGAAGCTGGGCGACGGCGATGCCGACGGAGTCGACGCCACGATCACGACCACCGCGCTGCCGACCGGTACCTGTGCGCCGGCGTCCGGTTCCGTGCGCGACACCGTACCCGGGGGCAGCGTGTCGTCCGGCGCGTTCTGTACCTGAACGGTGAGGCCGAGCCCGGTCAGCACCTGCTGCGCCTCCTCGAACGCCACGCCATGCAGCGACGGCATCGTCACCGTTGCCGGCGTGGGACTGACGGACGGGGTGGGCGACGGCGTGGGCGACGGGGCCGGGCTCGGCGACGACGCGGTCGGGGTGCTGCTCGGGCTCGGCGCTGGGGCCGGACTGCCGTGTCCTTTGAACCCGAGCCAGAGGCCCAGGCCGAGCAGGGCCAGCAGGATCAGGACGATGATGCTGACCAGGATCGGCATCCACCACGCCCCGCCGCGGGTCTCCTCTACCCCGACCCACTCCTGCTGCTGCGGCGGCCGCGACCCGGCCGGCGGAACCCCGGCCCGTGCCGCCCACCGCCGCGTCGGATCGTTGTCGCCGTTAGCCGGCGGGATCACCGACGTCGCGTTCGGATCCAGCGGCGGCAGCGCGCTGGTCTCCTCCGCGGCGGCCGGATGGATCATCGTCTCGTCCTCGCCGAACCAGGGGTCCTGGGCCTCCCCGCCGCCGACGGTGCCGGCGAATCCGTCGGTGGGGCCGCCGGCCTGCCATGGCGCCGTCGACTCCCCCGGTTGCCCGGCCGATCGCTCCCACGGCCCGGTCGGCTCTCCCCACGGTCCGCTCGGCTGCTGGGGAGTGGGCTGGTCCGCCGCTGCCGGCCCGTTGGGGTCCGGCGACCCGGACGACGGCGGCCAGGAGGCGTCCTCCGGCTGGTCGCCTGTTCCCCGCTCGTCCGGATCGGGACGGTCCGCATCATCGACCACGGAACCATCTCACCACGCCGAACCCGCGCTGCCCGGGCAACCTCGCCTGGTGGGCTCGCCCGCTTCGGGGGTTCAGGTTAGGCTGCGCGGCATGGCCACACGTGGCTGGGGAGGATCGGTCGCACTCGCGGTCGGCGTTGGCGCGGGCAGTGCCGCCGCGCAGCTCGGCCTGGGCTACGGGCTGGGCATCCTCGCCTGGACATCCGCGACCGACACGACCGGTGTGAGCACCTGGCTGGCCAGCCTCGCCTGGACGACCTGGATAGCGGCGACCTCGACGGTTCTCGGTGCCGTCACCGCGGATCGGCTCTCTTCGTCCCGGTCCGCTCCCGGCACGGCGGCCCGCCGGTCCACAGTGGATGACCCTGCCCGGTCCGGACTGATCGCGACCACCGCGTGGCGGCTGGCGATCGCGTTGACCGCGGCAGTCGGCGGCCTGCTCACCGTTCCGCTGGTCGCGGTGCCGGCCCGCGCGGCGCACCGGCCCGACACGTTCGCGCCGCAGACGATCGCCGGTGGTTACGCCATCGTCGGCGTCGTGGTGGGGCTGCTCGTGGCGATCGCGGCGCTGTCATCGCGTGCCGTGGCGACGAATGTCGTGGCCACCACCGCCTGGCTCTGGGCGCTGGCCGTCGCCTCGGCGCTGTACGGAGCCGCCGGCAAACACGGGCAGACGTCGGCCCAGCTCGCGGTGTGGCGGTTCGGCGGCAAGTACTTCATGGAAAAGATCTTCTCGTTGCCGGGCGCGGCGCAGATGATGGGTGCCGCGCTGATCATCGGGGTGCTCGCTGCCGTGCCGGCCGGCCGGCGTGGAGACAACCGGGTCGGGGTCGCGGTCTCGGGCGCGGTCGGACCGCTGGTGGTCGCCGCCGCCTACTTCCTCGCCGCACCGAGGCTGGTTGGCGTGCGGGCCGACGAGCAGTTGTCGGCGTACCTCATCGCGCCGTACGCGGTGATCGCCGGGCTCGCCGGTTCCGTCCTGCTCTCCGGTCTGATCGCACAGCGCGAGCAGCGACGGGCGATCGAGGCGGGCATCACCGTACCGCTGCAGCCCGTGCCGCGATCGTCGGCGAGCGACCCGGCCGATGACGACGAGTACGCGGGTGCCTACCCGACCGACGGCACCCCGGCCCTGGTCGCCACGCCTGCCGGTGACCTGTCGCCGGCCGGTCGGACGCCGGCCTGGGCTGGCGACACCGATGAGGTCGACACGGCCACTCACCCAGTCGCCACGCACCCGGTCGAGGCCGTGACCCAGGCGGAGCCGACCAGAAGCAAGGGCCGGCGCTGACGGTTCAGTCCGGGGCCGTTCAGTCCGGGGCCGTTCAGTCCAAGGGCCAGGTGTGCACCGGCGCGTTGCAGGCGAACAACTCGGCGTACCGGCGCAGCATCTCGCGCAGCGCCGCCGGCCGATCCAGCCCCCGCTCCTGTTCCAGATGCTCCACGGTGGACGTCTGCCACGACGCCCCGTTGATGCCGGTACGGCACCTACCCTCGATGATGCCCAGCAGCCGGTCGCGGATGTAGGACGGCACGCCGAACCGGTCCAGCCCGTCGTGCGCCAGCGGCAACAGCCAGTCCAGCACCAGGCTGGTGGCCGGCAGCGAGCCGAGGCGCGGCCAGAACAGCTCGGCGGACAGCCCGTCCCGGGCGGCGATGTGGAAGTTCTCCTCGGCCCGGCCGAAGGTCAGCTCGTCCCACAGTGGACGCTCAGCCTCGGCCAGTGCGCGTACCAGCCCGAAGTACAGGGCGGCGTTGGCCAGCAGATCCAGTACGGTCGGCCCGGCCGGCAGTACCCGGTTCTCCACGCGCAGATGCGGCCGGCCGTTCATGATGTCGTAGACCGGCCGGTTCCACCGGTAGATGGTGCCGTTGTGCAGCCGCAGCTCGGAGAGCTCGGGGACCCCGCCGGCGTGCAGCGTCTCGACCGGATCCTCGTCCGCCAGTACCGGCAGCAGGGCCGGAAAGTAGCGCACGTTCTCCTCGAAGAGATCGAAGATCGAGGTGATCCAACGCTCGCCGAACCACACCCGGGGCCGTACCCCCTGGGTCTTCAGCTCCTCCGGCCTGGTGTCGGTGGCCTGCTCGAACAGCGCGATCCGGGTCTCCGCCCAGAGCCGCTTGCCGAACAGGTACGGCGAGTTGGCGCCGACCGCGAGCTGCACCGCGGCGACCGCCTGCGACGCGTTCCAGTAGTTGGCGAACTCGTCGGGCGCCACCTGAAGGTGGAACTGGGCGCTGGTACAGGCCGCCTCGGGCGCGATCGAATCCGTGATCAGTTGCAGGTGCTCGGCGCCCTGGATGTCCAGCACGAAGGATTCGCCCCGGGCGCTGGCGAGCTGTTCGTTGAGCACCCGGTAGCGGGAGTCGGTGGACATGTTGTCGAGCACGGCGTGGCGCTGGGTGATCGTCGGCAGGATACCGATCAGGATCACCCTGGCGTCGGCCTTGGCCGCTCGATCCTCCGCCCGGGCCAGCCGGGTGGTCAGCTCGTCCTCGTACTGGTCGAACCCGGCACCCGCGAGTAGCCGGGGCTCCCCGTTGATCTCCAGGTTGAACTGCCCGAGTTCGGTCTGGAACGACGGATCGCCGATCCCCGCGAGGACCTCGGCGTTGCGCATCGCCGGCGCGCCGTCCTTGTCGATCAGGTTGAGTTCCAGTTCCAGGCCGGTCATCGGCCGGTCCCCGTCGAACCGGAGGTCGTTGAGCATCAGGGCGAAGACGTCCAGACACTGCCGCACCTTGTAGCGGAACCGCACGCGGTCCTCACGCGTGAACCTGGAGAGGGACACATCCTTGCCCATGGGTCCTTCCCGTCCAGCGTTCGGTTTTTACGGGTTGCGTGAGCACGCGGCAGCACGCTGCGATGGAACTCCACGTTATGTGGGGTCAGGCCCTTGAGGCTAGGGACAAAGCAGGCGTGTTGAAAGCGCTATGTGAGGGAAAACGCACTGTAGGTATGACAATGGCCCCCACCGCGTGAGTGGGGGCCAATGTCGCGAAAACGGTCAGGCTCAGCCCTCCCGGATCGCCTCACCCTCGATCTCGATCTTGATGTTCTTGCTGATCATCACGCCGCCGGCCTCCAGCGCCATGTTGTAGGTCAGCCCGAACGCCTCACGGTCGATCTCGGTCTCCGCACTGAACCCGAAGACAATCTTCCCGTACGGGCTGACGGTGACGCCGTCCAGCTCGACCTTCAGGTCGACCGGCACGGTCACGTCCTTGATGGTCAGCTCGCCGGTGACGGTGAACTCGTTGCCGCTGAACGACTTCACGCCGGTGCTGCGGTACTCCAGGGTGGGGTACTTCTCCGCCTCCAGGAAGTCGCCGCTCTTCAGGTGCCCGTCCCGCTGCTCCTGACGGGTGGTGATACTCGCGGCCTGGATGGTCGCGGTGACCGAGGACTCCAGCGGGTTCTCGGCAACGGTGATGGTCGCGGTAGCGTCATCGAACCCACCGCGAACCTTGCTCACCATGAGGTGCCGGGCGACGAAGCCCACCCGCTGGTGAGCCGGGTCGAGCGTGTACGTGCCGGCCACCGGGATCTGCACCCCGTTGTAGTCCCGGGAGGAGATGGGTGAACTGGTCGTGTCGGTCATGGGAGAGATCCTTCCAGGTGTGCGGTCTACCAGATGTCTGCTCGAACAACTATAGACCCGTCAATTATTTCCATGTCAAGTTCTGGTAAGATGTTGGCGTGAGCAAGGATCTGGTGCGGGATCAACGGATCACCGCTGTCGGCCTGTTGAGCGAGGTGTTCACCGGCTTGACGGCGCAGTTCTCGGCGCAGATCGCCGAGCACGGACTCGGGTTGATCGAGTTCGAGGTGTTGATCAGACTCGCCCGGTCGCCCGAGTGCCAGCTGCGCATGACCGACCTGTCGACCCAGACCAGCCTCACCACCAGCGGCGTCACCCGGGTCGTCGACCGGCTCGAACGCGACGGCCTGGTCTGCCGCACCGCCTGCCCGACCGACCGGCGCAGCTCGTACGCGGTGCTCACCGAGGCCGGCCGGGAGCGGCTCGACGCCGTCCTGCCCGGTCACCTGACCGTGATCGACCGCTGGTTCACCGGCCTGCTCACGCCCGACCGGCTCGAACCGATGATGGACAGCCTCCGGATCATCCGTGACGCGGTGCGCCCCGGTGCCACCGCCGGTGTCGGGCCCGCCGGCGACTGACGCACTACCGTGCTGGGATGAAGTACGGATTCATCCTCCCCTGGGGCGACGCCCGTACCGCGGCCGAACTGGCCGCACTCGCCGAGGCTCACGGTTGGGACGGCTTCTTCGTCTGGGAGCCGGTCTGGGGAATCGACGCCTGGGTCGCCCTGAGCGCCGCGGCGATGGTCACCTCACGCATCCGTCTCGGTACCCTGCTCACCCCGCTCCCGCGCCGCCGGCCCTGGGATCTCGCGGGGCAGACCGCCGCCCTGGACAACCTGACCGGCGGCCGGTTGATCCTGTCTGTCGGGCTGGGCTCGACGAACGCCGGCTGGCTGGCGTTCGAACCCGACCCCGGCCGGCGTACCCGGGCCGAACTGCTCGACGAGGGGCTGGACGTGCTGACCGGGCTGTGGTCCGGGCAGCCGTTCGAGTACCAGGGCCGGCATTACCAGGTGACGCCGAGCGACTTCAACCCGCCACCGCCACCGGTGCAGCAGCCGCGCATCCCGATCTGGGTGGTGGGCGGCTGGCCCTCGACGCGGTCGATGCGCCGGGCGGCCGGGTACGACGGCTGGCTGCCCAACACGATCGTCAAGGGATCGGCCGGCCCGGCCAGTCCGGAGCAGGTACGGGTGGGGGCCTCCTGGATCCGCGACTACCGCACGGTCGAGGGGCTCGCGGTCGACGGGTACGACGTGATCTGCGAGGGGAGCACGCCGGCGGACGATCCCGACGCCGCGGGCCGGATCGTGCAGCCGTGGCGGGAGGCGGGTGGTACCTGGTGGATCGAGGCGGACTGGTCCCAGCCGAGGCAGTCCGTGCGCGACTATGCCGTGCAGCGGCTGGCCGCGGGCCCGCCACGAGGCAGCGAGCCATCCTCCGGAAACGGGCCCGGGTAACCGGTTTCCTGAGGCCCCGCCCGGCTCCGAAGCCGGACCGGGCGACCGGCAGAACTACCGGCAGAACCCGGCGAGCGGCCGGACAAACCAGGTTGATCACGGCGTACTGCCGTCTGGTCCGCGACTAATCTCCAGCGGGTGGGGAGGCGCCGGTCACGGGATCGGAACGGGCGGAGGAAGGTGGGGCTGTACGGGGGACTTCGCCCGGCCGGGGGCCTCAGCCGTGATGGCGGCGGCATGTCCGCCGCCATCACGGCCGGCGGTGATCACCGACCGAGGAGAGCCTTTTCCCGCGCCAGCAGGCTGACCGCGCTGCGCTGACACAGGTCATCCAGTTCGATCAGCACCTGGCGGCGGCGTTCCGGGTCATCGGTACTCGACGCGACGCCGACCAGCGCCTCCACCACGTCCCGGACATCGTGCCTGCCGGCCAGCGCGTCGGCAGCGACCGAGAACCGGTCGGCGGCGGTGCGGTCCCCCTCCGCCAGCGCCAGGTACGCCTCGATCAGCTCGACCACGGCCGGATCGCCCACGTCGACCATCGTCGCCCGCGCCTCCGCCACCCGTCCCGCCTGCGCCAGTGCCAGCGCGATGCAGCCGATCACCCGCCACTTGTGCCCAGGGTCGCCGAGCTGGTCGACCAGAGCAAGGGAGCGCCGACCGATCGCGACGGCCTCCGGGTACCGGCCGTCCAGCCGGGCCACCTCGGCGAGGTTCGCGTGCGCCAGTGCCCGCAGCCGATCCTCACCGACCTCGGCTGCAAGCCGCTGCACGGTGACCAGCCGGCGCCGCGCCCCGGCCAGGTCGCCGACCCGGATGTCGTGCCAGGTCAGGTTGTTCTGCGCGACCACCACGTCGCGGGTACGGCCGTGCCGGGTGGCCAGCCGGAGCACCGCCTCCCCGTGTTCGCGGGCCGCCTCGTAGTTGCCGTACGCCTGGTGGAGGATGCACAGCTGGTTGCGCGCGGCGAGTTGCCCGGTGACCCGGCCGTACCGGGTGAACGTGTCCAGTGCGGATTCCAGCTCACCCAGTTCGGCGAGCCCGTCGCCCTGCTCGGCGGCCAGCTGGGCCAGGCCGAGTGCGGCCCAGGCCCGGATCGTCTGGTCCGTGTGCGCGGTCTGCGGGTCGTCGAGCAGCCGCCGCAACCAGTCGCGACCCTCCCGGTCGTTGCCGCGAAGCCGCCACCACCGCGGCAACTTCGACGCCAGGTACAGCGCGGTCTCGGGATCGCGTCCACCCGACCAGACGAGTGCCGAGCGCAGGTCGCTGTTGAGGTCGTCGAGCTGGAGCGCGGCCTCGCGCAGGTGACCTCCGACCAGCTGCGGCGCGGTACGGGCGGCGTACCTGGCCATGACGACCGCGTGCCGGTCACGGAAGGCCGCCGCCTCGCCCTCCAGGTCGCTCTGCTCGATCGCGAAGTCGCGCACCATGTCCAGCATCCGGAACCGGGTCGGCCCCGTGCCGCGGACGCTGATCAGGCCCAGCCCGACCAGCCGGTCGAGCACGGCGACCACGTCCCGCTCACCCGGGCTGCCGCCCTCGTGCCCCGCGGACGCCACGGCTTCCGTCGCACCCGCGCCCGGAGCCCCAGCCACGCCGGGGGTTCCACCGGGGGCAGGAGTCCCACCCAGGCCCGGAGTCCCGGCGCCGGGCGGAGCGTCGGGCGACGACTGGTCCGGCTTCCAGTCGGCGAGCATCTGCTCGGCCAGCTCCACCGACCACCGGTGGTGGAACACCGCGAGCCTGCGCAGGGCGGCGCGCTCCGCCGGTTCGAGCAGCCGGTAGCTGCCGGCGATCGCTTCGCGCAGCGTCGTCGCGTCGCCGTCCCGGGCCTCGCGGCGCAGGTCGAGGACTCGGTCGCCGTACCGGTCGAGGATCTCGCCGACCTCCAGGATCCGGCCGCGGGCGGCTCCCAGTTCGAGGGCGAGGGGCAGCCCGGCCAGCCGCCTGACCAGCTCCCCGACGGCCGCTGCGTCGGCCGGCTGGACGTCGGCGTTGCCGACCGCGCGCAGCCGCTCGAGGAACAGCTCGGCGGCCGGGTACTGGGCGATCTGCGCCAGTTCGACGAGGCCGGGCGGTGGACACTCCAGCGGCGTCACCGGCCACACGTACTCGCCGGTGATGCCCGTCGGGTGCCGGCCGGTCGCGACGATGCGCAAATTGGGCGCGTTGCGCTGCAACCAGAGCAGCGTGTCGATGGCCGGTCCGGCGGCCCGGTCGACCGCGTCCACCAGCAGCAGCGCGGGCCGGCCGGCGAGCCGCGCGGGCAGGTCGCTGGCCCGGCCGACGCCGAATACGCTGGCCACGGTGGCGAGTGTGTCGGCCTCGGCGGACACCTCGGTGATCGCGACTCCGGCCACGCCGCCCGGGTGCCGGGCGGCCACCCGGTGCGCGGCGGCCCAGGCCAGGCTCGTCTTTCCGACGCCCCGAGACGCCGACGAGCGTGACCAGGGCGGCGTGCCGAAGCGCCGCCGCCAGGTTGGTCAGTTCGGACTCGCGCCCGATCAGCACGGGCGCCGGCGGCAGGTTGACGCCGGACTCGACGAGTTCGCCGGACTCACCCCGGCGTGCGGCGGCGAGGAACTCGTCCCGGGCGGCGCCGCGCAGGCCCAGCGCGGCGGTCAGCAGGTCAACCGTTGCCCGCTGCGGCCGCGACCTGCCGCGCTCCAGGTCCCGCAGAGTACGCACGCCCACCCCGGCCTTGGCCGCGAACTCCTCCTGCGTCATCCCGCCCCGGTGCCGGTGCGCACGCAGCAGACCTGCGAAGGTGCTGCCGGATACCGCGCCGACGGGCCGAGACATGGTCACGAAGGTTAGGCGGTGGGCGCGGCCGATGCGAGGTGGGAGTCAAGATCGCGACCGGAGTTGAGCTGATCTACGACAGTGGCGTGAGCCAATTCATATGCCGAGATCACGCGCGATGATCATGCGCTGGACCTCGGACGTTCCCTCGCCGATCTCCAAGATCTTCGAGTCCCGCCAGAATCTCGCGACCGGCGTCTCGTTCATGAACCCGTACCCGCCGTGCACCTGGGTGGCTTCCCGCGCGTTGGTCACCGCGATCTCGCTGGCGTGCAGCTTGGCGATGGCCGCCTGCCGCTTGAAGTCGACGCCGGCGAGCATCCGGGCCGCGGCGTCGTAGTACGCCAGCCGGGCCGTGTGCGCTCGCGTCTCCATGTCGGCGATCTTGAACTGGATCGCCTGGAAGTTGCCGATCGGCTGGCCGAAGGCGTGCCGCTGGTGGGCGTACTCGACGGACTCGTCCACGCAGCCCTGCGCGAGCCCGGTCGCCAGCGCGGCGATCGCGATCCGGCCCTCGTCCAGGATCCGCAGGAACTGCGCGAAGCCCCGTCCGCGCTCGCCGAGCAGGTTGGCCGCTGGGACCCGGACGTCATCGAGGTGCAGCTCGTGGGTGTCCGAGGCGCACCAGCCGACCTTCGAGTACCCGGGCGCGACCGTGAAGCCCGGAGTACCGGACGGCACGATGATCGTGGACAGTTCGGCGGTACCATCCGGGCGGGTACCGGTCCGTGCGGTGATCGTCACGAACACGGTGATGTCGGTACCCGAGTTGGTGATGAAGGCCTTGCTGCCGTTGATGACCCACTCGTCGCCGTCCAGCACGGCACGGGTCTGGGTCCCTCCCGCGTCCGAACCGAAGCCCGGCTCGGTGAGGCCGAACCCGGCCAGCGCCTCTCCGCTGGTCAGCCTCGGCAGCCAGGCCGCCTTCTGCTCCGGCGTACCGAACCGGTGGATCGGCATGGCGCCGAGACTGATGGCGGCCTCCAGCGTGATCGCCACCGAGGAGTCGACCCGGGCCAACTCCTCCAGGGCGATGCACAGCGCGAAGTAGTCGCCGCCCATGCCGCCGTACTCCTCCGGGAAGGGCAGGCCGAACAGACCCATCTTGCCCATCTGCCGGACGATCTCGTACGGGAACGTGTGCTGCTCGTAGTGCTCGGAGGCGGCCGGCGCGACGACCTCGCGGGCGAATTGCCGCACCGTGTCGCGGAGTGCGGCGTGGTCCTCGTCCAACGCGAAGTTGATCATTTCGGTCCCCTCAGACGGGCGTGACGCCGTGCCGGCGCCGGGAGAAGTGACGATCCTTGCCGGCCGCCGCGGCGAGCCGGACGATCAGCTCAGCGCGCAGCGCCGACGGTTCGACGATGGTGTCCACGACCAGTTCGCTGGCCAGCCGGACGATGTCGATGTCACGCTCGTACTCGGCGCGCTTCTCGGCCACGAACCCGGTCCGGGCCGCGTCGTCGGGCAACGCGGCAATCTTGTTCGCGTAGACGGCGTTGACCGCCGCCTCCGCACCCATCACGGCGATCTTCGCGGTCGGCAGCGCGATCGTCGCGTCCGGTACGAAGCCCGGGCCGGCCATCGCGTACAGACCGGCGCCGTACGCCTTGCGGACCACCACGCAGATCTTCGGTACCGTCGCCTCACTGATCGCGGTGATCATCTTGGCGCCGTGCCGGATGATGCCCTGCCGCTCCACCGCGCTGCCCACCATGAACCCCGGCACGTCGGACAGGAACACCAGCGGAACGTTGAACGCGTCGCACAACTGCACGAACCGGGTCGCCTTGTCCGCCGAGTCGATGAACAGCACGCCGCCCTTGTGCAGCGAGTTGTTGGCCACCACGCCGACCGCCGCGCCGTCCAGCCGGCCGAAGCCGACCGTCACCTCACGTGCCCACAGTGCCTGGATCTCGAAGAACTCGCCGCCGTCGAGCAGCCCACGGACGACCTTGCGCATGTCGAAGGCCTGCCGCTCGCTGACCGGAATCAGCGCCGCGATGTCGGTGTCCGGCGCGGGTACGGCGTCGACGACCGGCGGCGGGGACTGCCAGTTGGGGGGCAGGTACGACAGGTACCGCCGGATCGTGTCGATCGCCTCGGCCTCGGTCTTGCACAGGAAGTGCCCGACCCCGGACTCCGCACAGTGGACCCTCGCCCCGCCCATCGCCTCCAGCGTGGTCTTCTCGCCGGTGACCATCTCGACCATCCGGTCGCTGCCCAGATACATGCTCGCGTTGCCGTCGACCATCGCGACCACGTCGCAGAACGCCGGGATGTAGGCGCCACCGGCGGCAGACGGACCGAACAGCGCGCAGGCCTGCGGCACGCTGCCCGACGCGCGGACCTGGTTGTAGAAGATGTGACCGGCGCCGCGGCGGCCGGGGAACAGGTCGACCTGATCGGTGATCCGGGCGCCGGCCGAGTCGACCAGGTACACCATGGGAACGCCGGTCGTGTAGGCCCGCTCGATGACCCGAATGATCTTTTCGACGGTACGGGCGCCCCAGGATCCGGCCTTGACCGTGGAGTCGTTGGCCATCAGGCAGACCTGACGTCCATCGACCCTCGCGATGCCGGTGATCACGCCATCGGCGGGCAGGCCCTCGGCCTGGGCGTTGGCGTACCGGCCGTCCTCCACGAACGACCCCTCGTCCACCAGCAGCGCGATCCGCTCGCGGGCGAACAGTTTGCCCTTGGCGGCGTTGGCCGCGTGGTACCGGTCGGCTCCGCCGGCCTGCACCCGCTTGCTCAACTGCTCCAATGACTCGTGGTCGAGGGTCACCGCGCCTCCCGTAGCGCCGGACCGGATGATCCGATCCCTGCTTAACGATCGTTAGGCTACCACGACGACCGATCCGGCCGGTGCGCTCTCGTTGGCGCCACGGGGACTGTGCTCACCTCCGCCAAAGAACGGCTCCGGCTGCGCTCAGTCGATGGGCGTGGGCGTCAGGCGGGTACGGGGGCCTGCGCGCAGCACGCCGGAGGGCAGGGTACGGCCGACGATCCGCTCCGCGAGCGCGGCGGCTTCCAGCAGCGCATCCAGGTCGATCCCGGTGTCCACGCCCATGTCGTGCAGCATGTGCACCACCTCCTCGGTGGCCACGTTGCCGCTGGCACCGGGGGCGTACGGGCAGCCGCCGAGGCCGCCGATGCTCGCGTCGAACTCGGTGACCCCCAGCTCCAACGCCGTCAGGATGTTGGCCAGCCCGGTACCCCGGGTGTTGTGGAAATGCAGCAGGATCGGCGCCTCGCGCGGCACCACGCCGAGCAGTTCGGTGACCCGGCGTGGGGTGGCCATGCCCGTGGTGTCGCCGAACGCCACCCGGTCCGCGCCGTCGGCGAGCACCCGCTCGACGATCGCGGCCACCCGGCGCGGATCCACATCGCCCTCGTACGGGCAGCCGAAGCTGGTCGCCACGATGACCTCGACGCTGGCGCCGGCCCGATGGCCGGTCTCGATCAGCGACGTGATGTCGTCCAGCGACTGTGCGGTCGACCGGTTCAGGTTCTTCCGGTTGTGCGTGTCGCTGGCCGAGACGACGACCTCGATCTCGGTGAAGCCGGCCGCCAACGCCCGCTCGGTACCGCGCGAGTTGGGCACCAGCGCCGAATAGCGCACGTCCGGGGCCTTGGTGGCGGCGGCCCACACCTCGTCGGCGTCGGCCATCTGCGGGATCGCCTTCGGGTGCACGAAGGAGACGGCCTCGATCCGGCGTACCCCGGTGCGGGACAGCGCGTCGAGCAACTGCACCTTGGCCGAGGCCGGTACCGGATCCTCGTTCTGCAGGCCGTCGCGCGGACCGACCTCGCGAATGGAGACCATGCTGCGACTCTGACTCTCGCTCATGCCGGATCCTCGCTTCGCTGCGGTCCGGCCTGAGGCACAAGCGCGCCGCAACTCTGATTCGCTCGCTGACGCTCGCTCATGGACGCATCCTCGCCACGATGCCGGTGTCGTAGTCGCCGGACACGAACTCCGGGTTGTCCAGCAGTTCGGCGAAGAACGGCAGGTTGCACTTGGGGCCGGCGATCTCGAAGTCGCCCACCGCCGTACGCGCCCGCTCGATCGCGGTCTGGCGGTCGGGTCCGGATACCACCAGCTTGGCCATCAGCGAGTCGTAGTTCGGGGTGACCGTCGTGCCGGCGGCGTACCCGGCGTCGACCCGTACCCCTTCGCCGGTCGGCTCCACCCAGGTGGTGACGGCACCCGGCCCGGGCAGGAACCGTTTCGGATCCTCCGCGTTGACCCGCAGCTCGATCGCGTGGCCGGACGGGTGCAGCGCGTCGGGGTCGAAGTTCGGCGGCTCGCCGGACGCGACCCTCAGCTGCTCCTCGACCAGGTCCACGCCGTACACCGACTCGGTGATCGGGTGCTCGACCTGGAGGCGGGTGTTCATCTCCAGGAAGAAGAAGTCGCCGGTCGCCGGGTCCAGGAGGCACTCGACGGTACCGGCGTTGCGGTACCCGACCGCCTCACCGGCCCGTACCGCCGCGGCACACAGCCGCTCGCGCAGCTCAGGCGAGACCGCCGGGGACGGCGACTCCTCCAGTACCTTCTGGTTGCGCCGCTGCACCGAGCACTCCCGCTCGCCCAGCGCGACGACCCGGCCGTCGGCGAGCCCCAGGATCTGCACCTCGATGTGGCGCACCCGGGGGAAGTAGCGCTCGATCAGCACGGACGCGTCGCCGAACATCCGCTGGGCGAACCCGCGCACCTTCTCGTACTCGATGCGCAGCGCGGCCTCGTCGGCGGCCGCCGCCATGCCCATGCCGCCACCACCGGCCGCGGCCTTCACCATCACCGGGTACCCGATCCGTCCGGCCTCGGCGACCGCGGCCTCCACGGTCGCGGCCGGATCGGTGGCACCGGGCGCGACCGGTACGCCGGCCGCTGCCATGAGGTTACGCGCGTTGATCTTGTCGCCCATCGCGTCGATGGCGTCCGGGCCGGGTCCGACCCAGACGATGCCGTGATCGACGACGGCACGGGCGAAGTCCGCGTTCTCCGACAGGAAGCCGTATCCGGGGTGGATCGCCTGCGCCCCGGTCGCCTTGGCGGCGGTGAGGATGGCCTCGGTGTTGCGGTACGACTGGGCGGGGTTGGCGGGGCCGATCAGCACGGACTCGTCGGCCTCATGCACGTACGGGAGGCTCGCGTCGGCGTCGGAGTACACCGCGATCGTACGGACGCCCAGCCGGCGCGCCGTACGGATGATCCGCCGGGCGATCTCGCCCCGGTTGGCGACGAGCAGCGATTCGATCATATGCGTCCTCCTAGCCGTGCTGAACGATCGTTAGGCTACTCGTTCAGGCCGGCTGTGGGACAGCGGCGGGTGGCTCAGCCGAGCAGCGCGGCAAGCGTAGCGGCGCACAGCAGGTCGGCCCGACGCTCCCGGTCGACCTCGCCGCCGAGGAACGGCGTGGAGTTCATCAGGCCGAACGCGGCGTGGGCGAGCACCCGGGCCTCCTCCGGCGCCAACTCCGCGCGCAGCGTGGTCAGCGTGTGCACCCAGACCTCGACGTAGAGCCGCTGGAGCCGGCGGATGTTGCGGCGCGGATCCTCGGGCAGCCGGTCCAACTCGTGCAGGTGCAGCGCGATCACGACCGGGTTCTCCAGCGCGAACGTCACGTGGAAGTCGACCAGGGACTCCAGCGCGGCCCTCGGGTCGTCCGGGTGTTCGCCGGCCCGGGCCCGGCCGCCGGCGAGCAGGCCCTTGCTGACCGGCATGAGCGCCGCGACCAGCATCGCTTCCTTGCCGGCGAAGTGGTGGTAGAGGGCCGGGCCGGTCACGCCGGCGGCGGCGCCGATGTCGTCCATGGACACGCCGTGGTACCCGCGGGCTGCGAACAGACCCATGGCGATCTCCAGGATCTCGTCCCGCCTGCTCCGGCGCCGTACGCGGTCCTGCTGCTCAACCACCATCCGGCAAGCCTACTCACCGGTCACCTTGCCGTTGCGCACCAGTTCACCAGGCGAGATCGACATCCGCCCCGGCCGGGCGCGGTTCGGACCTGTGGGGTTCGGGCCGGCGGGTTCGGGCCGGCGGGGTTCGGGCCGGCGGTTTCAGATTTGCGGGGTGATCCCGCCCGGCTCCGGCCCCCGGGCGACAGGCGCCCGGACCAGGTTGCCCCACTCGGTCCACGAACCGTCGTAGTTGCGAACCTGTCCGAAGCCGAGCAGATGGGTCAGCACAAACCAGGTGTGCGACGAACGCTCGCCGATGCGGCAGTAAGCGATCATGTCGTCGGCCGTCGACAGGCCCAGCTCGTCCTGGTAGATCGCGCGCAGGTCACCCGCCGGCTTGAACGAACCGTCGTCGTTCGCGGCCTGCTTCCACGGCTTGCTGACCGCGCCCGGGATGTGTCCACCGCGCAGCGCGCCCTCCTGCGGGTAGTCCGGCATGGACAGCAGTTCACCGGTGTACTCGCCGGGGGAACGCACGTCGACCAGCGGCCGGCCGGCGGCGATGTGCGCCATCACCTGGTCGCGGTACGCCCGGATCGGCGTGTCGTTCCGCTCCACCAGCGGGTACCGGGTCTGGGCCCGCGACGGCCGCTCCCGGGTCAGCTCGCGCCCCTCGCCGATCCACTTCTGCCGGCCGCCGTCGAGCAGCCGCACGTCGGGGTGGCCGAACAGGGAGAAGACCCACAGCGCGTACGCGGCCCACCAGTTGAAGTTGTCGCCGTAGAACACGATCGTGTCGTCCCGGTCGATGCCCTTGGCGGAGCACAGCTCCGTGAAGCCGCCGCCGGTGAGGTAGTCCCGACTGACCTGGTCGTTGAGCTCGGTGTGCCAGTCGACCTTCACCGCGCCTGCGATGTGGCCGGTGTCGTAGAGGAGCACGTCCTCGTCGGACTCCACCACGACCAGCCCGGGCTCGCCCAGGTGCTCCGCCAGCCAGTCGCTGGTGACCAGGCGCTCGGGGTGCGCGTACTGCTGGAGGGCTGGCGACGGATCGGAAGCTACCGGCATGCCATCACGCTAGTCCACGCCACCCGGGGCGCGGGTTGACTGGCCCCGTGATCAGTGTCGCCAGTTTGACTGTCTCGCACCGGTTTGACTGCTCGACCA
>DASXOA010000209.1:0-5071 GCA_036494675.1 Rugosimonospora sp.
ACCGCCCAATGCACCCAGAACATCACCGTCGCCGCCAACACCAGCTACACCCTCACCGCCTACGTCAACGGCGCCTACGTCTACCTCGGCGTCACCGGCGCCGCCACCACCAACACCTGGACACCCACCACCAACGGCACCTACACCCAACTCACCACCACCTTCACCACCAACACCACCACCACCCTGACCATCTACCTCCACGGCTGGTACGCCCAAGGCACCTACTACGCCGACGACATCACCCTCAACGGCCCCACCGGCACACCCACCCCAACCCCCACCACCCACAGCCCAACCCCCACCCCCACACCCACCCACAGCCCCACCCCATCACCCACGAGCCCGCCACCGACCAGCCCGCCACCCACCACCCCACCACCGACCAGCCCGCCACCGAACAACGGCCCGCTGCCCCGCCACGAGCTGACCGGGTACTGGCAGGACTTCACCAACGCCGCCAAGCCGCTGCGCCTGTCCGACGTGCCGACCAGTTACGACCTGGTCGACGTCGCGTTCGCCAACGCCGACCCCGCCCTGGGCGGCGGGGTCACCTTTGCCGTGGACCCGACGCTCTCCACCGCGTTGGGCGGCTACTCCGACGCGAACTTCCGCAGCGACCTCGCCACCCTGCAAGCCAGGGGTCAGCACGTGGTGCTGTCGGTCGGCGGCGAGAAGGGCAGCATCTCGGTCGGCAGTTCCGCCGCGGCGACCAACTTCGCCACCAGCATGTACGCCATCATCGCCAGCTACGGCTTCGATGGCGTCGACATCGACCTGGAGAACGGCATCAACCCGACCTACATGGCGCAGGCACTGCGGTCACTGTCCACAAGGGTCGGAAGTAACCTGATCATCACACTGGCGCCGCAGACCATCGACATGCAGTCGACCGGTGGCTCCTACTTCCAGCTGGCACTGTCCATCAAGGACATCCTGACCGTCGTGCAGACACAGTTCTACAACTCCGGGTCCATGCTTGGGTGCGACCAGATGTTCGCCTACGGGTCGGGTACCGAGAACTTCCTGACCGCCCTGGCCTGCATCCAGTTGCAGAGCGCGCTGCGACCCGACCAGGTCGCCCTCGGGGTGCCCGCATCCTCGCCGGCCGGTGCGGGCTACCTCGCTCCGGCCACCGTGAACGCGGCGGTGGACTGCCTGGCCCGGGGTACCGGCTGTGGCACCTTCGTGCCGCCGTCCACCTGGCCGACGATCCGGGGCGTGATGACCTGGTCCATCAACTGGGACGCGTCAAGCGGGTACGCGTTCGCCAACGCCGTCAAGCCGCACCTGGCCACGTTGCCCTGAACCAGGGCTGGCCGGTCAAGCTGCCGCCGAGGGAAGACGGGGGAAGGTGCAGTGGGGCGGAGCGATCCGCCCCACTGCACCGTTTATCCGGCCGCCCGGAGGATCAGGTCACCGAGAAGTCGTCGGCGTGGTACGTACCCTGCGCGTACCAGCCGTGGACCCAGATGGTGACCGAGGTGGTCGAGGCGCCGGTGGTGAACCCGACCGACAACTGCGCGTACGCCCCGGAGGTACCCGGCGTCCACGTGCTCGTGTCGGACGTGCCGGTACCCGTCACTCCTATGTAGACATAGGAGCCGTTGACCCAGCCCTTCAGCGAGTACGTGTGGTTGGGCGACACGGCGATCGTCTGCGAGCACTGCGCCGTGTCCGAACTGCTGACCGCGCCGGCCAGCGCGTGCGTGCCGGCGTGCACCGGACTGGCCACGACGCTGCAGTTGGCTCCCGTCCACGGGGACAGCGCTCCGGTCTCGAAGCCGCCGTTGACCACCGCGCCGCTGCCGCCGCCGGTCGGCGTCGGGCTGGGCGAGCGGGACGGCGTCGGCGAGGTCGACGGCGTGTGCGACGGGGTCGGCGAGGTCGACCGGGTGGGGCTGGCGCTCGGGCTGGCCGGGTGGCTGCTCGTCGGCGAGACGCTCGGCTTGCTGCTGCCCGTCGGGGTGACGCAGGTCGTGGTGCTGCCGTTGACGTCGTTGACCACGTCGTTGAACAGGGTGGCCGCCGGGTCCAGGTCGTAGAGGGAGAACATCATCGCGCCGCCGTACCCGTTGCAGTGCAGGTAGTCCGCCTTTGCCTTGATGGACTGCGGCGAGTCGCCGACGTAGAGGGTGGTCCCGTCGTAGAACCAGGCAGCCTGGGTCTGCGGATCGTAGAAGGTGTCCGACGGGTTCGCGACGATGTTCGTGATTTCCTTGTACATCGCCACTCCGGGCACGTTGCCGGACAGCGTGTAGCCCTGCGACGGTCCGGCCGCCTGCTGGTAGAGGCCGTGGTTGCTGCCGGCCGGTACCCCGGTCCAACCGCGGTAGTAGAACGGGAAGCCGATGGTGGCCTTGTTCGCCGGGAAGCCGCCCGGTATGCCGTAGGCGGGGGCGCCCTGGGTCCACGCCTTCATCGCTTCGTCGATGCTGTACTTCCCGGTGCCGGGTGCGACCGGAGTCATCGGATCGTTCGGCGAGGTGAACGTCGGGTCCTGGAAGTTGGTCGGGCCGGTCGGCTCGAAGCCACCGTGCATGTCGTAGGTCATGATGTTGCCGAAGTCGAGGTACTGGCCAATCTTGTTGGTCTGGATGTACTTGATCTTGTCCTGGCCGGACGGCAGCGCGGCGGTCAGCGCGTAGTGCTTGCCGCCGTGGGCCGCGCCGTAGGCGTCCAGTTCGCTGCGGAACTCGGCGAGCAGCGCGGTGAAGTTGGCCGGATCGTTGGTCGCGTCGACGTGGTTGCCCAGGTGCCCGCCGGACGAGCCGGGGTACTCCCAGTCGATGTCGATGCCGTCGAAGATGCCGGCGGCTGTGCCGGGGCCGCCGTACCCGCCGGAGGCCGGGATGTTGCCGGCGATGAACATGTCGATGCAGGAGCTGACGAACTTCTGCCGGCTCGCCGCCGTCTTCGCCACGTCGGAGAAGTACTTGGAGTAGGTCCAGCCGCCGATGGAGAGCACTATCTTCAGGTTCGGGTGCTTGGCCTTGAGTTCCTTGAGCTGGTTGAAGTTGCCGGCGATCGGCTGGCCGTACACGTCGGCGACGCCGCTGACGGCGGTGCTCGCGTCGAAGGTCTTCTGGTAGTCGGCGAACTGGTCCTCCGCGCCGTCACCGGCGTTGGGATCGTTCTCCCCGCCCGGATCGGGGTCGGTCGCCTTGGTCGCCTCGAAACAGGTGAGGTTGGTCGGGTCGATGTTCTCGAAGTCGTAGAGCATGTAGTCGAGCTTTCCGGCCACGCCGGTGGTGTCGACGTTCTTGAGGTAGTAGGCGTTCTGGTAGATCGACCACTGGTCGTAGTAGGCGATCTTCACACCGCCGCTGGTCGCCGCCTGCGCCACGGAGTTGCCCGTGAGCAGGGCCGGTACCGCCGCCGCCACGGCGACCAACGCGCAGATCAGTGCGGCCGCCGGTGCTTTTCTCGACCCGGGTCGCGCCACCGTGGTGCCGGTGTCCCGGCTCCGTTGGCGGGCCCATTCCGGGCGAATCGCTGCTCTCACCGCTGTCCCCTTCCCATCGGGTTGGCCGATTAGTAAAGAAACCTTATTGTTGTTTGTCATATTGATAGCAGTCTTCGTCTTGATTAACAAGACCTCCGGAGGGTCCGGCGCTCTACCGGTCGGGCCACCTTCATGCCAGAGTGTTCGCGTGGATCATGTGCCATTGCGCCGCCGAGGGCACGACTCGATATTCGTGGCCTTCTTCGCGATCAATGTCGGATTCGTCACGTACATCTTTGACCTGGAGCAGATCGCGGTACCGAACACGAGCCACTTCCGGTACCCGATCTGGCCGCCGCGGCCGTTCGTCGACCTGGCGCACTGGTACGGCAACAAGTGGGACCCGCTGCTGATGGCCAGGCCGCCGTTCTGGAAGATAACGATCTGGATCGACGTGCTGTTGTTCGGACCGTTCTACATCGCCGCGATCGTGGCGTTCGTCCGCGGCCGGGACTGGATCCGGGTGCCGGCGCTGGTCTGGTCCGGGATGATGCTGTCCAACGTGCTGATCCTGCTGAGCCAGGAACGGTTCGGGCAGTGGGCCACCCCGCACTTCGGCATGGTCCTCTCCGCCAACCTGGCCTGGTTCCTGTTCCCGCTCGCGATGATCTGGCGGATGCGCCAGGACCGACCCTTCTCACGGATGGGGACGACATGAACGGCGGCTTTGCCGGCAAGTACGGGCCGTGGGCGGTGGTGGCCGGGGCGTCCGAGGGCATCGGGGCGGCGTTCGCGACCGGCCTGGCACAGCGCGGCGTCAACCTGATCCTGGTGGCCCGCAGGCCCGAGCCGCTGGCCGCGCTCGCCGCCCGGCTGCCGGTGCAGACCGTACAGGTGGTCGCGGATCTGTCCACAAAGGACGGACTCGACACGGTGTTCTCGGCGACCGAGGGCGTGGCGGTCGGGACGCTCGTGTGCAACGCGGCGTACGCGCCGGTCAGCCCGTTCCTTGAGCTGTCCCCGTCGCGGCTCGAGACCCTGCTGGACCTCAACTGCCGCGCTCCCCTGCTGCTCGCCCGGCAGTTCCTGCCGGACATGGTCGCCCGCGGCCGGGGCGGCGTCATCGTGATGAGTTCGCTGGCCGGCATGCAGGGCTCGCCGGGACTGGCCGGGTACGCGGCGAGCAAGGCCTTCGGCGCGGTGCTGGCCGAGAGCCTGTGGGCCGAGCTGGGCGGTACCGGCGTGGACGTGCTCGCCTGCGTGGCCGGCGCGGTGAGCACCCCGGGCTACCACGAGTCGATGAGCCGGCCGGCGCCCGGAACGGTGACCGCGCAGACCGTCGCGGAGACCGCCCTGAAGGCGCTCGGCCACGGCCCCCGCACGGTGCCCGGGGCGATGATGCGGGCCAGTTCGGTACTGATGAGCCGCCTGCTCCCGCGCCGTACGGCGATCAAGCTCATCGGCCGGGCTTCCTCGGGTCTTTCGCATTGACGATCTCTCCGCCCTAAAGTTCTAAAGGACGGAGATTCCCTCCACGCTGCGCGTGGAACACGCGGCGTCTGGGCGGATTCCTGCTTCCCGGCGCGGCGCCGGCACGGATGCCGGTCTTACCTGCGCTCCACAGGC
>DASXOA010000210.1:0-2234 GCA_036494675.1 Rugosimonospora sp.
CAGGTGGCCAGCTCCTGATTGGTCATCTGGAAGCAGCCGTCGCCGTCGATCGCCCACACCGTACGGTCCGGCATACCGACCTTGGCGCCCATCGCGGCGGGCACCGCGAACCCCATCGTGCCCAGGCCGCCGGAGTTGATCCAGGTGGCCGGGTTCTCGTACGAGATGAACTGCGAGGCCCACATCTGGTGCTGCCCCACACCCGCCGCGTAGATCGCCTCGGGTCCGGCGATCTCACCGATCCGCCTGATCACGTACTGCGGGGCGAGCGTGCCGTCGGTCGGCTCCTCCCAGCCCACGGGGTACCGCTCGCGCATCTCGTTCAGCGTGCGCCACCATTCCTCCAGGTCGGCCTGGTGCCCGGCGGTGTGCTCGGCGGTGACCGCGGCGATCAGCTCGTCGATGACGAACCGGGCATCGCCCACGATCGGCACGTCCGCCGCGCGGTTCTTGCCGATCTCGGCCGGGTCGATGTCGGCGTGCACGATCGCCGCGTTCGGCGCGAACGAGTCGAGCTGGCCGGTGACCCGGTCGTCGAACCGCGCGCCCAGCGCCACGATCAGGTCGGCGCGCTGCAGTGAATACACCGCCGAGACCGTGCCGTGCATGCCGGGCATGCCCAGGTGCTGCGGGTGCGAGTCCGGGAACGCGCCACGGGCCATCAGCGTGGTGACCACCGGGATGCCGGTCAGCTCGGCGAGCCTGCGCAGTTGGGCCGCTGCCCCGGCGCGCAGGACCCCGCCGCCGACGTACAGGACGGGCCGGCGGGAGCCGACCATCATCCGGGCCGCCTCGCGGATCTGCTTGCCATGCGGGTGCAGGGTGGGCCGGTAGCCCGGCAGGTCCAGGGTCGGCGGCCAGGAGAAGGTGGTCTGCCCCTGGAGCACGTCCTTGGGGATGTCCACCAGTACCGGGCCGGGCCGACCGGTACCGGCCAGGTGGAACGCCTCGGCCAGCACCCTGGGCAGCTCCTCGCCGTTCTGGACGAGATAGTTGTGCTTGGTGATCGGCACGGTGATCCCGGCGATGTCGGCTTCCTGGAACGCGTCGGTGCCGATCGCGCTGCGCGACACCTGACCGGTGATCGCGACGATGCCGATCGAGTCCATGTAGGCGTCGGCGATCGGGGTGACCAGGTTGGTCGCGCCCGGCCCCGAGGTCGCCATGCACACCCCGACCCTGCCGGTGGCGTGCGCGTACCCGCTGGCCGCGTGGCCGGCGCCCTGCTCGTGACGGACCAGGATGTGCCGGACCGAGGAGTCGAACAGCGGATCGTACGCGGGCAGGATCGCACCGCCCGGGATGCCGAACACCACATCGACGTCGAGCGCTTCGAGCGAGCGTACGAGCGAGCTCGCGCCGGTCATCGGCTCGTTGACCAGGGCCTTTGCTCGGACTGCCGGCCGCTCGGCCGGTACCCGGGGCGCGGCGGGCGAGGCGGCGGCCGGCTGCGCGGGCGCCGGAACGGCGCGGCCCGCCGTCGCCTGCCGGTCCGTGCCCGGGGCCGGCCCGCGATGGGCGATCATGTCGGGTGTCGGTTTCGTCATGTCAAGCCTTTGCTCGAAGTGTTCGACTCTGGCGGTACTGGACCTGCTCTGGGCATTAAAAAAGCCCGCGTGCTGGACGCACGGGGCTGACGCACTCTCCGGAGGGGAGAGTGCGTCTAGGTAAGTACTCGGGTGAGCTGGGACAGCGACATGTTGCCTACTCTGACGCATCTCATCCGCTGAGTCAACCTGTCCCACGATTTGGACGAGTCGCAGGTAGCGGACGTGCCGCGCTCGTCCCGCCAGATGGACCGGCCTGAGTGGGGTGTCGCCGGACCCGGCCCGCCGGTGACAGACTGGGCGGATGCCTGAGCTGCGGTCGAAGACCTCCACACACGGCCGGACCATGGCCGGCGCGCGCGCCCTCTGGCGGGCCACCGGAATGACCGACGCCGATTTCGGCAAGCCGATCATCGCTGTCGCCAACAGCTTCACCCAGTTCGTACCGGGGCACGTGCACCTGCGCAACCTCGGCGCCCTGGTGGCCGACGCGATCGCCGAGGCCGGCGGGGTCGGCCGGGAGTTCAACACCATCGCGGTGGACGACGGCATCGCCATGGGCCACGGCGGGATGCTCTACTCGCTGCCCAGCCGGGAACTGATCGCCGACTCGGTCGAGTACATGGTCAACGCGCACTGCGCCGACGCCCTGGTCTGCATCTCCAACTGCGACAAGATCACCCCCGG
>DASXOA010000211.1:0-11629 GCA_036494675.1 Rugosimonospora sp.
AACCAATGATGCGGGGGAACCATGATTGAGGCCCGGGGCCTCACCAAGAGGTACGGCGACAAACTCGCCGTCGACGACCTGTCGTTCACCGTCCAGCCGGGGACCGTCACGGGGTTCCTCGGCCCCAACGGCGCCGGCAAGTCGACCACGATGCGGATGATCCTGGGCCTGGACCGGCCCACCCGCGGCACCGCGCTGGTCAACGGCCGCCCGTACCTCAGCGCGAAGGCGCCGCTGCGGGAGGTCGGGGCGCTGCTGGACGCCAAGGACGTGCACGGCGGCCGGACCGCGCGAGCGCACCTGCTGTCGCTGGCGCAGTCCAACGGCCTGCCGCGGCGGCGCGTGGGCGAGGTCCTTGAGCTGACCGGCATGTCGGAGGTCGCCGGCAAGCGGATCAAGGGGTTCTCGCTGGGCATGTCTCAGCGACTGGGCATCGCCGCGGCGATGCTCGGCGACCCGCAGATCCTGATGTTCGACGAGCCGGTCAACGGACTGGACCCGGAGGGCATCCAGTGGATCCGCAACTTCATGCAGTCGCTGGCGAGCCGGGGCCGGACGGTCTTCGTGTCCAGCCACCTGATGAGTGAGATGGCGCTGACCGCCGAACACCTGGTCGTCATCGGCCGCGGCCGGCTGCTGGCCGACATGAGCACCAAGGACTTCATCGACCAGAACTCGTCGGGCCGGGTGCGGGTGCGCACGCCGCACGTCGAGGCGCTGCTCGACGCGCTGTCCAGCCAGGGCGCGGACACCCGGACGGTCGACGGGTTCATCGAGGTCGACGGCCTGACCACGGACGCGGTCGGCGACCTCGCCGCGAAGCACGACGTCACCATCCACGAACTGTTCGCCCAGCGTTCCTCGCTGGAGGAGGCGTTCATGGAGATGACCCGCGATTCCGTCGAATACCAGGCGACCGTCGGCGACCGGCAGGTCCCGGCGACCGTGGGAGGTGCCCAGTGACCGCCGTGACCGCCGTACCGCAGGCCGCCCGGTTCGACGACCGCCGTACGCGCACGACGCTGTGGCACGTCGTCCGGTCGGAGTGGACGAAACTCTGGTCGGTCCGCTCGACGATCTGGACGCTGGTGTCGCTCATCGTCGTCACCGTCGGGTTGTCCGCGCTCATCGCCTGGGGTGCCAGCTCCAATCTCAGCCGGATGAACGCGCACGACCGTGCGAACCTCGACGTGGCCGGCTCGTCGATGGGCGGCCTGCTGCTCGGGCAGCTTGCCATCGCCGTACTCGGCGCGCTGGTCATCACCGGGGAGTACTCGACGGGTGGCATCAAGGCCACGCTGACCGCCGTACCGTCCCGGTTGCGGGTGCTGTTCGCGAAGTGGCTCGTCTTCGGGGTCGTCGCGACCGTCGTCGGCGAGATCACGGCGTTCGGTGCGTTCTTCATCTCGATGATCTTCTGGTCGCACCACGACATGGCCGCGCACCTGAGCGACCCGGGCGTGCTGCGCGCGGTCATCGGTGGCGGGCTGTACGTTCTGGCCAGCGGGATGATCGGCTTCACCGCAGGCGTGCTCATCCGGCACTCCGGCGGTGCCATCGCGACCGCGGTCGGCCTGCTGTTCGTCGCGCCGCTGCTCGCCAACGCGCTGCCCGGGCAGTGGGGCAAGTCGATCGACAAGTACTTCACGGTGAACGCGGGCCAGCACGTCATGGACGTGGTCCACACCGCCGGGAGCCTGGCGCCGTGGACGGGCTACCTCGTGTTCACGGTGGAGTGGGTCGTACCGCTGCTCGCCGGCGCACTGCTGATGC
Source organism: Rugosimonospora sp. (assembly GCA_036494675.1). Lineage (GTDB taxonomy): Bacteria > Actinomycetota > Actinomycetes > Mycobacteriales > Micromonosporaceae > Rugosimonospora. The sequence continues at coordinate 1,774 of DASXOA010000211.1, forward strand.
GTCGCCGGGACGCGTAGCGGGGCACGCGGGAACCGGAGAGGGGCGGCCGTCCGTGGACGGCCGCCCCTCTCGCGTAGCGCCTCGGGTCTAACCGACGTCCAGGACGCTGGCCGTCTGTACCGCCTCGCCGGTGACGAAGGAGCGGTTGGCGGCAAGCCCGGTTACCAGGGCCAGCGCTCCGTCCCGGGCGCTGGCCCGGTCGGCCGCCTGCGCCTGGTCCCCGTCCAGCAGCGTGGCGAGCAGCCGCGCGTCGGCGCCGCCGTGCCCGGCGTGGTCGTGGTCGACCGTCATGTCGACCGGCGGCGCCCACAGCGGTCGCAGCGTGATCCGGGTCTCGCCGGCGGTCGGGGCGGCCAGGTCGCCGTGCACCTGGCCCCGGCCGGACTCCACCCGCTCGTGCGGCCTGGTCCAGGTCGCCTCCTCCACCTCCAACTCCACCCGGCCCCGCGAACCGTTGAACATGACCCGGTAGCCCTCCCACGGGGAGTAGGCGGTGAGGTGGTAGCTCATCGATGCGCCGGTGTCGTAGCCGACCAGCACCGCCATGTCGTCCTCGATGGTGATCCCGCCGGCGAACACGTTGCGGTCGCGGTAGTAGCCGTCGTGCTCCTCGGCGTCCAGGTACAGGGCGCGCATCGTGGGGTTGTCGGCCAGGTGGATGGCGAACGGGTCGTCCTGCGCCGCCGGTGCCCCGTGCGCCCGCTCGTAGTCACGGGCGTACCCGTTGCGGCGGCCGGCCTCGGGTCCGTAGAAGGCCAGCCGGCCCTGCCCGTACACCACCCGGGGACTGGCGCCGAGCCACCAGTTGACCAGATCGAAGTGGTGCCCGGCCTTGTGCACCATCAGCCCACCCGAGTTGGCCTTCTCCCGGTGCCAGCGGCGGAAGTAGTCCGCGCCGTGGCGCACGTCCAGCAGCCACTCGAAGTGCACCGAGGTCACCTCGCCGATCTCACCTTCGGCGAGCAACTGCCGTACCCGCTGGTGCACCGGGTTGAACCGGTAGTTGAACGCCACGGTCAGGTCGTTGCCGGTGCGCGCCACCGTGTCGAGGATCCGCCGGGCCTTGTCGGCGTCGGTGGTCATCGGCTTCTCGGTGATCACCCGTACGCCGGCTTCCAGCGCCGCGACGATGTAGGCGTCGTGCGTGGCGTCCACTGTGGACACCACGACCAGGTCGATCCGCGCCTCGCTCAGCATGGCCGAGAACCGCTCGGCCGGCCAGGTGCCTGCGGCCGGACGTCCGGCGGCCGCCAGGATCTGGTTGTGGAAGGCCATCCGGGTCGGGTTCGGGTCGCACAGTGCCACGACGAGATACCCGTCGCGCTGGGCGAGCCCTTCGGTGAACAGCTGTGCGCGGCTTCCGGTACCGACGATCGCGGTGCGTACCGGAGCGGACATGACGCCTCCAGGAGGGTGTTGTGGAACGCCGGAACCGTTACTGCTTGACGGCGCCGGCCAGGCCGTTGACGAAGAACCGTTGCAGGAGCAGGAAGAGCACGATGATGGGGGCCAGCGTGATGACCGTGCCGGCGCACAGCAGCGTCCAGTCGGTGGAGTTCTGGCCGATGAACGCGTACATGCCGACCGCGAGGGTGCGCAGGTCCGGCCGTCCGAGCGTGAACACCAGCGGGATGAAGAAGCTGTTCCAGGCGGTGATCGCGGTGAACAGGCCCACGGTCGCGACCATCGGGCCGGACAGCGGCAGCATGATGCGCCAGAAGGTCTGGTTGAAGCCGGCGCCGTCCACCTGTGCGGCGTCCTCCAGTTCGCCGTCGATGGACATGAAGTAGCCCATGAACAGGAAGGTGCCGAAGACGACCCCGCCGGAGGCCTGCACGATGATCACCGACCAGAGGCTGTCCAGCAACTGCAGCCGCTGCATCAGATCGAAGATGGGGATGATGGTGTACCCGTGCGGCAGGAACAGGGTCGCCGATACCAGCCCGAGGAACAGCCCCTTGCCGGGGAAGCGGGTCCGGGCCAGTACGTACCCGGCCATCGACGTGACGACCAGGGTCACCAGCACGGTACCGAGGGTGATCAGCAGGGTGTTCAGGAAGTACCGGCCGAACGATGCCTCCTGCCACGCCTGGAGGTAGTTGGACCACATGAAGTGCGACGGGATCGGGTTCAGCCCGCTGCTGAAGAACTGGTTGTCGCTCTTCAGCGAGCTGCCCAGCGCCCAGAACAGCGGGTACAACCACGCCAGCCCGCCGATGAGCAGCGCGGCGTGGGTCATCCCGACGACCAGCCGGCGCCGGTTGCGGTACCCCACGCGACCCCGGGTGCGCTGCCCAATAGCCATCGCCGTCATGACCGGCCTCCCTGCCTTTCACGCCCGGCGGAGCGCCGCTTGACCAGCGTACGCAGCACCACCACCTGGACGACCGAGAACACGATGAGCAGCAGCCCGTAGAAGAATGACGCCGCCGAAGCGAGCCCCACGTCGGGCTGTACCGCGTTGGCGTTCGTACCACCGAACGCCAGATGGTAGATGTAGGTGTTGACCACCTCGGTGGAGAAGTAGGGCCCGCCGCTGGTGAGCACCTGCACCAGATCGAAGATCTGGAACGTGCCGATGATGGCGAGCACCAGGATGACCACGCCGACCGCGCGCAGCATCGGAACCGTGATGTACCGGAAGGTGGCCAGCCGACCGGCGCCGTCCAGCCGGGCCGCCTCGTACAGGTCCTCGGGGATGGTCTGCAGTCCGGCGAGGAAGTACACCAGGTTGTAGCCGAACGTGTGCCAGATGCCCACCACGATCACGATGCCCAGCGCGAAGTGCGGGTCGCCGAGCCAGTCGATGTGTGAGTGCGTCAGGTGCAGGTCGATCAGCACCGTGTTCACCGAGTCGCCGAAGTTGGACAGCAGCAACTGGATGACCACGCCGATCACCGCCGCCGAGGTCACCACGGGCAGGAAGAACAGGGTGCGGTAGAACGACGCGAAGCGCAGCCGCCGGTTGTTGAGTACCAGCGCCAGCGCCAGCGCGAGCACCAACTGGACCGGTACCACCACGGCGGCGTAGATGAACGTGTGGCCCAGGGAGCGCCAGAAGATGCTGTCGTGCATGATCTGGCGGAAGTTGTCGAGTCCGACGAAGTTGGACGGATCTCCGATCCCGTTCCACTGGTAGAAGGTGTAGCCGAGCGAGGCCACGATCGGGTACACCACGAACGCCAGCAGCAGCACCACCATCGGCGCGAGGTACAGGTATGACCACAGGTACCCGCGGGAGCGGCGGCGCGCCGCCCGTGCTGGGGGCACGGGCGGCGGAGCCATTTCGGTTCGGGTGTCGGAGACCGCCACCATCAGGAGGCCGGCTTGTTGGTGTACGCCTTCGTCGGGTCGAAGTCCGGGAAGACGTAGTCGGAGAGGCTCACCTTCGCGCCGCCGGCCGCGGCCTTGGAGACCGCGTCCGCCAGCCCCTGGTTGCGCCGGTCGGCGAGCGAGGACAGCGCGCTGGCGACGTTCTTGATCTGTCCGGTGTAGACGCCTGCCAGGACGTCGTTGATGTCCGGCTTGACCGTGCCCAGGACCACCTTGCTGGTCTCCGGGTTGCGGACGCTCGGCCAGGGCCCGACCATCGCCGTCTTGGCCAGAGCGACGAACTGCGCGAACGGCTTGAAGGAGACTCCCTTCGGGTCGTTGTTCTGCTGGTACACCGAGAGCCCCTGGCCCTGTTCCACCCAGCGCTTGCCGGCGTCGGGGCTGTTCAGCCAGTCGAACCAGGCCCACGCCTCGTCGGCGTGCTTCACCTTCGAGGACAGCGCGACGAACTGGCCGCCGGGCGGCCCGTAGTAGAACGCCTGCGGCGTGCCGGACGGTGAGGGCAGCGTCGTGAGGCTGTAGTCGGTGAACTTGTGTGCGGTCCACTCCGGCTGGTTGTACACCCCGCCGACCGTCATGCCGAACTGGCCGCGCTCGAAGAACGCGCGGGCCTGCTCGTCGGAGATGCTCATCGAGTTGGGGTAGAAGTAGCCGTTCTTCTTCCAGTTCATGAACAGCGCGATGACATCGGCGTAGTTGCGGTCGGTGCCGTAGGTCCACTTGCCGACCCGGCTGTCCATGCTGTCGACGCCGGCGCTCGCCGCGCCGCCGGGCGAGCCGGCTCCGCGTACGAACATGTCCAGCCACCACTGCAGCGTGGTGTTGGTCGAGTTGCCGAACCCGAACCCGTACACCTTGCCACCGCTCTTGGACTTGATCGCGGCGGCCGCCCGACTCACGTCATCCCAGGACTTGGGGATGGCGATGGAACCGTCGGGGTTGGTGAGCCCGGCGTTCTTGAACACTCCATTGTGGATGTACAGCTGGAGCGAGGGCGCCGGGGCGGAGAAGGGTGCGCTGTAGAGCTTGCCGCTGAACTCGTTGACGCCCTCCACGAAGCTGCCCTGCGGGAACCGGGACTGCCACGACTGGGTGCCCCACTTGTTCAGCGGCATCAGCCAGTCCTGGCTCACCTGCTGGGTCAGCGGCGGGCTCTTGGGGATCATGAGGACGTCCGGCGCGTTGTCGCTGCGGAACGCGAGCGACACCAGGTTCGGGTACTGGTCGGAGACCTGCGTGGTCTTCTTGATGGTGATGCCCTTGTGGGCCTTCTGGAACAGCTTGATCTCGTTGTCCACCCAGGGAGCCTGGCTGACGTACCAGTCCCAGTAGTTCAGGGCGACGCCGGACGACGAGGAGGAGCCGGAGGAGCAGGCGGCCAGGCCGGCGCCGCCCAGCGCGACGGCTCCGGCGCCCATGCCCGCGGCGCGCAGCAGCGAGCGGCGGCTGATGGATGGGGACGACATGAGACTTTTCCTCCTATCGGGGCCCGCCGGCGGCGCCGGCCGCCGGCGGGCGGGGGGTGCGTCAACAGGCGGGTGAGGACTTCGTGGCGGTCTGGGAGGACCCGTCGAGGTTCCAGGTCAACGGGGCCTTCCCGTCCCAGGTGACGGCGACCCGCTTGGGCCGCTGGTACGGCAGGAAGTACGCGGTCTGGCCGCGGTCCGCTGCCCCGGTGGTGAAGGTGTTGCTGGTGCCCACGGGCACCGGGATGTAGTAGTTGTTGGCGTTGGAGTAGCCGAAGTAGGCGGTGTAGCCGCCCTTCTCCGTCACCACGCAGGCGGCGGTCGGCTGCACCGGGTTGAACGCCGTCTGCTCGACGCCGGCCGGTTGCAGCGCCGCGTCGTCGACGGAGAAGTCGTCCGCACCGGTGGTGGTGCTGACCCACCACTCCGCCTCGGCCAGCGTCCCGGTCCAGCTGACCGGGACGCTGTTCGCGCTGACCAGGGTCCAGCCGTCCGCGGTGACCGGGGCCGACGCCATCGGCAGGGTCACCGTGGAGCCGTCGGTCATGGTGAGCTTGAGTTTGACCTGCGCGGTGGTCCCGGCCGCGCCGGCGGCCATCCGTACCCAGGCCGACGTCTTGTACTGCGCACCGTTGGTGACCTGTACGCCCTGCGCCGGGCCGGTGTAGCTGTACGTCCGGTTGGTGGCGAGCACGGCGGTGGCACCGCCGTGGACCTGGCCGGTGGCGGCCTGGGCGACGCAGGGGGAGAAGCAGTACCAGTTGGCGGTGCCCTGCTCCGCGTCGCCGTTGGTGAGCAGATCCGTCCCGGTGACCGGGGTGGCCATCGGAGCGAAGGAGGCGTCGTCGACCAGCAGGTCCCCGGTGCCGGTGCCGGTGCTGATCCACCACTCGGCCTTCGTCAGGGTGCCGGACCAGCTCACCTTGACGTTGCTGGCCCCGACCCGGGTCCAGCCGTCGCCGGTGATCGTGGCCGAGCCGAACCGGTACGTGTTCGTACCCGTCGACGTGGTGAGTTTGAGCGACACCATGCCGGTGTCGGTACCCGGCTGGGCCAGGCGCAGCCACGCCGAGGAGTCGTACAGCCCACCGTTGCTGGGCAGCGCCACGCCCTGCGCCGGCCCCGCGAAGGCGGCCGAGCGGGCCGTCACCGACAGGTCTCCGGCGCCGGTGTGCGGCGTGGTCCCCGCATTGCGCAGGGTGCAGGTACCCAGGCAGTACCAGCCGGTCGTGGAGGCCTGGTTCTCCAGGGTGCCGTTGCCCAATGTGGACGGTGTCGGCAGGTACGGCGTGATGGCCGGTGGGGCCTGCGCGGGCGGCGGTGTACCGGAGGTCGGGGTGATGCTCACGTCGTCGGCGTCACACGTCGCCGCCGTCGGGTTCGGGTTGGACCAGGCGAAGGTCTGGGTCCAGGTGGTGCCGGTGGGTGGCGTGAAGGCGAGCAGTTTCTGGGTGTACGCGCGCTCGTCGGCGTAGCTCACCTCGTACTGGAAGGTGGGCTTGCCGGCGGTGGCTCCGCCGCGTACGCCGATGTAGCACTGGGTTCCGGCGGCGTCCAGCTTGGCCCAGCCCGACAGCAGGTAGCTCGTGCCGTTGGTCAGGCCCGCGATGTTCTGGGTGACCCCGCTGCCCGGGGCCAGGGCGAGCGCGGAGCCGCCGCTGTGCGCGTCGCTTGTAGTGGCCGGGCCGGTGCCCAGCGGGGTCCAGCCCTTGGCGGCGGTCTCGAAGTCACCGTCGCCGACCGGGTTGATCGGGGCGGTGGCGGGGGAGGTGGCGATGCCGTCCGCGACGACCGTGACCGAGGCTCCGGCGGTGGTCGGCATGGACACCTTGACCTGCTTGGAGATCCCGCCCACGGTCACCGTCACCAGGTAGTCGCCCTGGAAGGCGCGCGCGTCGTAGGAGCCCTTGCTGTCGGTGCCGCCGGTGACGTCGGTGTGCCACTGGTGCTCGATGAGGTCCTGGTACACCAGGGCGTTGGGCTTGGGTGACCAGTCGGGGTTGTAGAGGGCGACCAGCGGGTTGTAGATGTTGTTGGCCCAGAACCCGAAGTTGGCCAGTTCGGTGACGTTGGGGTCGGAGAACATCGCGGTCATGAAGTCGCGGGTGTAGTCCGCCTGCAGTTGCTGGTCGTCTGTCGCCACGTCGAACTCGGTCACCCCGACCTTCACGCCCAGCGCGGCGAACTGGTCCACGATGGGTAGCAGTTGGTCGGGCGGGGTGAGCTGGAGGCCGTTGAAGTGGCTCTCCATGCCGATGACGTCCACCGGCGTGCCGGCCGCCTTCATCGACGCGAGGAGGTTGTAGTCGTAGGCGCGGTGCCGGCCCTCCTCGCCGCCGTCCTCCAGGATGCCGTAGTCGTTGAGGGACAGCCGGGCGTTCGGGGCGGCCTGGTGGGCGAGGGAGAACCAGGAGCCGATCTCGTTCTGGCCGAGGATGTCCTGCACGTTGTGTTCCGAGTACGGCTCGTTGACCACGTCGATCTCGTCGGCGATGCCGCTCAGCGCGGACGCCTCGTCGGTGACGTGGTCGTCGATCCGCTTGCGCAGCGCGGCCGGGTTGCTGGCCAGGCTCGCCACGTCGGTGGGCATGTTGCCGAAGGACGGCCAGACCAGGTTGTGGGCGCGGATGTTCAGGTTGTGCTCGCGCGCCCACTGCAGCGCCGGGTAGGTCAGCGTGTCCCGCTCGGTCTGGTTCTCCCAGTGGTTCCACTTCAGGTTGTTGCCCAGCGACACCGTGTTGAACAGCGAGGTGTTGATGTCCTGGTAGTGCGCCGCGTCGCTCGGTTTGATCCCGGACGACGGGTCGTCGATGAGGCGCGCGCCGTCGTCCGCGGTGCCGAAGTCGAAGGCGCTCTTCTGCTCGTCGACGCGCACCGTGGCGCCGTTGACCGGCCTGCCGTTGGTGTCGACCACGTTGACCGTGAGGTCACCCTTGCGGTACTCGTCGATGCGGTCGTTCGCGGCGGTGCGCCAGGGTGCGTCGGCGGCGCGCCCGTCGTAGGTCACCTTCGGGTACGCGGCCGGGGTGCCCTGGCCGAGGTCGGTCACCGACACGCCGGCGACCTGCAGGGTCTGCACCCCGTAGCCCAGCCACAGGTTCAGGTGCGCGCCCGCCGCCGGGTAGCTGACCGCCGCGCGGAACGGGAACTGGAACTGCTGCCAGTCCGCGCCGAACTGGAGCGCGGCGTTCATCGACTTCGTGTACGGGTTGCCGTCGGTCTCGAACACCAGGTGCGCGTTGCCGGTGGTACCACCGGATATCGGCTGCACCGACCGGGCCCAGACGGTGGCCACCAGGGCGTCGCCGGTGGTCACCGCGGCGGCGGTCGGTGTGCCGAGGGTGATCTCGTACTCGCCGTCCAGCCCGGTGCTCTGCGGTCCGTTGGGTACCGCGATCTGCAGCGCCTGGGTGAAGGTGGCGTTGCCGCTGACCGGCACGATCTGGGTGGCCGTCGTGGGCAGCGACTTGAACTCGGTGAAGGTGCTCAGTGGGTCGGCGGGCAGCACCGGGAACGGTGTCGCGTCGGCGTGCGCGGGCAGGGCGAAGACCTGGACCGCGACCGCGGTGAGCACGGCGAGCACGGCAGCGCCACAGGCGGCACGTCTGGCGGACCACCTGGTCGGTGGAGAACTGCGTCTCATGTACGGATCCCTTCCAGCGGGGGTGTGCGCGGGAGGTTCCCCGTCCCCCGGATACTCCGGTGGACGGCCGTTTGCTGGGTGTCTCGGGCACGCGGGATCCCGCGGCGCCGCCGGGTGGTGGTGGCGCCGGACGGGACGTACCCGTTGGTTCTGGCTATCGGCGGCGGGGCGTCCCGCGGCCGTTCACGCGGGGGCCGCCGCCTGCGGGCGACTTCGGCGTTCCCGGGTGACCGGGACGGGTGCTGTCGTGCCGCGGACGACCAGGCTGGTCGGCATGGACAGCCGGACCGCCTCGCCGCCGGTGCCCTGGGCCGGCTCGCCGTCGTCGACGGCGCGGATGGCGTTCAGCATCAGATCGGCCGCCCGCTTGCCCATGTCCATGAAGGGTTGCCGGATGGTCGTGAGTGGAGGATTGATCTGGGAGGCGGATTCGATGTCGTCGAACCCGATGACGGACACGTCCTGCGGTATGCGCAGGCCGGCGTCGGTCGCCGCCTTCATCACCGCGTAGGCGGTGACGTCGGTGTGGGCGAACACGGCGGTCGGCCGTTGCCGCTTGGGCAGTTCGAACAGTTCGCGGCTGCTGGAGCGCACCGTTTCGGGGCTGAACTCGCCCGGCTTCGTCAACTCCGGATCGGGCTGGATGCCGGCCAGGCGCAGCGCCTCCAGGTAGCCGCGGTACCGATCCTGGCAGCACTGGTACTCCATCATTCCCTGGACGCACGCGATCCGTTCGTGGCCCAGTTCCAGCAGGTGGTTCATCGCGGCGAGCGCGCCCTCGTAGTTGTCCGCGGTGACCGAGGGCAGGTCGACCCGCGTGCCGAGGGTGTTGATCAGCACCACCGGCATGCCGTCCCGCTGGAGTTGGACCAGTGGATCCAGCGGCTGTTTGTCGGTGACCACCAGCACGCCCGAGGACATGCTGGAGGTCAGGATGCGGTCGATGACCGCACCGTAGTCGCGGTCGTTGGCGACGGTGTAGAGGATGATGTCGAACCCGGTGCGCTCGGTCACCGCCGCGACACCCAGGTTTATCGAGGCGACCATGTGCCAGGACAGCCCGGGCACGATCATGCCGATCAGCCGGGTGCTGCCCTTCGCCAGCGCGGTGGCCGCGAAGCTGGGCACGTAGTTGTGCCGCCGGATGACGGCGAGCACGTGCCGCCTGGTCGCCGGGTCGACCCGTGGGCTGTTGTTGAGCACCAGCGACACGGTCGACTTGGACAACCCGGCAAGGGCGGCGATGTCGCGGATAGTCAATTTGGCCATTCGCACCCATCTCCGTCCAGTAGGGGCGGTCATCTCTGTGACCCGGTCCGTTGGACTGGTCCAACGGGATGCCGGGAACGTAACAGTGGACCGATCCAAGGTCAATACGGCGCTCGTGATTTCCCTGTTAATGCACGTGACCGTT
>DASXOA010000212.1:0-7032 GCA_036494675.1 Rugosimonospora sp.
GCCCCTACACGTCGCCGTAGATGACGCCCCGGCCATTGGTGGAGACGTAGACCCTGCCGTAGATCCGGGGATCGCCGGTGATCGCCGCGCCGGTCCAGGCGTACTGGTGCCGGTCGTCGTTCACCCGTACCCAGTGGGTACCGCCGTCGTCGGAGCGGAAGATGCCGCGTACCCCGCCGATCCTGGCGCTGGTGAACAGCGCCGGGTACCGGCGGCCCGGCGCCGCCTTCCCGAAGCCGATGGTGTCGGCCTCCCGCACGTTCGCGAGCCGGGTGAACGAGGCACCGGCGTCCGTCGAGTGCCACAGCCCGTAGTCTCCGCCGGTGGTGCCACCCGCCAGCCACACGTCGCCCCGGATCCCGGGTACGGCATGGAACCGCACGTTTCCCCGCGCCGGCAGGCCGGTGGCCGCGGTGGCGGTGAACATCGCCCCGCCGTCCCGGCTCACCCAGAACGCGCCGGACGCGAACGCGTAGAACGTCAGCGCGTCGACCCGGTCCGACCTCACCTGCGCACCCACCGGTACCCCCGTCGAGGCGACCCACGTCGCACCGGCATCGGCGGAAAAGCTCACCGGCACTCCGTCCGGGGACCACAGCACCCGTGCGCCGTCCGCGCCGACGGCGACCGTGCCGCCGTTGCCGACCCCGGCCGGCTCGGTCCCGGCCGGTGTCCACGTCGCACCGCCGTCGGTGGAGATGCCGAAGTGGGGACTGCCGGCGCTGTTGTTGCCGACCCGCACGATGACCTCGGGCCGGCGACCGGCGTAGTCCAGGCTGGTCGTGCTGGAGATGGTGGGGTCCGCGTACATCAGGCCGGCTCTGGCCAGGTCGGTGTGCACGAAGCCGCCGACGTCGAGGACCGCGGACAGCAGGTGCGCGCCGGCCGGCGGGCTGATGAGGTCCTGTACCGCCGTCTCCTCAAGTCCCTTGGCGCGCACCGAGATGTGCACGGTGGTGCCGGCGTCCCAGTCGGTCAGGTTGTCCGTGCCGTAGATGGTGGCGCCGGTGCCGTAGAGCAGCCGGTCGGAGTCGAACGGGTCGATCTCCACCGACTCGGTCATCCAGCCCAGCTTCGGCGCCAGTTCGGGCAGCGCCGGGGTCGCGTTCCAGGTGAGCCACGGCGCGGCGGAGATGTCGATGTCGTAGCGCAGGATCCGTTCGGGCCAGGCGCCGTACGTCCAGGACGGAGTCCAGCTCGCGCCGGCGTCGGTGCTGCGGTAGAGGATGACATCCGGGTACCAGGAGATCTGGGTGGCGACCATCAGCGTGCCGGGGTGCTGCCGGTCGATGGTCAGCCCGCTGTACCCGAAGTAGTCGTCGCCGCTGGTCGACGGGACCGGGCTGATCAGCGTCCACGCCCCGGTGGCGGTGTCCAGCTTCCAGACGTCGCCCTTGGCACCGTCGTACGGGCCGGCGGTGTCGCTCGTGGCCAGGTACAGGTGCCCGCTCTCGTGGTCGAGGACGCCCTTGTGCGGCAGGTACCCGGTCGGCTGGTCCGGTACCCGCTGCCAGGTCGCACCCGCGTCCGTCGAGCGGTACAGGATGTTGTCCTTGTCCGCGACGCCGACGTAGATGGTCCGGGTGGCCGTGCGCCGGTTGCCGGTGCGAGCGTCGAACGCGATCCACAGCACGCCCTGGTTGTCGGCGTTGTACCCGCTGGCATCGGTCGGGTCGGGTGCGTAGTTGCCGGGGTTGGGAAAGGACGTCACCTGGGCCCACGTCGCGCCGTAGTCGGTGCTGCGCCACAGGCCGTACCCGCCGCGCACGCCGAGGTACAGGACGTTGTTGCGGTTCGGGTCGATGACCAGCCGCTCGCCCATGCCCCGGCCCGGCATGTTGCCGCCCAACCGGAACGGCAGCGGGCTGACCCTCCAGGTGGCGCCGCGGTCGGTGCTGCGCAGGATGGCGCCGTTGTTCGGGTCCCAGCTCGGGATCGTGTAGGTGCCGACGGCCGCGTACACCCGGTCCGGGTCGACCGCGTCGGTGGCGAGGCTGACCACGCCGGTGTAGCCCCAGCCGTCCCAGTCGACCCAGTCCAGCAGCGGCACCCAGCGGCCCCGCCCGCGATCGAAGCGGTAGCAGCCGCCGATGTCGGTGCGGGCATAGACGAGACCGGGCTCGCCCTGGTTGAAGACGATGCCGGGGACGAACCCACCGCCGACGATCTCGGCGTTGCGCCAGGTGTACCTGGAGGTGCCGGCCGCCGCCCGGTCCGGATCGGCGGCGGCGGTACCCGGCAGAGCCAGGGCGGCGGTACCCGGCAGGGCCAGGGCCGCGGCGCCGGCGGCCAGCAGTCCCCGTCGAGAGACGTGCGGAGCAGACATGACGTCCTTCCCGGTGCAGCGTCGCTGATACCGAGGAGATTTCACAACGTCGATGAGCTGGACGTCAATAGTTGGACGACTAAACGAACTGTTCGGCGCGCCGCGACGGCCGGGACGCGAGCGCGCCCCGGGGCACCCTCAGCGGGCGCGCCGCTCCGCTTCAGCGTGCCACCAGGCCGGCGGGGAGGGTGCGCTCAGCCGTGAGGTCGGCTGATCCGGGTGCAGGCCGAGCGGTCGCAGCGCCTCGGCCCGGATCCGGATGTGGTACCAGCCGTGCCAGCTCCCATCGGCATCGCGGCCGCAGGCGAGGTCCACCAGGACGTCATCGGCCCGCAGCGGCATCCAGTCGATGCCCCGGTCGCGCAGTCAACCGCGCACGGCCGCGGCGGGCCGGAGAGACCCCTGAAGGTTCTCGTATGCGGCGACGGTCACCCACTCCTGGTCCGACGGGTTCATGCCCGCGATCGTACCCGGACTGCCGCGGGAGACAGTCCAGTGCTAACCTTCGGCCCGTTTTTCGCCGACCGTGACATGTCGAAAACCCGGAACGAGGGAGATGCACATGACTACCTGGAACAGCGTGGTCGAGTACGTACGGTCGAACTACAAGATCTCCGACGAGGGGCCCGACCGCGTCAAACTGGTCTTCGAGGTTGGCGATCTCCGCACCCAGGTGGTGTTCCTGTGGAGGCAGGCGCTGGAGAACGGGACCGAGGAGTGGCTGCAGATCGAGTCGCCGATCGGCAAGGCGGACGGCATGGATCTGCGCGCGGTCCTCGAAGAGGTCGGGACGAAGGTCTGCGGCGGGGCGGCCCTGATCGAGGGTCACCTGTTCATCCGGCAGTCGATGCCGCTGGCCAACCTCGACATCAACGAGTTCGAGCGCCCGCTGGCGCTGATCACCGCGACGGCGGACCGGCTCGAACGGCAGTTTGTCGGCGGCGACGAGTTCTGACCGGTGAAGCGGGCGTGGGCGGCCGGTGCCTGACCAGCCGCCCCCGCGCGTGACGATCCCCCACCCTGCGACGCGATCGGTGCGGCCGCGCTACGATGGAGGGGATGTGAGCCACTGACACTTCCGCGCCCGCGACCGAGGCACAGCCCGGCGGGCGAAAGCCGCTTCCGCCGGTGGTGTCCCCAATGTCCGCATCAGCGCTGCTCGCCCATGACCTCGTCCGTACGCTCGGCACCCGCCGGGTGCTCGACGGCATCTCGATCGTCGCCGCCCCCGGCCACCGGATCGGGCTCATCGGCGAGAACGGTACCGGCAAGTCCACCCTGCTCCGGTTGCTCGCCGGGGCGGACGAGCCCGACGCCGGTACCGTCGTCCGCCCACCGGATCTGGGCTTCCTGCACCAGGAGATGCCCTTCGACGCGGCCTCGACGCTCGCCGACGTGGTCGACGATGCCCTGCGCGAGGCGCGCGAGGTCCTGGCCGCGCTGGACCGGCTGACCAGTACGCTCGCCGGGACTCCGGAGGACTCCCCGGACTATGCCGGACTGCTTGCCGAGTACGGCGAGCGGCTCGACCGCGCACAGGAGAGCGACGCCTGGGACGCGGACCGGCGCGCCGGGATCGTCCTCGCCGGACTCGGCCTCGGTGAGATCCCACGCGACCGTGCGCTCGCGTCGATCTCCGGCGGGCAACGCGGCCGGCTCGGGCTGGCCGCCCTGCTCATCAGGCGCCCCTCGGCGCTCCTGCTCGACGAACCCACCAACCACCTCGACGACGCCGCGGCGGTCTTCCTGGAGGAGCAGCTGCGCGGGTTGCCCGGAGTCGTGGTCCTGGCAAGCCACGACCGGGCGTTCCTCGACGCGGTCTGTACGGATCTGATCGACCTCGATCCGGCGGTGGACGGCCCGACCCGCTACGGCGGCACCTACACCGACTACCAGGCGGCGAAGCGCGCGGAGCGGGATCGCTGGCAGCGGCGCTTCGCCGAGGAACAGGAGGAACTCGCCGAGCTGCGCCGGTCGGTCGCCGTGACCGCCCACCAGGTCGCGCCGGGGCGCGCCAAGCGCGACAACGAGAAGATGGGCTACGGCCACACCACCGGCCGGGTGCAGAACCAGGTCTCCCGGCGGGTGCGCAACGCCGCCCGGCGCCTCGACGAACTCGAACGCGAGCAGGTCCGCAAGCCACCGGAACCGCTGTGGTTGCGGGCCACCGCGCTGGCCACCACCGCCACCGACGGGATCCTGGTGTCGGTGCGGGAGCTGCGGGTACCCGGCCGGCTCGCGCTGCACCGCCTCGACGTGTCGGCCACCGACCGGTTGCTGGTCACCGGGGCGAACGGAACGGGGAAGTCGACGCTGCTCGCGGTGCTGGCCGGCCGGCTGGAGGCGGCCGGCGGGATCCACCGGCGGGGCGGGCTGCGGGTCGGCCTGCTGACCCAGGACACCGTGTTCGACCGGCCGGAGGGAACCGCACAGGAGACGTACGAGCGGGTTCTCGGTGTCGAGCGTGCCGAGTCCGTACCGCTGCGCTCGCTCGGCCTGATCGCCGCGCGTGACGCCGGCCGGCCGGTCGGGGAGCTGTCGGTCGGTCAGCGGCGCCGGCTCGCCCTGGCGCTGCTGGTGGCCGACCCACCCGAGTTGCTGTTGCTGGACGAGCCGACCAACCATCTCTCGCCACGGCTGTGCGACGAGCTGGAGGAGGCCCTGGGCACGGGCCCGGGTGCTGTCGTGGTGGCCAGCCACGACCGCTGGTTGAGATCCCGCTGGCAGGGGCGGCAGATCAGGCTGTGAAACCGTTGCCGCCACATACCGGTTGCGCTCAGCGATCGGATGCTGTCATCATCGACCGCATGATCGCTTCTAACTGGAAGGGCGTGTTCGCCCCCGCGCGGTGACCGCCGGCACGCGGCACCAGGCCGCCACCGTCGCTCCCGTTGCGTCCGGTCCTCGCACCGGCAACGTTTCCCGCACGATCAGCGGTTCCACTATCAACGGTTCCCGCACTGTCAACGGCTCTGGCACCGTTCCCCGCATCCGGGTCACGGTCAACGAACCACGTCTGGCTCCCGCCGGCCGGTCGCCGGACGTCGCCGCCGAACACTGGCGCCGCTCCGCCGAGATACGGCGGGAATGGCTCCACTGGGGACTGTCCACCGAGCCCGCCGACCGCCCCGCCGCCGAGCAGGCGCTCAGCACGATCTACGCGCGCCTGCGCCGGCCGCGACCCCGGTTCGTGTGGGTCGACTCGCCATCCGGGGCGCTTCCGCTCGTGGCGGGCCTTCCCACTCTCGACACCCTGTACCAGTGGGTGATGCGGCCTCCCCGGAGCGGGCCGCCGCCGCTCGCGAGCGACCTTGCCGCCTCGCTGTCCCGGCTGCGCAGCGCGCTCGACGAGCGCCTGACCCGTCCCGACTTCGATCCGCCGCCGCCGAAGCGCAAGAACGCGCAGCAGCCCTGGCCCGTCCTGCCGCCGCTCGACGCGCTGCGCGCCGGCATCCCGTTCCGTGAGGTGCTCCGCCAGGGCGTGCGCGACGCGTTGCGGACCAGCCTCGCCGACGGGTTCTATCTGCCGGTACGCGCGGCACTCGCCGCACAGCGCCCGCCGGCCGTCTGCTGGTACGGCCAGCAGGAGGCGTACTGGGTCGCGTACTACGACACGTGGCGCAGGCTCGGGTTGGCGCAGTACAGCCACGCCGACGAGTCCTATCTGGACGTGTGGGCCACGCTCGCCCGCTCCTGCGGCTGGTGGTGGCCGGGCGAGGAGGTGTGCGTCATCGTCGAACGGCCGGCCGCGATCCACGTGGAGGCGGTGCCGGGCGTACATCACGAACAGGTTCGCCCGCGCCGATTCGACGGTCCGGCGGTCGAGTACCGCGACGGTTGGTGCCCGGATCTGGCGTGACCGCATGACGGTGAGCGGGCCCCGGCGGTCGAGTTGTCGGCGTGACACCGACGGATCCGGGGCCCGCTCGGCGATTCCGCGCGCAGGACCGGAGAACGCCGAGCGGAGCGGTCAGGCCGAGGTGGCATCCGCGTCGAGTACGGCACGCACCAGCCCCGGGAACCGATCGTCCAGCTCACTCCGGAGGGAGACGTAGCACCGGGTGCCCTCGGGGCGGCTGAAGACGACACCGGCTTCACGCAAGGTCTTCATGTGATGGCTGAGCGTCGAGTCGGCGACGGTGTGGGGGAAGTCGGCGCGTAGATGTTCAGCGCCGTCACTGAGTACCCGGACGACCTGGAGCCGTATCGGATCGCCCAGGGCGGACAGCACCTGGGGCAGGGTGACGTCGGCCATCTCCGGGTGGACTGCTTGACGCGCCATCATTCTTCTCGTTCAATGGTCGATGTTCGTCGAATATCAACCATTGGAGTAAACCATGCCGGTAGCCGCGCCCGCCACAGGCCTGGCGGGTAAACGAGTCCTGGTGACCGGCGGCACCCGGGGACTCGGGGCGGCCATCGCCGAGCACTTCGCCGCCGCGGGCTCGTCCGTCGTCGTCGCGGCGCGTACGGCGGTACCCGAGCCTGCCGGCACCTTCGTAGCCGCGGACCTCTCGACCGAGAGCGGCGCCCGCGACCTGGCCACGGCCGTCCTGGACATCCTGGGCGGGATCGACGTCATCGTCGACAACGCGGGCAGTCAGCGCCGCGTCCCCGACGGCGTGCTGGCCATGACCGACGACGATTGGACCGGCGACATCTCCGCCAACCTGCTGTCCGCCGTCCGGCTGGACCGCGAGTTGCTG
>DASXOA010000213.1:0-9402 GCA_036494675.1 Rugosimonospora sp.
GGCACCGGCCGCGACCGCTGGTGGCGGCCGAGTTACCGGGATTCGATCGCCACGTTCCGCTCCCCCGACGACCTCCCCGACCCGGAGAGTGTCGAGGTCGCCGAGCAGTACATGCGGATCGTCGCCGAGACCTATCACGAGCGCATGCTGTCCTACATCAACAGCTTCGCCGGCCGGCTCGACGAGCTCTCGACGCTGCCGTGGACGTTCCACGAATACGCCATCGAGCTGACCCACGACGAGGCGCGGGCACTCGCGGCCGACGTCTCCGCGCTGATCCGGCGGTACCGTCGCGAACCCGGCGGCCCGGCGCGCGGCGACGGCGCGGTCCGCTCCATCTTCCAGTTCCAGATGCTTCCCGACGACGCCACGGACGATGGGCCGGACGATGAGCCGGCCGGCGGCACCGCGGACGGGGACCGGTCGTGAGGCGCCGTGCGCCGTTCGCGGCGCTGGTCAGCTCGTATGTCATCTCGGTGGCCGGCACCTCGATGTCGGCGGTCGCGATCCCGTGGATGGTGCTGACCACCACCGGCAGCGCGGCCAAGACCGGTCTCGTGGCGTTCGCCGCGATGGCGCCGTACGTCGCCGCGCTGGCCCTGGCCGGCCCGCTGGTCGACCGGGCCGGACTGCGCCGGTCCTTCCTCGTGGGCAACGTCGTGGCCGCGGTCGCGACCGGCGCCATCCCGCTCATGTACGCGGCGGGCAGCCTCAGCCTGCCGGTGCTGCTGGGCCTCGTCGCGGTGGCCGGCGGGGTGCGCGGCGCGGCCGACACCGCGAACAGCGCGCTGGTCCCGGCGACGGCCACGGCAGGCGAGATCGCGCTGGAACGGGCCGCCGGTCTCAACTCCGGCGCGAACCGCACAGCGCTGCTGCTCGGCGCGCCGCTGGCCGGAGTGCTGGTCACGTTCGCCGGCTCGCCGGTGGTGGTCGCCATCGACGCGGCGACGTTCGCGGTGGCGGCGGCGATCGGGGCGATCTGGGTACGCGTGCCCCGGACCGCACCGGCCGCGCCGTCGGAGGGGTCGGCCATGCGCCGGTACGGGCGCGACCTGGCGGCCGGCCTGCGGTTCATCCGTTCCGATCGGCTGCTGCTCGGCATCATCACCATGGTGGCCGTGACGAACCTGCTCGATCAGGGCCTCTCCGAGGTCATGCTGCCCGTCTGGGTGCGCGACGAGATCGGGTCGGCGGGCGCGCTCGGCATCATCGCCGGAGTCGGCGGCCTAGGAAACGTGCTGGGCAACCTGTTCGGGGCGTGGCTCGGGCCGCGGCTGTCCCGGCGGGCGCTGTTCAGCGTGGGCAACCTGGTCAGCGGTGCCCCACGGTTCATCGTGCTCGCGCTGTTCCGCACGCTGGCTCCGGTCGTCGGCGTGGTCCTGGTCGCCGAGGTCTTCGCGGGGTCGCTCAACACGGTGATCAGCGCGACCGCGTACGAGCGGATCCCCGAGGAGTTGCGGGCACGCGTGCTCGGTGCCGTGCGGGCCAGTGCCTGGGTGGGGATACCGTTCGGGGCGCTGTTCGGCGGGTACGCGATCGAGGCGCTCGGTACGCGCGTGGCGCTGCTCGCGTTCGGCGCCGCGTACCTGGTCACCACGCTCGCCCCGTTCGTGTTCCCGACATGGCGCCAGATGCGCCGCCCGGAGCCGGTCGCGGTCGACGACCCGAGGCCGGTCGCCGCGTAGCCGCCGGCGACCGGTCGCCGCGCCAGCGGCCAGTTGCCGGTGGCCGCGCGGCCGTAAGCGGCTGCTCGGGCCGGTCGGCTACCTCGCGGTGAGCGCCTGCAGGCCGAGGCTGGCACAGGCCACGAGTACGGACAGCAGGCCCCCGAACGCCAGCGGGCGCAGCCCCGCCCGGCGCAGTTCGCGCAGGCGTACCCCGAGCCCGATCCCGGCCAGCGCGACCGCGACCAGGTACCCGGCAAGGTGGGCCAGCGCGCCCTGCCAGCCGGCCGGCACCAGGCCGGTCGAGTTGGCCGCCGCCGCCAGCAGGAACAGCACCAGGAACGGCGGTACCAGCCGCCAGACCGGCGTACGGGGCGCAGGTCCGGCATCCCGGCCGCCGGCCCCGGCTTCGTCTCCTGCCCCGGCCCCTACCTCTGCCCCTGCCCCTGCGGACCGGCGGGCGCGCGCCGCCACACCGAACGCCACCGGGATGATCATCAGGGCTCGCGTCAGCTTGACCGTGACCGCGTACCGGCCGGCCACCGCCCCGTACGCGTACCCGGTGGCGACCACGCTGGACGTGTCGTTCACCGCGGTACCGGCCCACAGGCCGAACGCGTGCTGGCTCAGGCCCAGCAGCCGGCCGACCGGCGGGAACACGACCGCGGCGGTGATGTTGTAGACCACGATCGTGGACACCGCGTAGGCCACCGAGACCTCGTCGGCCACGACGATGCCACGCAGTGCCGCGATCGCTGAGGCACCGCAGATGCCGGTACCGGCGCCGATCAGCGTGCGCAGCGGATCGGGGATGCGCAGCAGGCGGCCGAGCAGCCACGCGGCGACCAGGCACAGGGCGAGGGTGCCGAGCATGACCGGCAGCGACGCCACCCCGGTGTCCAGGACCGACCGCATGGACAGGCCGGTACCGAGCAGCACGACCGCGGCCTGGAGCACGTGCCGCCCGGCGAAGCGGGAGCCCGCGTGCAGGGCCGCGGCGCCATCACGGCGCTCGCCGTCGCCGTGCCCGCCGTCGCCGTGCCCGCCAGCACCGTGCTCGCCGTCGCCGTGCCCGCCAGCACTGTGCCCGCCGGCTTCGCGGGGGCCACGATTGCCGGGCCCGCCGCGCCGGTCCGCCACGGTACGGGTGACGAGGCCCAGCAGCACGGCGAGCACCGGGGCTCCGAGCAGCGGAACCCCCGTGGCGAGCGCGGTCGCGGCCGCACCGATCGCGGCGGCCGCCAGCAGACCGGGCAGCAGTGCGCGGATGCGCTCACGCTGTGCCGTCTCGCCGGTCCGCGCCGTACTGATCATGATGCAAGTCTTGGCCGGCCCGCTCCGGCCGGGTAGTGGCGACGATGATATGACGTCATAGGCTGGGCCTATGAGTGACCACGAGCTCACCCCGGCCGACCTGCCCGCGCTCGGCCTGTTCGTCGACGCCGTCGACCTGGGCAGCCTGTCCGCCGCGGCCCGCCGCCAGCGGATCACCCAGCCGTCGGCCAGCCAGGCGATCGGCCGGCTGGAACGCCGGCTCGGAATGGCGCTGCTGCGGCGGGGACCACGCGGCTCCCAGCCGAGCCCCGAGGGTGAGCTACTGGCCGGGCACGCCCGCGAGGTACTCGCCGCGTTGCACCGCTTCGCCGCGCAGGCCGACGCGGTACGCGCCGGGGCGCGCGGCCAGATCCGGGTGGCGGCCAGCTACACCAACGCCGAGTACGTGCTGCCGGTCCGGGTGGCTGACTTCGGGGCGGTCCGGCCGGACGTGGCGGTCCGGCTCACCGTGGCCAACACGGACGAGGTCGTCACGGCGGTCCGCGCGGGCGAGGTGGAACTCGGCTTCGTGGAGGGACCGGGCGCCTTCACCGGCCTGCGTACCCGGCGCATCGGTCACGACGAACTGGCGGTGGTGGTCGCGCCCAGCCATCCGTGGGCCGGCCGGGAGACCCTGCCCGGGAACTCGCTCGCCGCCACCCCGCTGCTGCTGCGCGAGCGGGAGTCGGGTACCCGGCGCACGTACGAGGCGGCCGCGGCCCGGGCCGGGTACCGGGTCGCCGAACCGTACGGCGTGATGACCTCGACCGAGGCGCTGAAGGCGGCGGTACGGGCCGGGTTGGGTGCCACCGTGGTCAGCCGGCTCGCGGTGCAGGACGAGTTGCGCGACGGGAGCCTGGTCGCGGTACGGGTGACCGGGCTGGACCTCGGCCGGGATCTGCGCGCGATCTGGCTGCCGGGCCAGCGCAGCACGCTCGCCGCCGAGTTCATCCGCCGCATGGTCGGGGAGCAGTAGCCCCACCACCTCGGTGACGAGGTCACGTATCGTGTTGCAGCAACGCTGCCGTGCCAGCCCGGAAGGGGCCCTGTGAGCGCAGACGCAGGTAGGGAACGATCCGCGAACGGTGGCGGGCGAACCTCGCGACCGCCGGTGATACACGATGTCGCCCGGCTCGCCGGCGTCTCCCATCAGACCGTGTCGCGCGTGCTCAACGACCACCCGAACGTCCGGCGGACGACCCGTGACCGGGTGCTGTCGGCCATGCGGCAGCTCAACTACCGGCCCAACGCGCTGGCGCGCGGCCTGGCCAGCCGCCGGTCGCGCACGGTCGGCGTGGTCAGTTTCGACACCCGGCTGTTCGGCCCGGCCTCCACGCTGCTCGCCATCGAACAGGCGGCACGTGCCGCCGGGTACTCGGTGACGCTCAGCAGCCTGGCCACCCTCGACGCCGGCTCGGTGCGGCGCAGCGTCGAGGCTCTGGCCGACCAGTCGGTCGACGGTGTCATCGTCATCGCCCCACGGGAGGATTCGGCGCGCGGCGCCAGCGAGATGCACGTGGGGCTGCCGATCGTCGCGGTCGAGGCCGGGTACGGCGGCGACGTGCCGGTCGTGTCGGTCGACCAGTTGGCCGGCGCGCGGCTGGCCACCGACCACCTGCTCGGGCTGGGCCACCCGACGGTGTGGCACGTGGCGGGGCCGGCCGACTGGCTGGAGGCGCAGGAGCGCGTCGAGGGGTGGCGGGCGGGCCTCGCCGACGCGAGGGTCGCCGCGCCGCCGGTGATCCGTGGGGACTGGAGCCCGGCGTCCGGCTACCGTGCCGGACTCGAACTGGCCGACAGACCCGGCGCGACCGCCGTCTTCGTGGGCAACGACGAGATGGCGCTGGGACTGCTGCACGCGCTGCACGAGCGCGGGGTACGGGTGCCGCAGGACGTCAGCGTCGTCGGGTTCGACAACATACCGGAGTCGGAGTTCTTCATCCCGGCGCTGACCACGGTCCGGCAGGACTTCGACGAACTGGGCCGGCGCGGGTTGCAGTTGCTGGTTGACCTGATGGACGAGTCTCCCGTACACGAACTGTCCCGGACCCGCGTCACGCCGTCCCTCGTGGTGCGGCGGAGCACCGCGCGCGCCGGTGGCGGCGACCGGAGCCCGCGCTTCTCCGCCTGATACTCCGGTCGTTCCCCACGCGTCGTGATCGCGGCAGCCGTACCCCTACGTGGCCGCTCACAAAGCCGGAGGACCCGCCACCCGGCGTCAGGTCTGCTCAGGGCAGCAGTGCCAGCTTGCCCACGGTGGCCCGCGCTTCCAGTTCCGCGAGTGCCTTCGGCCCTTCGGCCAGCTCATACGCGGTGGGTCGGCCGGGCTCGAGCACCCCGGCCGCGAGGAGCCCGAACAACTCGCCCATGACCTCGCCGAAGATCTGCGGTGCGTGCTGGATCAGGATGCCGATGTTCAGGCCGATGACGTGGATCTGGTGCTTGTAGACCAGTTCCCAGTTGGTGATCGCGCTTTCGCCGCCGACCACGCCGTAGACGACGACCCGGCCGGTGACCCGCTTGGTCGCGGCCAGGCTGGCGTCGAGGGTGGCGCCGCCGACCGACTCCAGCACTAGGTCGGCGCCCGCGCCGTCGGTCAGCCGCAGGACCTCGGCGGCGATGTCGGTGCCGCGGGAGTCGATGACGTGGTCGGCGCCCAGCGCCCATACCACCTCGTGCTTGCCTGGCGAGGCCGTGGCGATCACCGTCGCACCATAGTGTCTGGCCATCTTCACCGCGGCCTGGCCGGTCCCGCCGGCCGCGGCGTGAATCAGCACGGTCTGCCCCGCGGTGACGCCGCCCAGCGGTTTGAGCGCCGCCAGCGCGGTCGGCCAGTTCACGACCAGACCCAGCGCCTGCTCGTCGGCCCAGCCCGTCGGCACCGGCAGCGCGGCGGCCGCGGGGAGCACCATGTACTCGGCGAAGGCTCCGCCCTTGATGCCGGTGCCGATGACGTGGGTGCCGGGCTCCAGGTCGGTCACCCCCTCGCCGAGGACGGTGACCTCACCGGCGCCCTCGATGCCCGCCACGTACGGCGGCTGCGGGCCGCCTGCGAACGTGCCGCGGGCCTGCGAGATGTCGACGAAGTTGACGCCGGCGGCGGTGACACGGATCAGGACCTCGCCCGGGCCTGGGCTCGGTACTGGCGCGTCGGTGATCAAGCGCAGGTCCTGCGGGCCGTCCAGTGACGTCTGCCGCAAGGCGCGCATGGTGGCGGGAATCGTCATGTCATCGACTTCCTTTGATTATCGATCGCCAACAATTGTTGGCGCGGGGGCAGGACGGCACCCCGTTCGGGCCGGCGTGGTGTTCGCGTGACGCTGGCTGGTGACGGTTCCTACGGCGCGGTGTGCGCCGCCTGTGCGAGTTGCCGCTCCAGTGCCTTGGTCGCTCCGTCGCGCCAGCCGGCCGCGATGAACGCCGAGACGGGATCGGGGAAGACGTCTTCCTCCCCGTTGTCGACTGCGTCGAAGACGGCCCGGGCGACCGATTCCGGTGACGCCTTGGGTATGTCGACGCCGCGGAGCATGTCAGTGTCCACCGGGCCGGCCAGGACCGCGTGAACCCGTACCCCGTGCTCGGCCAGAAGGACACGCAGCGACTGGGTCATGGAGAACGCGGCCGCCTTCGATATCGAGTAGGCCGGCATGAGCGGCATCGGGGCGAGGGAGTTCACCGACAGCATGTTGACGATGGCCCCGCGGGACCGGGACAGCGCCGGCAGGAATGCCTGGATCATCGCGTAAGTGCCGAAGAGGTTGACGGCCAGGTGGCGTTCGATCGCCGCCGGATCGGTCAGGTCGTCCCTCAGTAGGACGCCGGCGTTGTTGATCAGGACGTCCAGAGCCCTGACCCTGCCGGCGACAGCCTGAACCTGATCCGGGCTGGTGACGTCCAGTATCAGGGGTGTGACCCGCGCGTCGGGGTGAGCCAGTGGCCGGCGGCTGCCGGCATACACCTGCCTGGCGTTCCTGGCCAGGGCTTCGGCGGCCAACGCCCGCCCGATGCCACGGTTGGCCCCGGTCACCAGGACCGTCTTGTCGGCGATTGTCATGTCCGGAGTCCCCCAGCGGCAGCATCATTTGTTTAGCGAACGACCAGCAAACCGTGCCACGGCTACGCTGCGCAAGTCAAGGTAAACTTGATCGAACAACAAACAACTACGGAGACGTATCCGGATGGCTACTCGCGGCAGGCCACGCACCTTCGACCCGGACACCGCCCTACGCCAGGCGCTGGACCTGTTCTGGGAGCGGGGCTACGAGGGGACCTCGCTCAACGACCTGGCCGAGGCCATGGGTATCGCCTCCGCGAGCATCTACGCCTGCTTCGGCAGCAAAGAGGACCTGTTCCGCCAGGTCATGGCGCTCTACGGCACGACCTCGGGCGAACCGCCCCGGCGCGCGCTGCGCGAACAGCCGACCGCACGCGCCGCAACCCACGCCATGCTGCGCGCCACCGCCGATCAGATCACCGGCCCGGACACGCCGCACTACTGCATGCTCATCCTGGCCGCGCCCACCGGCGCCGTGGAGAACCACGCGGTCCGGGAGTTCCTGGCCGACCTGCGGCGCGACATGCACACCACCATCAAAGACCGGCTCGCCCGCGGCGTCACCGACGGCGACCTCACCGCGCCGGCCGCCACCCTCGACGCCATCGCCCGCTACTACACCACCGTGGTGCAGGGCCTATCCGTACAAGCCCGCGACGGCGCCACCCGCGCCGAGTTGGAAACCGTCATCACCTGCGCGATGGCCGCCTGGGACACGCTCACGTCCGGTTGAGTCGTGCTCGGTGGTGGCACCAGCGGGCGCGGGCTTGCAGGACGTCACGGCCCCAGGCTGGACTACTGGCTCGACGCATGATCAACCGACACAATTGCTGAGACCGGACAATCGGAACGAGGGAGGGGTGCTGATGACCTCGGGCGACCAGACGTCGGCGGCCGGCAACGGCAGGCCAGCGACGGCAGGCACGGACCCGGGAACGGGCCAGGCGGTGACGGCGGTGTGGGAGGTGCTGGAACCGCTGATGGACCTGGTGACCCCGATGGCGCTTCGGGTCGCCGCGACACTGCGGCTCGCGGACTTCATGCCCGATGACAGCACCGGGAAGGGAGCCGTCATCGGCGACCTGGCGCAACGTGCCGGAGCCGACCCGGAGGCTCTGGTCCGCATGCTGCGCCATCTGGTGCGGCAAGGGGTGTTCACCGAGCCGTCTCCGGGACAGTTCGCGGCCAACCGGACCGCCGCCATGCTGCGTACCGGCCAGCCAGGCGCGGCCTGGCTGGACCTGGACGGTTTCGGCGGCCGGATGGATCTGGCGTTCACCGGCCTGGCGCACACCGTACGCAGCGGGGAGCCGGCCTGGGAGCAGGTTTTCGGCCAGCCGTTCTGGGCCTACCTGGACGCCAACCCCGCGATCGGCGCCTCCTTCGACGCGACCATGGCGGTGGACGGCGGCAACGTCGCGGTGGCGGACAGGTACGACTGGACGACGGTGGAGCACGTGGCCGACATCGGCGGCGGGACGGGGACGCTCATCGCCGAAGTACTGCAACGCAACCCGCGGCTGCGCGGCACGCTGGCCGACCTGCCGGAAACCGCGGCCCGAGCCCGGCAGTACCTGGCCGGGCTCGGCCTGGACGGCCGGTGCGAGGTCGTCGGCCGGAGCTTCTTCGACCCGCTGCCCGCCGGTGCGGACGCCTACCTGCTCAACCGCATCATCCACGACTGGGACGACGCCGCGGCGGGCGCGATCCTGCGCCGCTGCGCCGAAGCGGCGGGCAGCACCGGCCGGGTGCTGGTGGTCGAATCGCTCGGCACCCCCGGTGCCGACCCCGCCGCGTTCGCGGCGATGAACCTGCGCATGCTCGTACTGACCGGTGGTCGCGAGCGCACCATCGACGACTACTCAGCCCTGGCCGCCGGCGCTGGCCTCCAGGTCACCGCGGTGCACGACATCACGGATCGTCACGTGATCATCGAGTGTGTCCCGGTGTAAGTCGCCCGCTTCTCGTCAGACCCTCACCGGTCGTCCCGACCGGCGGCCTTCCTGGCGGTGGGGCTCTTCTTCGCGGCGGTCGTCGTCTTCGCGGCCGTCGTCTTCTTCGCAGCCGTGGTCTTCTTCGCGGCCGTGGTGGTGGCCTTGGCGGTGGTCTTCTTCGCGGCGGTGGTCTTCTTCGCGGGGGCTTTCTTCGCCGCGGTGGTCTTCTTACGCGCCGGGGCCGGGCCGCTGGCCCGCTTCTCAGCGAGCATCTCCGAACCCTGTTCCACCGACAACGTTTCCGGGGTCTGACCCCGCCGCAACGACGCGTTGACTTCCCCATCGGTCACATACGGACCGAACCGACCATCCTTGATCACCAACGGTTTATCCGTCAACGGATCCGGACCCAACTCCCGCAACGGCGGCGCCGCAG
>DASXOA010000214.1:0-4798 GCA_036494675.1 Rugosimonospora sp.
GACCACGCCATCGACGGCGACGCCACCACCCGGTGGTCGTCGGGCTACACGGACGGCGAATGGCTCCAGGTGCGGTTCGCCGCTGCGCAGCACCTCGGCAAGGTGGTGGTGTCCTGGGAGACCGCGCACGCGACGGCGTACAACCTGGAGGTCTCCGCGGACGGGACGACGTGGACGACCGCGGTGGCGGTGACGGGCAGTTCCGGCGGCACCGAGACGTTCTGGCTGGACCAGCCGGACGTCGCGTACCTGCGCGTGCAGGGCGTCGGCCGGGCGACCGCGTTCGGCTACTCGATCTACGAACTCCAGGCCTACCCGACCGCCGGATAGCCGTTCGCCGTTCGCTGTTCGGCGGCCCGGGTCAGGCCGACGGCTCGGGTCGGGCCAGCAGGTCGGCCACCGTTTCGGCGTCACCGGCCTGATGGGCGGCGTGCAGCGCGGCGAACCGGTCGGCCGGCATGGCCCGGATCCCGAGCTGGGCGGCCTTTGCGGCCTTGGATCCGGCCCCGTCGCCGACCACGACCAGGTCGGTGCTCTTCGACACCGAGCCCGACGACCTGCCGCCGAGGTACTCGACGGCCTCGTTGCCCTCGTTGCGGGTCATGCCCGGCACGGATCCGGTGACCACCACGGTCATCGGGGTGCCGTCGGCGCGCTGGAGCGGAAGCCGGACCTCGGCCGCGACAGCGCGGGCGGATGCGTCAGCGGTGGCGGAATCGGATTCGGATGCGTTGCCGGCGGCGGCATCGGCGGCGGATGCGTCGCCGCCGAGGGCGGAGTCGGCCGGAGCAGAGCCGGCCGGGGCGGGGCGGACCGCGCCGGGCTCGGTCAGGTTGACGCCGTGCGCGGCGAGCTTCGCGATGAGGGGGGCGAGTTCGACCAGTTCGGCGGCGATGGTGGCGGCACGCTCCGGCCCGACGCCGTCGACCTCCTGGAGGTCCGGGACGCTGGCCGCCTGCAGGGCCTGCATGGTGGCGAAGTGCCGGGCGAGGCGGCGGGACATGGACCGGCCGGTCATCCGGACGCCGAGCCCGGTCAGCACCCGGGACAGCGGCCTGGCCTTCGAACCCTGGATGTTGGCGACCAGCTTCGTGGCCGAGGCGGTGCCCATCCGGTCCAGGGCGGCGAGCGTGGGCACGTCGAGGGTGTACAGGTCGGCCGGGTCGGTGACGAGCCCGGCGGCGATCAGCGCGTCGAGAATCTTGTCACCGAGGCCTTCGACGTCCATCGCATCGCGGCTGGCGAAGTAGGACAGCGCCTCCTTCGCCCCGCACGCGCGACCGTTGACGCAACGCCACCGCTTCTGTGAGCGGTCGATGTCGCCGTCGCAGCGGGGGCAGCGCTCCGGCGGCTCGAACGCGACCGCGTCGGCCGGGCGAAGGTCGAGCCGCGCGCCGGTGATCTCCGGGATGACCTCGCCGGCCCGGCGGACGAACACGGTGTCGCCGACCCGCACGTCGCGCACGACCAGGTCGGCGAAGTTGTGCAGGGTGGCCGAGGTGACCGTGACGCCACCGACCTGGACCGGCGCGAGCACGGCGACCGGGGTGATGACGCCGGTCCGCCCGACCTGGACCTCGATGCCGCGCAGGATGGTGGTGCGGGTGTCGGCGGGGAACTTGTACGCGATGCCCCACCGGGGTGCCCGGCTGGACGAGCCCGCCGCCCGGCGGTCCTCGGTCAGGTCGGCCTTGATGACCGCGCCGTCCACCCCGAAGCCCAGCTCGCCCCGGATGGCCGCCAGCCGGGTGACCGCCGCGAACACCTCGTCCAGGTCTGCGCACACCTGTAGCCCCGCCGACGACTGGCCGGTCGTCGCGACCCCCAACTCCGTCAGGTATCCCATCGTCGCCGAGTGCGCGCTGTCGGCCGCGTCGGGCAGCCCGTGCGCGGCGTAGGCGAAGAACGACAGCGGAACGTCGTAGACCCGCTGGGCCCGCAGCGAACCGGCCGCCGCGCTGCGCGGGTTGGCGAACGCCGGCTCGCCGTGGTCGACGCGCAGTTGGTTGGCCTTCTCGAAGTCGACGTCGGTCATGAACACCTCGCCGCGCACCTCCAGCGACACCGGCCGCGCCAACCGGGCCGGCAACCCGGACACCAGGCGGGTCTGCCCGGTGACGTCCTCCCCGGTGCGCCCGTCGCCGCGCGTGGCAACCCGCTGGAGCTCACCGTCGAGGTAGGTCGCGGCGATCGCCAGTCCGTCGATCTTCGGCTCGACCGCGAAACGGGTCACGGGCCGGCCGATGACGCGCTCCAGACGGGCCGCCCAGGTGCGCAGGCCCTCCTCGGAGAAGACGTTGTCGAGGCTGAGCATCGGCTCGCTGTGCTCGATCTCGCCGGCGACCCCCATCCCGGCGGCGACCGTCATGGTGGGGGAGTCGGCGACGCGCCAATCCGGGTGCGCGGCCTCGGTCGCGATGACCCGGGCGACCAGCGCGTCGTAGGTCGCGTCGTCGAGGAGGAGTTCGGCGCCGGCGAAGTAGGCCGCCGAGGAGGCCCGGATCTGGTCGATCGCGCCCGCGTACGCCTCGGGGGTGTCGAACGGCACGGCCCGGCTCGGATCGACGACCGGGGCCACCACGTCGATCGGCGCGTCCCTGCCGATCGGTGAGTCCACGTCGATCGGTGCGTCCACGTCGATCGGGCCGTCCGTGTCGATCGGCTCGTCCGTGTCGATCGGCTCGTCCATCAAGCTCCCGCTCCTCAGGGACCCACGCCCCGTCGATCGGGGCAGTGCCTTACGGTACCGACCCGGTACGACAGGATCCGGACGGCCGAAGGGCCCGGAGCGCCGGACAGCCGGCGACCGTGGAGTCCGGCCCGGGAACGGGGCTTGTCATCGCTTGTAGACATCGTCTGTAGACTTCCCCGCATGGACGCCCCCGAACAGCCCCAGCCACAGCCGTTGACCAGGCGTTTCATCGTCCCAGGCCTGATCTTCATCGGCATGGTGGTGGCGGTCATCAGCAGCCTCGGGGCGCCGCTCATCCCCACCATCGCCAGCACCGACCACGTCTCGCTCGGTGCCGCCCAGTGGCCGCTGACCATCACGTTCCTGGTGAGCGCGCTGGCCACCCCGACGATGGGACGCCTCGGTGACGGCCCGCACCGCCGGACGGTCATCATCGCCAGCCTCGGGATCGTCACCGCCGGCGCCGTGCTGGCCGCCCTGCCGTTCGGTTTCGTCCTCCTGATGGTGGGGCGCGGCCTGCAGGGCGTCGGTCTCGGGCTCACCCCGCTGGGCATCACCGTGGCCCGCGACGCGCTGCCCCGTGAGCGGGCCCGCTCGACGGCGGCCATGCTGTCCATCACCACCGTTGCCGGCGTCGGCCTCGGGTACCCGGTCACCGGGCTCATCGCCCAGTACGGCGGCCTGCACGCGGCGTTCTGGTTCGGCGCGGCGGTCAGCGCCCTGGCTCTGGTCGTCGCCGTCGGGGTGGTCCCCTCCTCGGCGCACCGCCCGCGCCAACGCCTCGACGTGCTCGGCGCGGCGCTGCTGGGCGCGGCCCTGGCCGGACTCCTGCTCGCCATCAGCGAGGGGGAGAGCTGGGGCTGGTCGTCGGCGCGCCTGATCGGCATCGTCGTGGCATCGCTCGTCGTGCTCGCCGGCTGGACGGTGCTGGAACTGCGCCGCGCCTACGCACTCGTACAACTGCGGTTGCTGGCCCGCCGGGCCGTGCTGACCGCGAACGTCGGCGTGCTGCTGGCCGGCATCGCGATGTACCTGTTGATTTCGCTGGTGACCCGGTTCGTCCAGACCCCGACGAGCAGCGGCTACGGGCTCGGCGCCTCCATCGCCGTGGGCGGCCTGGTGCTGGTGCCGTTCTCCGCCGGGAGCCTCGTCGCCAACCGGATCACACCGGCCATAGTGCGTCGCGCGTCGGCCGAACTCCTGCTGCCCATCGGATCGATGGTGGTACTGCTCGCCACGGTGCTGTTCACCTACGCGCGGGCCAGCCTGTGGGAGCTGGTGGTCCTCATGGGGATCGCCGGGCTCGGGGTGGGTGCCATCTTCGCGGTCATGCCGGGCCTGATCGTGGGTGCGGTGCCGCCGGACGAGACCGGCAGCGCGACGAGCTTCAACCAGGTGATCCGGTACATCGGGTACGCGGCGGGCAGCGCGCTGAGCGCCGTGGTACTGCAGACCCGGACCGCACCCGGGCACCTTCTCCCCGCCGCGAGCGGCTATACGCTCGCCGGGCTCATCGGCTGCGGAGTCTGGGTCGTGACCGCCGCCGTGAGCCTCGCACTGCCGCTGCTACCCACCCGGACCGCCGCCGCCCGGTAAGGATCGACTCATGGCCAACGAACCGACTCCCCGCCGCCGCGACGCGACGGCCAGCCGCGACCGGCTCCTCGACGCCGCGCGCGAGCTGTTCGCCGACCGCGGGTTCGACCGGACCACGGCACGCGACATCGGCGAACGGGCCGGGGTGGACCCGGCGATGATCGCCCGGTACTTCGGCGGCAAGGCCCAGTTGTTCATCGCGACGCTGCACGCGCAGGACGGGCCGCACCCGCCCGCCGACCTGCTGGATCCGGACCGGTTGGCGGCGCTGCTCGACCGGATCGGGAGGCACGGTCCCGGTCCGGTCTTCCAGGCCGCCATCCGCCCGTACGGCGACCCGGAAGCCCAGGACGCCGCCCGTACCGAACTGGAGCACCGCATCGTCGCGCCGCTGACCCGGCGGCTGCGCGAGGACGGCGACCCGCAACCGCACCTGCGCGCCGAACTGCTCATCGCCGCGTTCATCGGCGTCGTCCTCGCCCGGCGCGCCGGTACCTTCGAACACCTCGC
>DASXOA010000215.1:0-9947 GCA_036494675.1 Rugosimonospora sp.
TACCCGGCTTCTCGTCGCGTCCGGGTGGCCGATGGCGACACCGCCGGCATTCACCGGTTTCGGTGCCGCTTTCTGCGGCGGCGGTCCGACGAGCGCCCCGATGGCGGTGAGCCCTCCGCAGCACAGGAAAAGCACGGGAGCCACGATGAGGGCCACCTTGCCGGCGAGCGGCAGTCTGCGCCACCGGGATTCGCGGGCCGGCGGTACCGGGGGAAATGACGCCGTCGCGTCGGGCGGAACGGGTGCGGCGCCCTGAACGTATTGCCACGGGTCCTGTGGCTGCTTGTTTGTCACACCGAATAGCGTGCCAAATGCGTTGCGGTATTCATCGCCCAATTTGGCGCCTTCCGTGTCGTGAACCCGACTCGGGGTACTCGCTGTCAATTCAACGGCGGAATTTCCCAACGAAATCGCAGCCGCTACCCACCATTGTGCCGCTCATTTCCCCATTCGTTGCGCAGATACCGACGGCAGACGCTGGCCGCACGGCCGACGGCGGATCACCCGGCTGCTCGTTGCCAGCGCCTATGCGAACAGGCCCGAGCCGAAGTGGTCGCCGGCGTCGCGTACCCCGGGCAGCGCGAAGAAGTACCCGCCGCCGGTCGGCTGGATGTAGTCCACGAGCGGCTCGTCGACCAGGCGCTTCTGTACCGCCTCGAACTGCCGCGCCACGTCCTGCTGGTAGCAGCAGAAAATGAGCCCGACGTCCAGGTTGCCGTCGAGGTCCACGCCCCGGTCGTAGTTGTACCCGCGGCGCAGGATCCGCTGGTTGTCCGTCTCCGCCGTGCGGGGGTTGGCCATCCGGATGTGCGCCGTCAGCGGGATGCCGATGCCGTTGGGGTCGTTCGTGTAGTTCGGGACGTCGGTCTCCGCCGTGCCGTTCAGCGGAGCGCCGCTGTCCCGCCGCCGGCCGATCATCGTCTCCTGCTCGTGCAGCGAGACCCGGTCCCAGAACTCGACCAGCATCCGGATGATGCGCACCACCTGGTAGCTGCCGCCCTCGACCCAGGCCGGTTCGCCGTTCACGCCGCCGCGGGCCCAGATGAGCCGGCGGGTCTCGGCCGGGTCCGCCACGTCCGGGTTGGCGATGCCGTCCTTGAAGCCGAGCTGGTTGCGTTGCGTGCCGGACGGTCGGGGTGCGGAGAGGAAGCCGTCGGCCTTCCAGTTCGGCTGCATGCCGGAGCGGGTGTGCTTGGCGATGTCGCGCAGCGCGTGCATCACGGTGTCCCGCGAGTCCGCGCAGATCTGCAACGAGATGTCGCCGTGCAGTTCGGTCGAGCCGGCGACATTGTCGTTGGGGAAGACCGGCATCGGCGTCAGCTTGGCCGGCCGGCGGGCGGCCAGCCCGTACCGGTCGTCGAACAGCGAGGCGCCCACGCCGACGGTGACGCTCAGCCCGTCGGCGGGCACGACCGGGCCGAGCGTCGCGCTGTCCGGCGGTACCGAGGCGACCGGAACGTCGGGCGGGGTGCCGCCGGCGCAGAGGAAGCGTGCCCGCTCGGTCAGGGTCTGGAACAGGTCCCGCAGCGCGGTGCGGTCGGACGCGGTGGCGTTGAAGGAGACGAACGTCGCGGCGGCCTGCTGCTGCGTCACGATGCCCGCCTGGTGCGCGCCGTGGAAATCAAGCCGCCGCCCGCCCGTGCCCGTGCCGGTGCCCACGGCCCGGGCCGCGCCGTACCCGGCCGCGCCGAGCGTCGCGGTGGCCGCGGCGCCGAGCGCGGTACCGCGCAGGAACGAGCGCCGGCCCAGGCTCGGCCGGGGAGCGTCGCCGCCGGGTGGGGTCGCGGTCGTCGAGGTCATGCCGAAGTCCGTTCGTACAGCAGATTGGGTACCGCGTCGAGCCGTTCGAGCAGCGCGCCGAGGTCGCCGTCGAGCTTCTGGCGCCGCGCCTGCGGCAGCGCTGCGGCGGCGGTCCACGTGCCGTGCGCGTCGCGGCAGCTCAGCAGGTCGGCCTGGACGGCCGTCACGCCCTGGTCGATCTCGGTGAGCAGCGCCGGGTCCCGGGCCGTGATCAGGCCGGTCAGCGTGCTCAGCACCGCCTGGGTACCCTGCGTGTTGGCGTACGCGGTGGCGAGCGTCGTCCCGCTGCCGTAGTCGTCGTGGCCGCTGAGCTGGAACTGCAGGGTGTTCTCCAGGATCTCGTGGGTACGCAGCGGAAGGTCGCCCGGGTCGATGTCCTCGCTGGGCAGGTCCTCGATCAGGCCCTTGATGTCGGAGACCAGGCCGTCGGCCAGCGGCCGCAGCACCGTCGCGGACTGGCCGTGCCACAGCCCGTACTCGATCCGGTGCAGCCCGGTCCACGAGGGGTCGTCGACACCCCGGGGCAGCCCGTCGGCCGTACCGTTGATGCCGGCGTCGAAGTCCTGGAACGAGTTGTAGGCCGCGCCCAGGCGCTCGTAGTCCAGGTGTGCCGGCAGCCAGTCGGAGCGGGCGGCGGCCAGGTTGCCGGCCGTGACGTCGGCGGCGAGCCGGGTCGCGTCGCTCAGCAGCGGCGGGAGGCTGCGCTGCACGTAGGCGCGGTACGCGGTGACCGGCTCGGTGAGGTCCAGGTCCGGCATGGGCGGCACGCCGGCGACCGCGCCGGCCACGGTACCGGTGAGGGTGTGCGCCGGCGAGGTGAGCACCGTACCGTCGGTGAACACGCACCGCAGCGCGTACCGGCCGGCACCGAGCGTCGTACTCATCGTGCGCCGGGTGCCGGGCGTCAGGTCCCGGGCCTCGGCGTAGACCAGGTTGCGCCGGGGATCGATCAGGTACACCTGGACGGGGTTGGGGGCCGCGTCGCGCAGGATGAGGCTCTGGCGGCCGTCGACCGGTCCCGACCAGCCGGTGCCGCAGCCCTTCTCGTCCAGCGTCACGACCCGGTCCGCTGTCACGACGCCGTACGCCGCGCCGGCCGCCGCCAGGACCACGACCGCGGCGCCGGCGATCCACCAGCGGGGGTGCCGTCGCACACGTCGCCAGCCGGGAAGGAAACGCACCGCGGCCTCCACAGTGGACTGTTGGGTGAGGTGGCGGGCCGGGCCCACGGGATCCGTGGGCCCGGCCCGAACCGGCCGACCGTGGCGGCCGGTCACCGGTGGTTCAGCCGAAGATGCTGGTGATCGGCGTGGCCGACGCGCTCGAACCGACGAGGCCCAGGCCGTACATCTTCTCCAGGGTCGCCAGCACGCTGTAGTGGTTGACGTTCTGGTTGTAGTGGCCGGTGACGACGTTCTGCCCGACGAAGATGGTCGGGATCTGGTTGCCCTCGGTGTAGTCGTCCTCGTCCCAGGTGACGATCAGCAGGCTGTTGTTCGTCTTGGCCCACGTCGCGTACGCGGAGATGTGCGAGTTGAGCCAGGTGTCGGCCTGCGCGATGGTGCCGTCGTGCATGTCGTCCTTCAGGTTCGGGATGACGAACGACAGGGTCGGCAGGCTCGCGTAGTTCGACGACGAGGGGAAGCTCGAGAAGGGCAGCGAGTCGGAGGTCGGTACGTTGCTGAAGTTGATCCACGGGGAGTGCTTGCGGGCGTACGAACCGGAGGTGCACGCCGTCGATCCGGTCGACGGCAGGCCCTCGGAGTAGCCCTTGAACGTCTTGCCGGCGGCCAGCAACTCGGAGCCGAGGTTGGCCTTGGCGCCCTCGTTGGTCGGGCAGGCATCGCTCGACAGGCCGAACGTGCTGCCACCGAACAGCGCCATGTAGTTCGGCTCGCTCGGGTGGGTGACTCCGTAGGAGCCCGTCATCAGGGCACCCTGCGAGGCGAGCGAGTTCATGTACGGGGCGCTCGTGGTGTTGCCGATGATGTCGGCGTAGGAGTGGTTCTCCTCCATCACGACGACGACGTGCGCGTAGGTCGGGATCGTGGCGGCCGCGAGCTTGACGGGCGCCGTGTGGGTGTTGACGTAGAGCCCGGTCGCACCCAGCAACGCGCCGGCCGCGAGGGCCAGCGGGACGAGGGTACGGGATCGGAGACGCATGGGATCCTCCATGATCAGCGATGTGTTGGCCCGAATTCTCAGCGAGCCGGATGTCCGCGAGCTGTCTGGCAAGCCCCGGTCGTGTGAACCGCTCGTAGCGGAAGCACGACCGGCACAATTACCCATATCGATACCTTAGACGGCTGGGCGTACGGCCGGGCGCCGCGTGGCGGCGGCGCTTGCCGTCGCGGGCTGTGGCGTTTGTCACCGGGGGCCGCTCCCAAGGCCCGCATACCTGCGCATCGCGATCGACGCCGCCGCCGGCCGGGCTACACCCGGCGCGTGACGTGCAGCAGGTACTCCTTGCGGTGCAGCGGATTGTGGTCGGTACGGGACCGGGTCGGTGCCGGCCCGCGTACCGGCTCGTAGCGCTCGAACGCGGTCTCCAGCACACCCTCGCCGCGGGCCAACCCCGGCAGACGCAACTCCAACCCGTGCACGCTGGCCGCCGGGGTCAGGTCCCGGCCGGGCGGCGCGCCACCAGCAGGGCGTGGGTCACCGGCCAGTCGAGGGCGGTACCGTCCAGAGTGGACAGCGAGGCCACCGGTGCGATGCGGTTGGAGACGATCCAGTCGTTGCGCGAGGCGTACGAGGCCGGGTCGACCTCGAAGCCCACCTCGGTCAGCAGCCCGACCCAGTCCGGGTACGACAGCCCGCAGAACTGCTCGTGCGTCTCGGAGAGCCAGTTGTCGGTGTAGTCCTTGCGGGTCAGGAAGTCCATGGCGTCGGCCAGCCGGACGTGAAGCACCTCGTCGCCCCGGGTCTCGTACGGCACCGGGAACCGGTAGTCCACCACGAACTGGTCGAACCGCGCCCGGCTGGACAGCCCCGCCACGTACCGGGTGACCTCGGTACGGGACAACAGATGCAGGTCGTCGCGCGGCTTGTCCGGGTTGGCACCGTCCACTCTGGACAGTCGTAGCGCGACGACGCCGTCCCCGCCGTCCGGGCCGCACACGTCGTTGTTGAGCCAGACCCCGCCGGGCACCGTGTGGTCGTAGATCGCCTGCGCGAAGCGGCGCAGCGAGGCCAACTGCGACCCGTACGACCAGATCTCGTGGGTCAGCGCGAACGTCAGCGTCGTGTCGATGGACCGCGCCGGAAACACCGCGCCACCCAGCACGTTGCGCTGGTAGAAGAAGACGTTGGGGTTGGTGAACGCGCCCTGCGCCTTGCGGTGGGTGCATTCCTCGTACAGGTGCCGGGCCACCTCGACGCCGATCAGGTCGCTTTCCCGCAGCGCCGGCTCCCGGTCGGCCAGTTCCAGCACCGCCCCGGCGCCACAGCCGATGTCGACGATCCGGCCCGGCCGCACGTACCGGCGCGCCGCCTCCCACTTCCGCGCGGCGCTGGACTCGAAGGCCTCCGCGTAGCTGCGGTAGTCGCGCGTGGTGGTCAGGCCGCCCTCGTCGCCGACGACCGGATCGTTCACCACGGTGCGGACGTGCCGCACCAGGCCGTAGCGCTCGAAGACGTCGACGGTCGCCGGGTGGGCCAGCGCCGTCCAGGCCGGATCGCCGGCGGCCAGCGCCAGCAGCACGTCCCAGGGCCGGGGCGGTGCCGGGTCGCGGGTCGCCTCCACGCCCGCGACGGTGAAGCCCAGCCGCCGGTACAGTTCGGCCACCTCGGGCGTGGAGCAGGCCACGACGCAGTTCGCTGGGCTCAGCGCCAGGCTCAGGCTCGCCTCGATGTTCTTGAGCGTCACCTCGGCGAAACGCTTGGTGTACGCGGTGTCGAAGACCGGTACCACCAGGGAGCGCGACCCCTCCAGCATGCTGAACCGCTCGATCGCGGCCTCCCGCCGGTCGTACGGGATCGGGTTGCGCCGGGTGTTCTCGTGGTTGGCGGAGGTGACCGCCCACACCACCGTAGTGCCGTCGCCGGTCAGGTCCCGCAGGTACTCGGCCTGGAACGCGGTCAGGACGTGGTGGCGCCCGGGAAAGAGGATGTACCGCTGCATGGCTGGCGACACTAGTCGCCGGCCGCGGCCGGGTTCGGGCCAGCCGGGCTCAGGTCAACGGGTTCAGTTCACTGGGCTCAGGTCAACTGGGCTCAGGTCAACTGGGCTCAGGTCAACTGGGCCAGGCGGCCGGCCGCGATGAACACGCACAGCGCGAGGATGGCGACGTTCCCCAGCGCGGTACGCGGCTCCTTCAGCCGCAGATGGATCGTCGCCGCACCGATCATCACGATGCCCAGCCCCACCGCCGCCAGCGGGGTGAGCACCGGCGCGATCCCGGTCGCCTGCGGGGCGATGAGCCCGATCCCGCCGAGCAGTTCGGCGAACGCGACGCCGCGCAGCAGCGGCATCGGCACCGGTGCCACCCCGCTCTGCCCCTTGGCCAGGAGCTTCTCCTTCGACCACGTTCCCTTCGTCGCGGCGGAGAACAGGAAGACGGCCGCGGTCAGCAGTTGGGCGATCCAGAGTGCGACGTTCATCGAGACCTCCGTTGGGCGGCCGGTCCGATCTGGCCCGGCCGCCCCTACAGACGTCGCGGGCGGGCGAACCGTGACATCGCCGTCAGGCCGGCCCGCTCCCGGTCACGAAGTCCGCGATGACGGTGCCCAGCCGCGCCCCGGCGTCCTCCTGGAGGAAGTGGCCGGCGCCGTGGATGGTGGGGTGGTCCAGGCCGGCCGCGCCCGCCATGGCGCGCCGGAGAACCGGCGCCATCCCACCCGTGATCGGGTCCCCGTCGCTGAACGCCACCAGGAACGGAATGTCCAACGTGGACAGTCGCTGCCACGCGGCCCGGTTGGCGGGTGCCGCCGGGTCATCCGGCGCGGTCGGTACCAGGGTGGGCATCGCCCGTACCGCGGCCAGGTAGCTCTCGTCCGGGAACGGCGCGTCGTACGCGGCGAGTACCGCATCGGACAGCCGGCTCTGGCAGCCCGACTGCACCAGCCGCGACACGCTCAGCGCCGGTGCCGTCGTCACCGCCTCCCGGAACCGCCACCAGACCGGCGGCAGAGCCTGGTCGCCGGTGGGCAGGCCGGTGTTGGCCGCGACCACCCGGGCGAAACGGTCGGGGTGCTCGGCGACCAGCCGCAGGCCGATGAGGCCACCCCAG
This sequence comes from Rugosimonospora sp., assembly GCA_036494675.1. Lineage (GTDB taxonomy): Bacteria > Actinomycetota > Actinomycetes > Mycobacteriales > Micromonosporaceae > Rugosimonospora. Next base: position 7,032 of record DASXOA010000215.1, read on the forward strand.
TCCTGGCCGACCAGGGTGACCGCGCGCAGGTCCAACGCGTCGAACGCGAACGCGCGCACCCACTCCACGTGCCGGGCATAGGTGTGCTCGGCCGCGTCGGCCGGCTTGTCCGAGCGGCCGAACCCGATCAGGTCCGGGGCGATCGCGCGCAGCCCCGCGCCGGCGAGGACGTCCATCACCGTGCGGTAGAGGAACGACCAGCTTGGCTCGCCGTGCAGCAGCAGTACCGGCGGTCCACCGGCCGGGCCGGCCTCGACGTAGGCCATCCTCAGCCCACCGACGTCGGCGTAGCGCGGGGTCAGGTCGAAGTCGGGCAGTGCGGCGAAGCGCTCGTCGGGGGTACGCAGGATCCGCATCCGATCAGGCTCTCACGACCACGCCGCGACCGCGATGGTCCTTGGTCCCGCGATGGTCCTTGCTCCTTGCTCCTTGGTCGCCGGTCGCCGGTCGCCGGTCGCCCGTCGACGGCCGCCGGTCGACGGTCGGTTCCCGGCCGCGGGGTCGCGCCACGGCGCCGCCCACGGCGGTCGGGTGCGGGTCAGCTCGAGGTCGGCGCCGGTGTCGCCGGCGCGGCCGGGGCGCAGGTGGCGGAGTCGACGGGGTAGTGGACGCTGGTCAGCACGATCGCCTCGTCGGCGCCGACCGGTGGCGACACCGCGCCGCTGGAACCGTCGTAGACGTCGTTCGGCCTGCGGGTGCCGGGCTGCACCACGGTTCCCAGGGTCGCGGTGCCCGGCGTCGACTCGGTGGGCCGCTCGCTGCGCGTGGTGTAGCCGACCGTACGGCAGGCTGCCGCGATCCGGAACTCGACCGTCGCGGCGGAGGCCTCGTCCTGGCCCGGCCCGACCAGTACGGTGATCATCGGAGTGGCGCACGAGGCCAGGCCGGCCGCCAGGAAGTCCCTCCCGGCGGCGACGTAGGAGCCGACCACGTCGCGGTACGCGCTCACGACCTTCGGCGGCCCGGTCATCAGGGCGAGCCTGCCGCCGGCCGGCTGGGCTCCGACGACCCGGATCAGGTGCGCGCGGGCCTTCAACACGGAGTCCTCGTCGTCGACCAGCGTGCCCAGGCTGGACCGGTCGACACCGGTCGCGGCGAGCGCGGCCAGCCCGTCGCGGAGCTTCTGGCGCGCCGCGGACTCGGCCCGCGCCACCGTGAGGTACTGGGTCGGCGGCGCATCGTAGAGCTGGCCGAGCCGTTGGACGCCCATCTCCTGCGCGTTCTCGGTGTCGCACAGCCCCGCCGCGGCGTCACGCAGCAGCGTGCTGCGGATGCCGGATGGCGGCCCGGCCGTCCGGGGCTGCGCCTGGCGGCCTGCGCCGCAGGCGGGCAGGACCAGGGCGACGGCCAGCGTCCCGATCAGCGCCGCGTACCGGCGGCGGATTCCGGCACCCACGGCGGCTCCTTCCCGATCGCACAACGCTCGTACGGTAGCCCCACGACGGGCGTGACTTCCCATTCGCCCCGCACCTCCCACCCGGCCGCCTTACCCGCGCCGGCCGGATTTATCGCGCGTCACCGCCGACCCGCCCGGACGCGTCGCCGAGAATCGGCGCCGGCCCGGACCCGGCGCGCTGTGGCTCGGCGCCGGCCCGGACCGGCGCGCTGCGGCTCGGCGCCGGCTCGGACCCGGCGCGCCGGCCCGGACCCGGCGCGACCCCGCCGCCCGCGCTCCCGGGGCGCGGCGGCAGAATTTGGCTGGTGCACGCCGACCAGGTCACCTTCGTCACGAGCAATACCGAGCTCGCGGCGGTCACGTTCGTCCCCGAGATCCAGCTGCGCCAGGCGGGGGAGCCGATCGGGCTCTGGGAGCTGAGCGAGGGCGAGTACCACAGCGAGCAGCCGCCGCCGTTCTGGGCCTTCGCCTGGGCGGGTGGCCAGGCGCTGGCGAGGTACCTGCTCGACCACCCGGATTCGGTCGCCGGCCGGCAGGTACTGGACGTGGCCACCGGGTCCGGGCTGGTGGCGATCGCGGCGGCCCGGGCCGGTGCCGCGCACGTCCGGGCGGTCGACATCGACCCGGTGGCGGTGACGGCGGTCGGATGCAACGCCGAGGCCAACGGCGTCGCCGTCGACGGCGTGGTGGCTGACGTGCTCGACGGCGACGCGGCCGGCTTCGATGTTGTCCTCGCCGGGGATGCCTTCTACAGCAAGGCGATGTCCGACCGGATGACCGATTTCCTGCGCCGGGCGGCCCGGCGCGGCGCCCGGGTGCTCGCCGGGGATCCGGAGCGCAAGTTCCTGCGCCGGGACTTCTTCCGCCTCGCGGCCACGTACGAGGTGCCGGTACCCCGGGTGTTGGAGGGCGTCCGGGTCAGACGGACCTCGGTATGGGAGTTGCCCGGGCGTACCGGACGGCAGGATCACCTGGACTGATAGCCGGCCCGGGATCGTCTCATGATCCGTTTGTGGGTAGGCACGGTGGGTACGCCCGGGGTGATACCACAGAGGGGGTAGCCATGGCACAGCTGGTACGGGAAATCATGGTGGAACCGGCCGTGACGGTCCAGTCGGACACCACACTGAGCGAGGCCGCGAGACTCATGCGCGACGCCGACATCGGCGGCGTGATCGTGGTGGACGCGATGAAGCCGATCGGCATGGTGACCGACCGGGACATCGTCGTGCGCGGCGTGGCCGAGGTCGCACAGTCCGGCAACATGACGGTCGGCGAAATCTGCAGCACGGATCTGGTGTCCGTCCGGCCGGAGGACGAGGTGAGCCAGGCCAAGGTGCTGATGCGCCGGGCGGCGGTGCGCCGGCTCCCGGTGATCGACGGCGGCCAGGTGGTCGGCGTGCTGTCGCTGGGCGAGGTCGCGATCGACCGGGACGAGACGTCGGTACTGGCGGAGATCTCCTCGGCAGACCCGAACTCCTGACCGTGGAGTCGGTTGGCCACCGGGGCGCCCCGGTGGC
>DASXOA010000216.1:0-2074 GCA_036494675.1 Rugosimonospora sp.
TGGCGGATGATCTGCCACATCGTCTGGCGGCTACGCGGGTCGAGCCCGGTGGTCGGCTCGTCGAGGAAGATGATGCGCGGGTCGCCGACCAGCGTCATCGCGAGATCGAGCCGCCGTCGCATGCCGCCGGAGTACGTCGACACCGGCCTCCCGGCCGCCTCGACGAGGTCGAATCTCCTGAGCAGTTCGGCGGCGCGCCGCCGGCCTTCGGCCCGCCCAAGGTGGCGCAGATCCGCCATCAGAATCAGGTTCTCTTCGCCGGTGAGCAGGTTGTCGACCGCCGAGAACTGGCCGGTGACCCCGATCGCGGCACGGATCCCGTCGGCATCGGTGGCCAGGTCGTGACCCCCGACCCGCACCTCACCGCCGTCGGCGCCGATCAACGTGGACAGGATCCGCACCACGGTGGTCTTGCCGGCACCGTTGGGCCCGAGCAGTGCGAAGACCGTTCCCCCGGCGACGTCCAGGTCGATGCCGTCGAGCACTGCGTGGTCACCGAACGACTTACGCAGCCCGGTTGCCACGATCGCCGGCTGGGACTGGCTGGTAGTCATGTGCCTCCCCTCGTCGCTGTGGCGCTGGCGGCCACGACATCGCCGAGCGTGCACGTCGCGAGGTTCATCCCGGCTTCACCGCGGTTCACCGCGTCGCTCAGCCCGGCGTCGTTCAGCCGTGCAGCGCGAGGTACGGCGCCAGTGCCACGAGAATGGCGGCCAGGGTGTACTTGAGCTGGCGCGCGGGTACCGCGTGGGCGATCCGCCAGCCGATCAGCACCCCGGCCAGTTCCGGGACGCCGACGACCGCGGCCAGCGGCCAGTCGATGGCGCCGTGCAGGAGGTAGCCGACCGTTCCGATGCCGGCGATGACCACGGACTGGGCCTGAGCGGCGGCCAGCGCGGGCAGCACCGGCAGGCCGCAGATCACCAGCAGTGGCACGCTGAGCATCGGGCCGCCGAGACCGAACAGGCCGGCGCCGACGGATACCACGAGCCCCACCGCGCCGACCACGGACGGCGACAACCGCGCCGGCGGGTCCTCGATGACGCGGCCGGCGACGCGACGCTCGCGCACCCACACCAGTACGCCGGTGACGGCGACCGCCACCGCGAGCAGAAGGCCGAAGCCCCGGCCGCTGACCGCGGTGTTGCACAGCACGCCCAGCGGCGTACCCACGACGGCGGCCGCCGCGAGGATCGCCGCGACGCGGCGGGTCTCCGGTTGGCGCAACTGCCCCGACCGGGCATAGGCGGCGGTACCGAGGGCACCGGTCGCCACGTGGGTGACGATGGCGGTTCCGGCCACTCCCACCGGGGGCAGCCCGGTCAGCAGGAACATCCCGATGGTGGGCAGCACCCCGCCGGGCCCGACCGCGGTGATGCCCACTCCTCCGGCGAGCCCGATCAGTGCCAGCAGTGCCAGCACGAGCGGCGGTTCATTTCCCATCGGCACACCCGACGATCCGGACCATGTTGCCTTCCGCAAACGACGGTACCGGGTCGGCGGGCTCGAATCCCTCGGCGTCTCACACCGCGGGGAAGAAGCCTCCGTCGATGACGAATTGCGTACCGGTGAGGTAGCGCGCGCGGGGGGACGCCAGGAACGTGACGAGTTCGGCGACATCGTCGGCCGTGCCGAACTCACCGAGCGGAATCTTGAACAGCTCCGCCTGCCGCCGGCGGGCCTCGGCGATGTCGATGCCGGACTCCTCGGCCACCTGTACGAGGCGGTTGCTCAGCCCCGACGTCTCGATGACGCCCGGGTTCACCGTGGTGACACGGATGCCGTGCGGGGCCATGGCGTTTGCCAGCCCCTTGCTGTAAGCGCTCAGGGCCGCCTTCGCGGCGGCGTAGGCCAGCGCTGCCGGCTGCGGGAGCCGCGCGGCTCCGGAGCCGATGTGCACCACGACGCCGGACCGCTGGGCGATCATGCTGGGCAGCAACTCGCGGTCCAGCCGGACGGCGGACAGCAGGTTGGCGGAGATGTCGCCGGTCCAATCGTCGTCGGTCATGGCCAGCACGCCGTCGGGGACGCGGCGCTGACTGCCCGCGTTGTCGACGATGACGTCGATCCCGCC
>DASXOA010000217.1:0-16850 GCA_036494675.1 Rugosimonospora sp.
GCGGCGATGGCACAGGCGATCGTGGTCACCGTGCCGCCCAGCGCCAGCGTGGCGCGCGGCCCCGCGACCTCGGACAGCCAGCCGAGCAGCTGGGCGCCCAGGGCGCTGGACAGCGAACTGGTCATCGCGAGCGCGGCCAGCACCCGGCCGCGCATGTCGGCCCGGGTATCCAGCTGCACCCGGGTCGACACGGTCGTATCGATCAGCACCGCGGCGGCCGCGATCGGCAGGATCGCGGCGGCGAAGGTCCACAGTCCGCCGGAGAGGCCGGAGAACAGTTCGAGACCGCTGGCTACCAGGCCGGCGACGACCAGGGTCGGGTACCCGAGGCGGCGCTGGCGGGCGGCCATGAAGCCACCGACGACCGTACCGACGGCGAAGACCGTGGAGAGCATCCCGTATCCGGCCGCCCCGGCGTGTAGCGGGCCGTCGCTCATGGCGGCCATGGTCACCTGGTAGTTCCGGCCGAGGCTGCCCAACACCGCTGCCAGGGCCAGAGTGATCAGCACGATGGGCTGCCTGAACAGGTACCGGAAGCCCTCCCGTACGCCGCGCTTCTGCGGCTCGGCCAGGTCGACGGGCTTGTGGGTACGGATGACGAGCAGCGCGACGATCACCGCGAGGAAGCTCACCGCGTTGCCGGCGAACAGCGGCGCCGGGCCGAGTACCGCCACGGCCACGCCGCCCAGGCTCATTCCGAGGATCCGGCCGGCGGAGTTGGACAGCGAGCCCAGCGACAGGGCGTTGCCCAGGGTCGCCGCGTCCACCGTCGAGGAGGTGAAGCGGCCCAGCGCCGGGGCCTCGATCGCGTTGATCAGTCCGGAGACGATCGAGATCACGTAGATCGCCGACATGCCCCCGGCGTGGTGCCACGCGATCATGGCGAGACATACGGCGAGCGTGGCGTGGGACAGCTGAGTGCAGATCAGCAACCGCCGGCCGGGTATCCGGTCGGCCAGCGCTCCGGCCCAGGAGCTGAGCAGCAGTACCGGCAGCGCCTGCAGCAGGAGGGTGAACCCCATCCGGGTGGCCGATCCGGTGGTCTGTAGGACGAACCAGTTGACCGCGAGGGTCTGCATCCAACTGCCGGTGACCGACACGAAATCCGCACCCAGCCAGATGCGGAAATTACGTTGGCGTAGTGCAGCGAAGGTGCTGCGCACGACTACCGTCTCCTCGGTACTGACGGCAGCCCCCTAGGCACTTGCCGCCTTTCTCCCCGGTCGGCGGTGCGCCGGCCGCGGCAATTGTGGCTTCTGCTCCGCCCGGTTGTCGGCAATTCGTGAGGCGGTTCACGGTACGGCGACGTTTCGCTCACGGACCGTGCGGGCAGTGCGCTGGCCAGCGGCCGACTCGGGCCGCCAGGTCCGCGCCGAGGACCTAGAAGTCGGCGTAGACGGCGAATCCGCGCTCCGCGCACCGGCGGTAGAAGCTCGCCAGCACGGAGAGTTCGGTCAGCGTGAAGCTCCACTGCGGCGGTGCGCCGTCCTCGTCGCGCAGCCCCCCGAGCCGGCCGTCCAGCCATCGGAGTTGCTGGTCGGCGAGGCGTCCGGCGGAGATCGCCTTCCGCATAACGTCGGCCACCGTGTCGAAGGTGACCTCCTCGCCGTACTCGCGGTGACCGCCGACGAAGCGCTCCAGGCCGCCCGCGATCCAGGCGCACCCGTCCGGGTCGATGACCGGATCCTCGTCCTCGGCGGCGGCTTCAGTGGCGTACAACACACCGTTGAGGCCCAGCAGCAGATCGATGAGTTCGGTATAGCCGGTGGCGCGGATCGTGCCGGTCTCGGCGATGTGCTCGGCGAGGGCCACCGCAGGGCCGGCGATCCGTGGAACCTGCTGCCCCACGTCGGCGAAGTCGACGAACTCCGCCGGCGCGACCGGCTCGTAGAAGCGGCCCGTACGCGGCCACTGTACGGCGACGTTGTCCAGGCCCATCGTGGCCCCAATCCATTCCTGGTACTGATTGACGACGACTGTGAACGACGGCTTTCGCGCGGCGAGAGGGTACGGCACGAAAGGGTACCGGCGCGACCCTCGAACCGGCCGAGTTGGCCCTTCGGGGCCCGGCAAGATCTAAAGCCCCCCTCAACGCGCCGGCGCCGCCGGCCCCGCCGGCCGTGTGGGGGAGGTTGTGCCCGGCCCAATTCTCGCCGCTACGGCGATTTCAGGGGGTGCCGCGGGCGGCTTCTGTGGCCAGCACGCAGTAAGATTGACAGCGGAACAGATCAGCCGATCACGACCAGCGGGCTTCCCCGGGGATCGGCGCGCCATTTCTCGCTCCGCCAGGCGTGCGGGCCCGTGGCGTGCCTGCGCCTGGCGGCACCGCCTGACCCCGTCCGGGGCGTAGTGCCCGGACGAGAAAGCGATCGATTCAGTGGCAGCGCCGAAGCAGAAGCCGGGCGACTACAACGCGTCGTCCATCACGGTCCTTGAGGGGCTGGAGGCCGTCCGCAAGCGTCCCGGCATGTACATCGGCACGACCAGCGAGCGCGGTCTCCACCACCTGATCCAGGAGGTCGTGGACAACGCCGTCGATGAGGCGCTGGCTGGCTTCTGCGACGCGATCGACGTGACCCTGCTGGCCGACGGTGGAGTGCGGGTCGTGGACAACGGCCGGGGCATCCCGGTCGACATGCACCCGGTGGAGAAGCGGCCGACGGTCGAGGTTGTCATGACCGTGCTGCACGCCGGCGGCAAGTTCGACGGGAAGGCGTACGCGGTCTCCGGCGGTCTGCACGGCGTCGGCGTCTCGGTGGTCAACGCCCTGTCCACCCGGATCGAGCTGGAGATCAAGAAGGACGGGTACCGCTGGCGGCAGACGTACCTCAACTCCAAGCCGGGCCCGCTGGAGAAGGGCGAGGCCACCCAGGAGACCGGCACCAGCGTGAGTTTCTGGCCGGACCCGTCGATCTTCGAGACCATCGAGTTCTCCTTCGAGACGGTCTACCGCCGGCTGCAGGAGATGGCCTTCCTCAACCGCGGGCTGACCATCGTGCTGCGCGACGAGCGGGAGCAGGCGACCGAGGAGAAGCGCGAGGTGACCTTCCTCTACAAGGGCGGCATCTCCGACTTCGTGCGGCACCTGAACCAGACCAAGACCCCGATCCACAAGTCGGTCATCGACTTCGAGGCCGAGGGCGAGGGCATGGCGGTGGAGATCGCCATGCAGTGGAACGAGTCGTACGGCGAGTCCGTCTACACGTTCGCCAACACGATCAACACGCACGAGGGCGGTACCCACGAAGAGGGTTTCCGGGCCGCGCTCACCGGTGTGATCAACAAGTACGGCGTCGACAAGAAGGTGCTCAAGGGCGACGAGCGGCTCTCCGGTGAGGACATCCGGGAGGGCCTGGCCGCGATCATCTCGGTCAAGCTCGCGAACCCGCAGTTCGAGGGCCAGACCAAGACCAAGCTCGGCAACACCGACATGAAGAGCTTCGTGCAGCGCGTGTGCAACGAATGGCTGGCCGACTGGCTGGAGCGCAACCCGGCCGAGGCTAAGGTGATCATCACCAAGGCGTCGCAGGCGGCCCGCGCCCGCATCGCCGCGGCCCAGGCCCGCAAGCTCGCACGCCGCAAGTCGCTGCTGGAGTCCGGCTCGATGCCGGGCAAGCTGGCCGACTGCCAGTCGACCGATCCGCGGGAATCCGAGGTGTTCATCGTCGAGGGCGACTCCGCCGGTGGCTCGGCCAAGCAGGGCCGGGACCCGCGAGTCCAGGCGATCCTGCCGATCCGCGGGAAGATCCTCAACGTCGAGAAGGCCCGCATCGACCGGGTGCTGAAGAACAACGAGGTCCAGGCGCTGATCACTGCCCTGGGTACCGGCATCCACGACGACTTCGACATCGAGAAGCTGCGGTACCACAAGATCGTGCTGATGGCCGACGCAGACGTCGACGGCCAGCACATCCAGACCCTTCTGCTCACGCTGCTGTTCCGGTTCATGCGGCCGCTGGTCGAGTTGGGTCACGTGTACCTGGCGGCTCCGCCGCTGTACAAGATCAAGTGGAACAAGAAGGGCGACGACGCGCAGTACGCGTACTCCGACCGGGAGCGCGACGGCCTGATCCGGCTGCGCCAGGAGACGAAGCCCAACGCCAAGCCCGACGACATCCAGCGGTTCAAGGGCCTCGGCGAGATGAACTACCCCGAGCTCTGGGAGACCACGATGAACCCGGCGACCCGGACCCTGCGTCAGGTCACCCTCGACGACGCGGCAACCGCGGACGAGTTGTTCAGCGTCCTTATGGGTGAGGATGTGGAAGCCCGCCGCTCGTTCATCCAGCGCAACGCGAAGGACGTGCGGTTCCTGGACATCTGACAGCGCTGCCTTTCCGCAGGTCAGGCCATGGTTCGTGAGTACGGGCCATGGCCGCGGGTCCACAGGTTATCCCCAATATCCACAGGCTTTTCCACAACTCATGAGGGCTCATTGTGACTGATACTCCGGATCTCACCCCGGACGAGCCGGGCGACGTCCCCGGCGCCGGGCCGGACGGATCGACAGAACTGCACGTTGGCGGCCGGGTGGAGCCGGTCGGCCTAGAGGTCGAGATGCAGCGCTCGTACCTCGACTACGCGATGAGCGTCATCGTCGGCCGGGCGCTGCCGGACGTGCGGGACGGACTCAAGCCGGTACACCGCAAGATCCTGTACGCGATGTACGACTCCGGGTACCGGCCCGACCGCGGGTACGTGAAGTGCTCCCGGGTCGTCGGTGACGTCATGGGGCAGTTCCACCCGCACGGCGACGCCGCGATCTACGACAGCCTGGTCCGCATGGCGCAGCCGTGGTCGCTGCGGTACCCGCTGATCGACGGCAACGGCAACTTCGGCTCGCCGGGCAACGACCCGGCCGCGGCGATGCGGTACACGGAGTCCAAGCTGCAGCCGCTGGCCATGGAGATGCTGCGCGACATCGACGAGGACACCGTCGACTTCGTGCCCAACTACGACGGCCGGGCGCAGGAGCCCACCATCCTGCCGTCGCGCATCCCGAACCTGCTGATCAACGGCTCCGACGGCATCGCGGTCGGCATGGCCACCAAGATCCCGCCGCACAACCTGCGCGAGATCGCCGAGGCCGTCCAGTGGTGCCTGGCCAACCCGGAGGTCGACGAGGCGACCACGCTCGACGAGCTGATCAAGATCGTCAAGGGGCCGGACTTCCCGACCGCGGGGCTGATCGTCGGTACCACGGCGATCCAGGATGCGTACCGGACCGGGCGTGGCTCCATCCGGATGCGCGCGGTGGTCGAGGCCGAGGAGGACAACCGCGGGCGTACCAGCCTGGTGGTCACCGAGCTGCCGTACCAGGTCAACCCGGACAACCTCGCCGAGCGCATCGCCGAGTTGGTCAAGGAGGGCAAACTCACCGGCATCGCGGACATCCGCGACGAGTCCTCCGGCCGAACCGGCATGCGGCTGATGCTGGTGCTCAAGCGCGACGCGGTGGCCAAGGTCGTGCTGAACAACCTGTACAAGCACACCCAGCTTCAGGAGACCTTCGGCGCGAACATGCTCGCCCTGGTCGACGGGGTGCCCCGCACGCTGAACCTGGCCCAGTTCCTGCGCCACTACATGAACCACCAGATCGAGGTCATCGTCCGGCGTACCGCGTACCGGCTGCGCAAGGCCGAGGAGCGGGCGCACATCCTGCGCGGTCTGGTCAAGGCGCTGGACGCCCTGGATGAGGTGATCGCCCTGATCCGGCGTTCGCCCACGGTCGATGAGGCCCGTACCGGCCTCATCCAACTGCTGCAGATCGACGAGATCCAGGCCACAGCGATCCTCGACATGCAGCTACGGCGGCTCGCCGCCCTGGAGCGTCAAAAGATCATTGACGAGCTGGCCAAGATCGAGGTGGACATCGCCGACCTCCGGGACATCCTGGCCAAGCCGGAGCGGCAGCGGAAGATCGTTTCCGACGAGCTGGCCGCCGCCGTCGAGAAGTGGGGCGACGAGCGGCGTACGAAGATCATCCCGTTCGACGGCGAGGTCTCGATGGAGGACCTCATCGCGCGCGAGGACGTTGTGGTGACTATCACGCGTACCGGGTACGCCAAGCGCACCAAGACCGACCTGTACCGCTCCCAGAAGCGTGGCGGCAAGGGCATCTCGGGCGCCACCCTGCGCCAGGACGACATCGTCAGCCACTTCTTCGTGAGTTCTACTCACGATTGGATCCTGTTTTTCACCAACAAGGGGCGGGTATACCGCGCGAAGGCCTACGAACTGCCCGAGGCGAGCCGCTCCGCGAAGGGCCAGCACGTGGCCAACCTGCTCGCCTTCCAGCCGGACGAGCACATCGCTCAGGTGATCCAGATCGCCGACTACCAGGTGAGTCCGTACCTGGTGCTGGCGACCAAGAACGGCCTGGTGAAAAAGACCAGGTTGGAGGAGTTTGACTCCAACCGGGCCGGGGGAATCATTGCCATCAACCTGCGGGAGGACGACGAACTCGTGGGCGCCGCAATGATCGGTCCGGAAGATGATCTCCTCCTGGTGTCCAAAAGTGCCCAGGCCATCCGGTTCAACGCCACGGATGACGCGCTGCGGCCGATGGGCCGGGCTACGTCCGGCGTGATCGGCATGCGCTTCACCGACGGCGACGAACTGCTGGCCATGGAGGTCGTGCGGGAAGAAATGGATGTTCTGGTGGCTACCAACGGTGGCTATGCCAAACGCACGCCCATCGACGAGTACCCTGTTCAGGGCCGGGGCGGCAAGGGCGTACTCACCGCGAAAATCACCGAGCGACGTGGTGGGCTGGTGGGCGCGGTCGTGATCAGCCCCGACGACGAACTATTTGCGATCACGTCTAACGGAGGCGTTATCCGGACTCCGGTGAAGCCTGTACGCCGAACGCGAGATCGGAACACAATGGGTGTCAAGCTGATGGACCTTCCGGAGGGCGTGACTCTCGTGGCCATTGCTCGCAATGCCGACGAGCCTGACGAACAGGACTAGTTGATGACGGAGACACAGGCGACGTCGGGGTCCGCCGCGACCTCGACTTCCCCGGTCGACAGCGAGGCCGCCGAGGGCGCTGACGGCGCTGGCAACGGTTCCGCAGCCGGTCGCGCGGTGGTGGGCCGCGCGAGCGTCCCCGCCGAGACCCCGGCCCCGAAGTACACCCGGGCGCCCGGCATGCCGCCGCCGCCCGAGGCGCCGACCGACCAGAAGCAGGACGGCGGCGGTTCGGAGTCGGGTACGTCGTCGGCGGCGCCGGACCTCGGTGGTGCCACCGCCGTGGTCGGGGTACCGGGTGGCGTCGGCTCGGCGCAGGTGAGCACCGGCCGGGCGTCGGTGCCGTCCAGCATCCGCGGCTCGGCCAAGCCCGCGACCCCTATGGTCCCGACCGTCCCCAGCGGCCGCACCGCGCCGAACGACTCGGTGACGAGCAGGCTGACCGGGGCGGCGACCGCGGGTGCCGCGGCTGGGGCGTCGACCGGACGGGGCGGAGTCGCCGGCGGCCGAGTGGCCGAGGCGGTCCGCGCCGCGCGCGCGACGGTGTCGTCGGCGGCTGCACGGGGTCCACGCCGGGCCCGGCTGTTCGTGAAGCGGATCGACCCCTGGTCTGTGATGAAGTTCTCGTTCGCGGTCGCGTTCGTGCTCTTCTTCGTCGCGATCGTGGCGACCGCGGTGCTCTATCTCGCCCTCGACGCCATGGGCGTGTGGGACAGCGTGAACACGGCGCTGGCCGACATGATCGGCCACACCGGCGGCAAGGGCGGGTTCAAGATCACAGCTGTCGGTGTGATCGGCGCGGCCGGCGTGTTGGGTCTGGTCAACGTGGTGCTGTTCACAGCCCTGGCGACCCTGTCGGCGTTTATCTACAACGTCTGCGCCGACCTCGTCGGGGGCATTGAGGTCACCCTCTCCGAAAAGGATTGACCTGCTCAACCCAGTTGGCCCGCCCTGTTCGCGGGCCAACTTCGTGTCCGCGGGTACCGGTTTGGGAGAAGCAAGCCCGGTACGGTAACCTAGCTCGTCGCGTCACGGGGCTATAGCTCAGTCGGTTAGAGCGCAGAGCTGATAACTCTGAGGTCGATGGTTCGATTCCATCTAGCCCCACTCCTCACAAGTCTCGGTCGTCTCGCACGACGGCCGCCCAGCCCGATCACGAAGGGGCCTGTTCGATGGTGAAGAAGTTGCTGATCCTCGCCGGCGTGCTCGGCGCAGCGGTATACGTGGCGAAGAAGGTCAAGGACGCCAACGACGAGCGGGCGCTGTGGCACGAGGCGACCACCTCGCCGGATCTCCGTTAGTTCCTGGCCTCCGGCCGGGGGACGTAGCTCAACTGGCAGAGCACTGCCTTTGCAAGGCAGGGGTTAGGGGTTCAAGTCCCCTCGTCTCCACATCTTGCCCGCTCTGACCAGGCGCTTTGCGGAGCCTAGATCGTTAAGTACAAGCCGGGTACAAACTAGTTTTGGTCTTGCCCGGACACCTGACCGGCTGCCGCCCTCAACACGCCGCCGACGAGTCCCTGGTCAGCCGCCGCTCACCCTGGTCCAGCCTGGCTTCCTCGGCGATGCCGGTCCGAGCCCGAGCGTCCCAGGCGTCCGCGTCGACTTTCCGATGGAACAGGCGTTCCCGTGGGATGCCGTTGGCGTCGTGATACCGGCAGCGCCACCGCTTGCCTCGGCCGTAGCGCTTGGACATGATCCGCTCACCGGACCCACACTTGGTCACATGCCAACGGTCGTCAACTGGCATGTCAGGCCGCCTGCTGGTCGAGCCAGGCGCGGACCTCTGTGGGGTTGTAGCGCAGGTGGCGGCCGACTTTGGCGGCCGGCGGTCCCGTCCGGCGGTGGCGCCATTGGTAGAGAGTGCCGACCGGGATGCGGAGGAAGGCCGAGACCTCTTCGATGGTCCGAGGTTGGTCAGTTGTCGTGGTGGTCGAGGGGCGGCTCCTTTCGGCTGATGGTGAGGTAGGCGCGGACGTAGCCGACACGGCCGGCGCTTCGGGTTTGCGTGCGGCAGGTGATGTGGGGGCCGAGGATTCGTTCCGCGGCTTGGTCGCGGCGGTGAGCACGGCCTGGACGTGGCCGGGGTTACCGATGGCCCGGACTTGGAGGACCGGGACGTGGTGTTGCTGGAGGGTCATGGCTACTCCTCGAAGAGGCGATCTAACGTGCGTGCATGGATGGTGTGGACGGCGCGCTGGTCTGCTTGATGACGGTGGGCCTGATCCCGGCGTTCGTTATCGCTGTGGTCGTGGTGAGGCGCAGCAATGCGCGGGCGCGCCGGGAGTGGCGGTAGATGTCTGTCGCTGTGGAGTTGCCAAGGTGCGTTCTCACGTGGTGTTGACACGTACGTGTCAAGCGGCCAGGGAGCGATCGAGGAGGGCGGCGCGGTTGGCCTCGTCGCGTAGGACGTCGCGGCCGGCTTCGTCGTACTCACGGGCCAGCGCGCCGGCGGTGTTGGCGAGCAGGGCGTCGCCGGTGGTGTTCCAGCCGGTGGCTTGGTAGCCGAGTTCGTAGATGACGAGTTGGGCTTGTTCGTCGTCCCAGGTTTCGGTGTGGCCTTCGGTGCGGCGCCAGATGGCCCGCTGCTGGCGGAGGAAGCCCATGGTGACCGAGAAGCGGCGGGACTTCGACGCGATGTGGCCGCCGTAGCCGTACTCGTGGGCGTAGCGGCGTAGCCGGGGCCAGTCGGGGTCCCTCGCTTCAAACCCCTGGCTGCGGGCTTTCGTCCCATGGGCCTGGTGGCCGTGTCGACGCGCACCGAGCAACGGCGACACCTACACCCGCCTGGCGCTCGGGTTCGGTATCGGCGTAGCTACCGCCTACCGCTACATGCGCGAGACGGCTGAAGCCACGCGCGCTGGTAGGGTCACCCGTCTTGTGTTGAGAGGTGGAGTCTGCCCGGTGCTCCGGATGTTGCTGCGTCGGTTAGTCGCGGTGGTGACCGTCTGCATGGTGACCGCGTGTGGTTCTTCAACGGCTCATACAGCGGATCGATCAGCGGGCGAAACGATCCCCTCCACGGCGCAGCCGACAAGCTCGACCACCGCCACGAAGCCGACTTCCCCAGCAGTTCCGGCGACCGGCGGATCCGGCTACTCCGCGACGTTGTCCGCACGCTTGCTGACCACGGACTCAGTACCGTCCGGGTTCACCATGGAGGGGATCGCGACCTTCATGGGACCGGACGCCGGAGATCAACGCCCAGGCGTCGAAGTGTCCTGTTCGAACAGCATGATCCCGCTGCTGTCGGCCTCACAGCTAACCGGGACTCCGTCAGCGATGGCAGCCGCCACCCTCAGCTATGACGCGAATCCCGACGGCTTCTGGGTGGGAAACGAAGTCCTCAGGACCTACCCCGGCAACGGCGCACAACAAGCACTGACCGACCTGCGAACCTTCATCGGCCGTTGCCCCACCGTCGTCGTGTCGTCCGGCCTGGGCGTCGGCGAGAGGTTCCGCTTCTCAGTGGCACCAGGGCCGCAGCTCGGCGATGACAGTATTCACGTCAGCGACAGCATGACGTCCGGTTCGGACACGGTGGAAGGCGACAGCGTACTCGTCCGCATCGGAACCACTTTGGTGGTCGTCCAGGAGGAAGGCAATCAACCCGGTGGCGACAAATACCTCACGCCGATCGCCGAAGCTGCGCTCCGCAGATACCAGGCGACCGGATCCTGAATGGCCTTTCGCTCCCAGGCGCGATACGCATACTGGGGAGGTCGAAGTAGCCGGGGGAGTTGCCGCAAGATCGTTGGGTACAGATCCGGTACAACTGGCAACAGAAATCAGCGGCAGGCGTTGTCGAACGACGGAAGCGTCGACCCTGGTCAGGCCACCGAAGGGTCCGGTTCCTGCCGATCTCCAAAGCCCGCGCGGTTTTGGGGTTCGAGTCCCCTCGTCGCCGCTTTTGAGCCTTCGACCAGTGGGTTTCTCACGACTGGATGGCGCCGGCGAGATGGTCGCCTCTCCTTGCCAACTCCAGGGCATGGATCCCGACTACTGCATCGACGTCCCGCCAGACTTCGATGACTCCGACGACGATGCCAAGGTCCACCCGATGGCCCGCCGGCTGTTCACCGCCCGTAGCGCCGCCGAGGTGTTCGCGAAGGCCATCGGTCGCCAAGCATCGACACCGTGTAGACGCTGAGGTACGCAACCAGGGGGATCGCTGTGCGTGAGCGGCCGCCGGCCCGGGCGGACCGGAGTCGACCGCCGGCCCGGGCGGACCGGAGTCGACCGCCGCTTCAGCCACTGGCCGGTTCCCTTCTTACAGATCTCCGGCACGGCTGGGCGCCGTCAACGGCGGGCAGCCACCGCTGCACCTCGGCTGACGCGAAGAATTAGCTGGTCGGGCCCGCTTCGAACGGGCGTCCGTGTCGCTCGGATCGGGGATTGTACCGGCAGCCGGACGGGGGTCTAATCGGCACACAAGCTCCGGACACCTTCAGAACAGGGGGAGTCGGAGATACCGGAAGTGGCCGGTGTGTCCGGATTAGCGAGCCAGGCTCGGTCAGCCGTCCGGCCCGCTCGATGGTGATCCGCACGAAAGGCAGCCGAACCATGCACAGCGCACGACGCCGTCCCCCGGGACTGGCCCCTGAAAAGCCCACGAACGGAGGGGCACCGCTGCCGCTCCGTTGGGCTGTGATCATCCTTGCTGCCGGAGCGGTCGGGTTCGTCATCAACGGCATCGCCGGCCCGGTTCCGGCCATTACCGCCGCGGCAACGGTGGCCGGCCTGCTTCATCAGGTGTTGGCATGACGGAAGGTGCTGGCACGACGGAAGGTGCTGGCGTGACCGGAGAGCACGTCGTGACCGGGGTCTACATAGAAGCGACCCCCGGGGCTTCCGCACGCTATGTGCGGACCGGCTGGACTAAGCCGGCACCCCGAGGGTCGGATGACTGTCTCGTATTCGCTGGGCCGCAGCTTCGCGGTCTCGGCGATGCGAGTCCTGAGGACAACGGCTAGCGGACAGTCACCTCACGAGTCCAACGCTTATACAACTGCGGACCACCTCCCTTCCCGTGTACCACCACCCTAGGCACGCGATCACGGTCGCGGCAACGCATTTCCCCGGCGGATCGCGCGGATTCTCGGGGAGTCTGGGGCTGAATCGCCCAGCACGTCCCGCAGTGGGAAGAAGTCCTCGCCGCGTCGGACCAGGCCGGCCATGGGGGCCGGGCCGGCAGGGATGTGACCGCCGCGGCATCCGGACGGGTCACCGCCGGGCCTCCGCGGATGCGGCAGGATGGCTTCCATGATGGGTACTTTGCAGACCGAACCCGCCCTCGGCCGCCCGGATCTCCTTGCCCCACCGGTGCTGGCGGCGCTACAGACCTGGGAGCGGGCCGGCGAGGTGCACGTGGCGCCGATCGATCCCGAGTTGGCCGACACCGCCGCGTTCTGCGACGCGTACCAGGTTGGTCTGGACGTGAGCGCGAACTGCGTCGTGGTGGCCGGTAAGCGGGAGGGGGTCACCCGGTACGCGGCGTGCATGATCCTGGCCACGACCAGGGCCGACGTCAACGGCGTCGTGCGCCGTCGGCTGGACGTACGGAAGGCGAGTTTCGCGCCCATGGACACGGCGGTCAGCGAGACCGGCATGGAGTACGGCGGCATCACGCCCATTGGGCTGCCGGAGGGGTGGCCGATCCTGGTCGACGCGGCCGTGGCGGGAACCCCGCACGTGATCATCGGGTCGGGGATCCGGGGCAGCAAGATCGCGCTGCCCGGCAAGGCCCTGGCGGACCTGCCGGGCGCGGTCGTCATCGACGGCCTAGGCGTACCAAGCTGATCGATCCCGTTTCACGTGCAACCAACCGTCACAGCCGGCTGAGCTGCTCTCCGCTGAGCGTGACCGACGCGGCGGCCATGTTCTCCTCGAGGTGAGCCACCGACGAGGTACCCGGAATCGGCAGCACCACCGGCGATCGGTGCAGCAGCCAGGCGAGCGCGAGCTGAGCCGGGGTGGCTCCGGTCTCCTTGGCGATCGCGTCCAGTGGACCGCCGGGGCGGGCCAGTTCGCCGGTCGCGATCGGGAACCAGGGGATGAAGCCGATCCCCTCAGCCTCGCAGTAGTTCAGCACCTCTTCGTGCTCGCGGTTGCCCAGGTTGTACAGGTTCTGCACGCTCACGATCGTGGTCAGTTCCCTGACCTGCTTGATCTCGTCGACCGAGACGTTGGACAGTCCGAGGTGCCGGATCTTGCCTTCCCGTTGCAGGTCGACCAGCACGCCGATCGAGTCGGCGACCGGTACCAGCGGGTCGATGCGGTGCAACTGGAACAGGTCGATGCGCTCCACGCCGAGCCGGCGCAGGCTCATCTCGGCCTCCTGGCGCAGGTACTCCGGGCGGCCCAGCGGGTGCCACTCGCGGGGGCCGGTGCGAATCAGGCCGGCCTTCGTGGCGATGACCAGACCCTCCGGGTACGGGTGGAGGGCGTCGTGGATGATCTGCTCGCTCACGTACGGCCCGTACGAGTCGGCCGTGTCGATGAGGTTCGCGCCCAATTCGAGCGCCCGGCGCAGTACCCGCACCGCCTCGTCACGGTCGCGCGGCTCACCCCAGATGCCCGGGCCGGTGAGCTGCATGGCGCCGTAACCCAGCCGGTTGACGGTCAGGTCACCGCCGATGGTGAACTGCATGGTCGTCATGCTCGTGCCTCTCTGATCTGACGCTTGAGACGGGCCAGGATGGCGTTACCTCCACGGACCCGTAGCGGACTGATCGCGCCAGCCAGACCCATGCGCTGGTAGAGATCGTCCGGGACCGACAGCACCTCGTCGGCCGTCGCGCCGGCCAGGCCCTCGGCGAGGATCCCGGCGAACGCCCTGGTCGTCGGCGACTCGGGCGGGCAGTCGAACCAGGTCGAGACCGTCCCGTCGGGCGCTACGGTGGCGCGCAGGAAGAACGGAGTCTGGCACTCGGGTACCTGCTCCATCCCGGTGTGCCCGACCAGGTCGTCCGGCAGGGGCGGCACCGCGTCGGCGTACTCCAGCAGCATTTCCAGAACGACCTCGCGCGGCGCCGAGGCGAACTCCTCGACGACCTCCGCGAGCCTCGGTGGCATGTCCATTGGTTCGACCCTAGCCGGCCAGCCACGCGGCCCGGGTATGACCTGGCCGGCAGCCCTGTCGGGTGAGCCGCGAGGCCGGCCCCGGTGATCAGCGCAGCCGCCTCCGGACCGCGTCGGGCAGGTCGTCGACCGGCACGTCCTCACGCGTACCGCCGCTTCGCTCGCGCAGTTCGACGTACCCCTCCGCCAGCCGCCGTCCGGCGACCACGACGACCGGCACGCCGAGCAGTTCGGCGTCGACGAACCTGACCCCGGCCGACACCCCGGTCCGGTCGTCGAACAGCACCCGCAGGCCCGAGCGCTCCAGCTCGCCGGCCAGCGTCGCCACCGCCTCCCGGTCCCCGAGTCCGACCAGGTGCACGTCGGCCGGGGCCACGCTGGCCGGCCAGCAGATGCCCCTCTCGTCGTGGTGCTGCTCGACGATCGTGGCCAGCACACGGGACAGGCCGATGCCGTAACTGCCCATCGTGATCCGCACCGGCCGGCTGTCGGGGCCGAGCGCGTCCAGCCCGAACACGTCCGAGTAGCGGCGGCCGAGCTGGAAGACGTGCCCGACCTCGACTCCGCGCCGAAGGTCGAGCGGTCCGCCGCAGCGAGGGCAGGGATCGCCGGTCCGTACGACGACCGCCTCGATCGTGCCGTCCGGGGTGAAGTCCCGGCCGCAGACCACGTCGATCGCGTGCCGGCCGGGCTCGTTGGCGCCGGTGACCCAGGCGCTGCCGGGCACCACCCGGGGATCCACCAGGTACCGGGCCTTGATGCCACCCTGCGGACCGAGGTACCCGCGTACCAGGTCGGGCCGGGACGCGAAGTCGTCGAACAGTTCCACCGTGGCCGGGTACAGCGCGGCCTCCACCCGGCGCAGATCCACCTCACGGTCGCCGGGTACCCCGATGATCAGTACCTCGCCATCCACGCTGAGCACGACGTTCTTCAGGGTGTCCGCGGCCCGCCAGCCGTCGCGCCCACCGGCGCGCCGGGCGTTGAGCACGTCGACCAGCGAGTCGATGGTCGGCGTGTCGGGGGTGTCCAGCACCTGCGCCCCGCCGGCCGGTTCCCCGTCCGGGGTGGGAGGGGCCGGCGTGGTGATCGCCTCGATGTTGGCCGCGTACCCGCAGTCGCATGCCGCGAAGGTGTCCTCGCCGACCGGCGTAGCCGCCAAGAACTCCTCAGACGCCGAACCGCCCATGGCTCCGGCGGTCGCGGCGACGATCCGGACCTCGACGTCGAGCCGCTCGAAGATCCGTTCGTACGCCGCCCGGCACGCCGCGTAGGAGGCGGCCAGCCCGTCGTCGTCGAGGTCGAACGAGTAGCCGTCCTTCATCAGGAACTCCCGGCCCCGCAGCAGGCCGGCCCGGGGCCGGGCCTCGTCCCGGAACTTCCACTGCACCTGGAACAGGCTCACCGGATAGTCCTTGTACGACGAGTACAGGTCGCGGACCAGGCCGGTGAACATCTCCTCGTGTGTCGGGCCGAGCAGGTGGTCCGCGCCACGCCGGTCCTTGAGCCGGAAGATCTCCGGGCCGTACTCTTCCCACCGGCCGCTGCGCTCGTACGGCTCGCGGGGCAGCAGGGCCGGGAACGACACCTCCTGCGCCCCGATGGCGCACATCTCCTCGCGGACCACGCGGGTCACCTGATCCAGGACCAGCCGTCCCAGCGGCAGCCACGCGTACCCGCCCGGGGCCACCCGCCGGATGTAGCCGGCCCGGACCAGCAGCCGATGGCTGGCTACCTCGGCCTCGGCGGGATCCTCCCGCAGGGTACGCAGAAACAACGTCGACATCCGCAGCATCCGGGCAGCGTACGGCGTGGCGGGGGATCAGCGTCGATGTTTTCCGCTGCCATCGACAACCGCCCGCCGACGGCGTCCCGGTGACCCAGGCAAACGGTCGGTGGGCGATCAACCGGCCGCCGATCGTTGCCTGCGCCACGTTTGCGGCGGGCCGCTTTCCGCGGCGGCCGGCGGTGGGTAGCTTTTCGTGAGCTGGACAACAAAAGTGCGGGAGAAGGCATGGGCTGGCGCAGTTTCGTCGCGATCGGGGACAGCTTCACCGAGGGGATGGACGACCTGTACCCGGACGGCACCCTGTACCGGGGCTGGGCCGACCTGGTCGCCCAGCGGCTGGCCGAGGACGAGCCCGGGTTCGGGTACGCCAACCTGGCGATCCGCGGCCGGCTCTTCGACCAGATCGTCGACGAGCAGGTGCCGATCGCCCTGCGGGTGGCGCCGGACCTGGTGAGCTTCGCGGCCGGCGGCAACGACGTGCTGCGCCGCAACTTCGACGGGGCGGCCCTGACCGGGCGCCTGGACGACATCGTGCGCTCCCTGCGCGCCACCGGGGCCGAGGTGATCGTGTTCCGGTTCGCCGACGTGACGCGTCGGCTGCCGGGCCGGCGCCTGGTCCTGCCCCGGGCACAGTTCCTCAACAACGCGATCGGCGAGATCGCCCAGCGGTACGGCGCGCGGCTGATCGACCTCTGGGTCGACGAGGAGTTCCACAGCCCGCTGCTGTGGAGCCTGGACCGGCTGCACCTCAACGAGTTCGGGCACCGGCGGGTGGCCGCGCACGTGCTGACCGCGCTGGGCGTGGCGCCGGACCCGCAGTGGTGGGTGTCGCCGCCGCCCGGGCCGCTGCTGTCCTGGGCGTCCCGCCGCGCGGCGGATACCCGCTGGGCCCGCCAGTACTTCGGGCCGTGGATCAAGCGGCGGCTCACCGGCCGGTCCTCCGGCGACCACGTGGTCGCGAAGCGGCCCACCCTCAGCCCGTTCCGCTGAAGCGCCGCGGTCGGGCAGTA
>DASXOA010000218.1:0-48641 GCA_036494675.1 Rugosimonospora sp.
TCGTCGCCGAGTGTCGTGGAGTCGCCCGCGCCGCCCGGCCCGCCGGCCCCGGGGCGCAGGTCCAGCCGGCCGAAGACCAGCCCGTCGTGTTCCGCGTCGAGCAGCCGCCGGCGGCGCGCGGCGTGGAAGACCATCGCGTCCCGCTCGACCAGCGCGGCGTAGTTGCCGGCCCGGGCGATCCCGTAGCCCGCCGTCTCGGAGGCCGCGGCCTCCTTCTTGATGATCTCCAGCCGGGCGTACACCCGGTCGACGTGGCGCTGCTCGACCGCGATCTCTTCGACCACGTGGCCGGCATCGTCGCGGCCGGGCGTGGAGTCAGGACCCGCCGGGCCGCGTTCGTTGCGGGCCGGCGCGGCGTCCGGACCGCTCGGGTGACGTTGGTCGGTCAAGGCACTCCCCGGAATCGGCGACACTGCGAGGGTACGGGCTGCTGACCAGCCGAAAATCGATCACCCGCCCGGTCTGCATCGCCGGTCGTTCGATAGGATGAACGGGTCAGCTGGTCAACGAGGCCTCGGCGTCCTCGTCGGTGTTGTCGCTGGCTTCCCTGGTGGCGTCCTTGGCGGATTGAGCATCGAAGGACTTCTTAGCCCGATGCCGCAGGACCAGCGTGGTGATGACCCCGCCCACGATCGCGACCGCCAGCGCCACCCAGGAGAAGTTCTTCAGCCACTTGTCCGCGGCTTTGCCGGCCGCGTAGACCGCGAACGTGGTGCCCGAGGCCCAGACGATGCCGCCGCTCGCGTTGGCCAGCAGAAACTTGCCGTACCGCACCCGGAGCGCACCGGACAGCGGCCCCGCGAAGATGCGCAGTAGCGCGATGAACCGGCCGAAGAAGATCGCCCACACGCCCCAGCGCTGGAAGATCTGTTCCGCCTTGGCCAGGTGTGGCGGACCGAGATGGCTCGGGAACCGGCGGCCGAGCCATTCGAGCAGGGTGCGGCCGCCACGGCGTCCGATCGCGTACCCGATCGAGTCGCCCACGATCGCGCCGAGGCTCGCCGCGATGGCCACCCACCACACGTTGGTGACCCCGGTCGCGGTCAGGAGCGCGGCGGCCACCAGGGCGATCTCGCCGGGCAGCGGGATCCCCAGGCTCTCGATGCCGACCACGACGGCGACCACGACGTAGATCACACCCGGCGGCAGCGCCGACAGCCAGTGCTGTACGGAGTCCACGGGCCACCCCCCTTGGTCTCTGGCAACCGTATCCCAGGGTCCCGTCCCGTGCCCCCGCCGGATCGATGCGCCCCGACGCGACCGGAAACGGCCCGGGAGGCCGAGGGGCGACGGCCTCAGAGGCCGACCGTCCCGGCGGACACGCCGATGCCCGCGCCACCGGCGCGGGCATCGGGTGGTTTCCTACCGGCTCAGCTCTCGAAGACGCCGGCGTCGACCAGGCGCTTCTCGGCGTTGTCCCAGCCGTCGCTCGGGTGAGCGGCGGCCAGCGCGGTCAGCTCGGCGCGCAGCTTGGCGCCGTGACCGGCACCGGTCAGCACGCGGATCTCCTCGACGAACGCGTCGGAGTCGGTGCGCAGGTGAACGGTCTTGCCGTTGGTCAGGTTACGCACGTAGGCGTACTTGCCGTGGTTGAGAGGGATCAGGTACTTGAACTCGCCCAGCACGCTGAGCGCACCGCCCGCCGCGCCGGCCTGGCCGGCCCGGACGGATGCGCGGGCGGTTTTCGAGGTGTTGCTCGCCACGCGAAACTCCTGCCACTACAGATCTCGGCCGGCGGCCGATTTCAAGGATTGAGGTGCCGGCAAGTCTACCCGACCCGTGCCGAAGGTCTCTGGCTCGGTGCCGGCCGCCGGGAGCGGCCGAACATCGCCGCACTGGGTAAGCAACAGGTGGCGATCGGTGAATGTTCCCCATCCGTTCGGGGGCTTTTCCGCGATTCACTGGCGCCCCTTGCGTCACAGCGGCATCATGGCTACAAACATCGGGCCGACCGGGGGTTGGCCAAATAAGAGACACGGACTGACAGATCCGGCACCAGGTCGTAGGGGAAGACGCACCTGGAGTTCCGGGGGAGGTCAGTCGTGCCTACGCGTGGCGTCGTGTACGTCCACTCCACGCCGCTTGCCGTGTGTGCACACGTCGAGTGGGCGATAGCGCGTGTCCTGGATGCGCCCGTGAGTTTGCACTGGGCAGCCCAGCCGGTGGAATCCGGCGCCCAGCGCGCCGAGTGCAGCTGGTCGGGCCGCGCCGGTACCGGGGCGGAGCTTGCCGCCGGGCTGCGGCAGTGGCCGATGATCCGCTTCGAGGTGACCGAGGAGCCCAGCCCGGGCGTCGACGGGCAGCGCTTCATGTACGTGCCCGGCCGGGGCCTGTTCACCGCCGCGATGAGCGCCAACGGCGACACCATGGTCGGCGAGGACCGGCTCCGGGCGCTGATCGCCTCTGCCCGGGGACCCGAAGGGCTCTCGCATGCGCTGGACAAGGCTCTGGGTACCGCGTGGGACGCGGAGTTGGAGCCGTACCGGTACGCGGGCGACGGCGCGCCGGTGACCTGGCTCACCCGGGTCGGATAGGAGCGCTCCGCCATGCCGGGCACCGCCGGCGATCCGGCCGCCCGGGCCGCCACGCTGGCCGCCGGCCTGTCCGACGAGGATCTGGTCGGCCAGGTGCTCATGCCACACGCGTTCGGCAGCGACGCCGGCACGGTCTCTCCCGCCTCGGCGGCCGGCAACCGCAGGCTCGCCGGGGTGGACACCCCGGCACAGATGATCGCGGAGTACCGGCTCGGCGGCATGATCCTGGTCGGCTTCTCGGCCGACGACCCCACCGCCGCCACCAACCCGACCACCAATGTGGACAGTCCGGCGCAGGTACGGCGGCTGACCACCGCGCTCCAGGCCGCCGCCTCGGCCCTGCCGGCACGGGTACCGCTGCTGATCGGCACCGATCAGGAGTACGGGACGGTGACCCGGATCAGGTCGGGCATCGTCCAACTGCCCTCGGCGCTGGCCCTGGGCGCGGCCGCCGACCCGGAGCTGACCCGGCGGGCCTGGGCGGCGGCCGGGGCCGACCTGGCGGCGCTCGGGCTCACCGCGGTCTTCGCACCGGTCGCCGACGTCATCGCCGACGGCCCCGGCGGCCTGATCGGCTCCCGCTCGTACGGCTCCGATCCCGCCGCGGTGGCGACCCAGGTCGCGGCCGCGGTACGGGGTCTGCACGCGGCCGGGCTGGCGAGCACGCTCAAGCATTTCCCCGGCCACGGCCGCGTCACCGGCGACAGTCACACCGACCTGCCGGTCCTCACCCGGAGCCGGGCCGAACTGGACTCCGGCGACCTGCCGCCGTTCGCGAGCGGGATCGCCGCCGGTGCCGATCTGGTGATGTCCGGTCACCTCGACGTACGGGCGATCGACCCCACGGTGCCCGCGACGTTCTCCCCGGCGGTGCTCATCGATCTGCTGCGAGAACGGCTCGGCTTCACCGGCGTCGCGATCACCGACGCGCTCCGGATGGCGCCGGCCCGGAGGTGGCCGCCGGACGAGGCCGCCGTACGCGCCCTGCTGGCCGGCAACGATCTGCTCCTCCAACCGCCGGATGTCGCGGCCGCGCGGCGGGGGCTGCTCGGTGCGCTGCGCTCCGGCCGGCTGCCGGAGGCCCGGCTGGTCGAGGCGGCGACCCGGATCCTCACCGTGAAGCTCCGGCTCGCCGACGGTCCCATTCCGCCGGCCATGTCCACTGTGGACAATGACGGGCATCGGGCCGCGTCACGGCAGGTGGCCGCAGCGGCGGTGACTGTCCTGCGAGGACAGTGCGGGGTACCGCTGGTGACCGGCCCGGTCCGGGTCACCGCGTCGGCCGGCCGGGATTCGCAGCGCGACTGGCTGAGCGCGGCGCTGCGGGCCGAGGGAGTGGCCGTGGTGGAGTCCGGCGGGACCGGGGTGCACCTGGTCGGGTACGGGGACACAGAGGCGGACCTGTCGCGCCAGGCCGCCGTGACGGTCGGGATGGACCTGCCGTACCTGCTGGAGAAGGCCGCCTCCGGCACGCTGGTCGCCACGTACTCGTCGTCGCCGGCGTCGATGGAGGCGCTGGCCGCCGTACTGGCGGGACGGGCCGGTGCGCCGGGACGCTCACCGGTACGGCTGTCCGGGCTGCCCCGCTCGGCTTGCCGCTGAGCCGGACCGCGCCGGCCTGCCGCCGGGCGGGGCGGACCCGGATCCGTTCGCTACAGTGGGATGTTGCCGTGCGCGCCCCGGGCGGCCGGCGCGGCGGCGAGCGCCTCGGCGATCCGGCGACGGGTATCGGTCGGCTCGATGACGTCGTCGACCACGCCGATCTCCAGCGCCCGGTTCACTCCTCCGGCGGTGTGGGTCTGCTCCTCGATCAGCTGAGCGCGCAACGCTTCCCGGTCGTCGGCCGAGGCCGCCGCGAGCCGCTTACGGTGCAGGATGTTCACCGCCGCCGCGGCACCCATGACGGCCAACTCGGCGCTCGGCCAGGCGTACACGGCCGTCGCCCCCAGGGAGCGGGAGTTCATGGCGATGTACGCGCCGCCGTACGCCTTGCGGGTCACCAGCGTCACCCGCGGCACCACCGCCTCGGCGAAGGCGTGCAGCAGTTTGGCGCCGCGACGCACCACGCCGTCCCACTCCTGGCCGACACCGGGCAGGTACCCCGGCACGTCCACGACCACGATCAGCGGTACCCCGAGCGAGTCGCACATCCGCACGAACCGCGCCGCCTTCTCCGCGGAGGCCGCGTCCAGGCAGCCGCCGAGCCGCAACGGGTTGTTGGCGATCACACCCACCGTGCGGCCGGCGAACCGGCCCAGCGTGGTGACGATGTTCGGCGCCCAACGGGCGTGCAACTCCACCGGACCGCCGGGCTGCCCCGGCTCGGGCCGATCCAGCAACGCGCCCACCACCGGCTTGACGTCGTAGGCCCGGTTCGCCTCGGCGGGCATCAGCGACGAGAGGTCCATGCCCTCCGGGCCGGTCGGGATGTCGGCCGGGGACAGCCGGCCCTGGCGACCGAGCAGCGCCGCCAGTTCCCGCGCCGTGCGCAGAGCGTCGTCGTCGTTCTTCGTGGTCACGTGCACCACGCCGGAGCGCCGGCCGTGCGGCTCCGGGCCGCCGAGGCGCTCCATGTCGACCTGCTCGCCGGTCACGCTGCGGACCACCTCGGGGCCGGTCACGAAGATCCGGCCACCGCCGCTCATGACGACGATGTCGGTCAACGCCGGCCCGTACGCCGCGCCGCCGGCCGCCGGACCGAGCACCACCGAGATCTGCGGTACCCGGCCGGAGGCGCGCACCATCGCGGCGAACACCTGGCCGATCCCGTCCAGCGCGACCACGCCTTCGTCGACCCGGGCCCCGCCGGAGTGCCAGAGCCCCACCACCGGCACCCGTTCCCGGACCGCGGTGTCGATGGCGTCGACGATGTGCCGGCAGCCCTCGGTGCCCAGCGCCCCACCCATCCGGGTGCCGTCCGTGGCGAACGCGATGACTTGGCCGCCGTCGATCTGGCCGCGCGCGGCCAGCGACCCGGAGTCGTCCCTCGGCCCGAGCAGCCGCAGCGTTCCGCGGTCGAACAGCGCCCGGAGCCGGACCTCCGGATCGCGGCTGTCCACTGTGGACTGATCGGCGGCTATCGGTGAGGCGGTCACGGTATCCCTCCGGCTGCTGGGGCTACGGCTTCGTGAAGACGAGCACGGCGTTGTGGCCACCGAAACCGAACGCGTCGTTGATCGCGGCCGGGATGTCGAGCTGGCGAGCCTTGTGGGCGGCCACGTCGAGGTCCAGCCCGTCGTCCGGGTCGTCCAGGTTGATGGTCGGCGGTACCACGTTGTGGTGTACCGCCAGGATCGTCGCGATGGACTCCACCGCGCCGGCCGCACCCAGCAGGTGCCCGTGCATCGACTTCGTCGCGGTGATCACCGGCTGGGTGCCCACCGCCTTGCGCAGCGCGTGGATCTCGGCCATGTCGCCGACCGGGGTCGACGTCGCGTGCGCGTTGACGTGCCGGATGTCGGTGGCTGCCACGCCGGCGTCACGCAGTGCGGCGGTCATCGCCCGGATGATGCCCCGGCCCTCCGGATCCGGCTGCACGATGTCGTACCCGTCGGAGGTCAGCGCCGCACCGGCGAGCCGCGCGTACACCTTGGCCTTACGCGCGGCGGCATGGTCGGCCCGCTCCAGGATGACCACCCCGGAGCCCTCGCCGAGCACGAACCCGTCCCGTCCCTTGTCGAACGGGCGGGACGCGCGCTCCGGCTCGTCGTTGCGGGTCGACATGGCCCGCATCGCCGCGAAACCGGCGATCGGCAGCGGATGGATGACGGACTCGGTACCGCCGGCCACCACCACATCGGCGCGGCCGGAACGGATGATGTCCAGCCCCCAGGCGATCGCCTCGGCACCCGTCGCGCAGGCACTGGCCGGGGAGTGCACCCCGGCCTGGGCCTGGAACTCCAGACCCACCCACGCGGCCGGCCCGTTGGGCATCAGCATCGGCACGGTGTGCGGGCTGACCTTGCGCGGCCCCGAGGCTTCCAGGATGTCGTCCTGGTTGAGCAGGGTGGTGGCGCCACCGATCCCGCTGCCGAGCACCACGGCCAGCCGTTCGCCGTCCAGGCCGGTACCGGCGAGGCCGGCGTCGTCCCAGGCTTCCCGCGCGGCGATCAGGGCGACCGCCTCGGAACGGTCCAGGCGGCGCAGCTTGATCCGGTCGATCCGCTCGGCGGGTTCGACCTTCAGCTTCGCCGCGATGCGAACCGGCAGCTGAGCCGCCCACTCCTGGTCCAGCGCGCTCACCCCGGAGCGGCCGGCGAGCATCGCCTCCCAGGTCGACGCGGCGTCCCCGCCCAGCGGGGTTGTCGCGCCGATCCCGGTCACCACGACGTCTGGCCTGGTCATTTCCAACCCGCCTGCGGTGTGAGGTTCCTGCCAGCCATGGTCACGCAGAGGCCTTCTGGATGTAGGTCACCGCGTCGCCGACGGTCTTGAGGTTCTGCACCTCGTCGTCCGGGATCTTCACGCTGAACTTCTCCTCGGCCGCGACCACGACCTCGACCATGGACAGCGAGTCGACGTCCAGGTCGTCGGTGAACGACTTGTCCTCGGCGACGTCGTCCGGGTTCACGCCGGCAACCTCTTCGAGGATCTCGGACAGGCCGGAGGTGATCTCGTCACGGGTCGTCATGGGAGTTCCCTTTCTAGGTGGGGGTTGTTCATGAAACTTGTGGGCTTGCTGTGCCGGCGGGGCCGGCGGGCTTGCGGTGCCGGCGGGGCCGGCCGGCGTCACGGGCAGCGGATGACCTGACCGGCGTAGGTGAGGCCACCGCCGAAGCCGAACAGCAGCACCGGGGCGCCGGAGGGTATCTCGCGCCGCTCGACCATCTTGGACAGGGCCAGCGGCACGCTGGCCGCCGAGGTGTTGCCGGACTCGATGATGTCCTTGGCCACCACCGCGTCCTCCACGCCGAGCTTGCGCGCCAGCGGCTCGATGATGCGCAGGTTCGCCTGGTGCGGTACGAACGCGACCAGGTCCTTCGGCGTGAGGCCGGCTGCCGCGCAGGCCTTCTCGGCCAGGAGGGGCAGGGCCACCATGGCCCAGCGGAACACAGTCTGGCCGCTCTGCTGGATGTACGGGCGCCAGCCCTCGATCGTGATGACGTCGCTCTTCTCCGGCGCCGAGCCCCAGAGCACCGGCCCGATGCCCGGCTCCTCGTCGTCGCCCACGGCGGTCACCACCGCAGCACCGGCGCCGTCGCCGAACAGTACGCACGACGACCGGTCGGTCCAGTCGGTGACGTCGGACAGCTTCTCGGCGCCGATGACGATGGCGTTGGTGGCGGCACCGGCGCGGATCGCGTGGTCGACGGTGGCCAGCGCGTACTCGTATCCGGAGCAGGC
The DNA here is from genome assembly GCA_036494675.1 of Rugosimonospora sp. Taxonomy (GTDB): domain Bacteria; phylum Actinomycetota; class Actinomycetes; order Mycobacteriales; family Micromonosporaceae; genus Rugosimonospora. The sequence goes on from DASXOA010000218.1 coordinate 7,878, forward strand.
GGTGTTGATGTCGTACGCGGCCGGCGAGCTGATGCCCAGCTTGGCCGCCACCCGGGTTGCCACGTTGGGGCAGCGGTCGACCGAGGAGCAGGTGGCTACCGCGATGAGATCGATGTCGGCCGCGGAGAGCCCGGACGCGGCCAGCGCCTTGCCCGCCGCGGCGGTGGCCATGTCGGCGACCGTCTCGGTGTCGGCGATGCGCCGGGTGACGATGCCGACCCGGTCGCGGATCCACTCGTCGCTGGTGTCGACCATCCGGGCGAGGTCGTCGTTGGTCAGGACGCGCGCGGGCTGGTAGTGGCCCATCGCGATGATTTTCGAGCCGCGGGCCGGACCGGTGGGGTGGCTGTGGTCTGCGGTCATGCGAGGTGTCCTCCGATGCGGGCGAGCGGCTGACCCGGGGCGACCGGGTCGTCGTGATGAGCGAGCCATTCGGTGAGCACGCCCGAATCGTGCGCGGCCACGTCGACCGGACCCTGCCGGGTGCCGATGTGCCCAATGACCTGGCCGGACCGGACGTCCGCGCCCTCGTCCAGGCCGGGTTCGGGGGTGAAGTTGCCGGCGACGGCGGCGACCACGACCCGGAACTGTGGCGCGGGTTCCGCGCCGGGTGCCACGCCGTGGCGGGCGATCAGGTCGCGCGCGGCGGCCAGGTCGTCGGGGGTCTCGACCTTGACGATCTCGACGCCGGGCAGCGCCCGCTTGACCAGCCCGGCGAGAGTACCCGCCGGGGGCAGTTCGATGACGGCGGTGACGCCCAGGTCGGCCAGGCTCTGCATGCACTGGTCCCAGCGCACCGGCGCGACCACCTGGCGGATCAGCCGTTGCAGCACCTCACGGCCGGTGGTGACCGCCGTGCCGTCCAGGTTGGACAGCAGTATCTTGTGCGGATCGCCGGGCGTGATCCCGCTGGCGACGGCGGCCAGCTCATGCTCGGCCTCGGCCATGTACGGGGTGTGGAACGCGCCGGCCACCCGCAGGGCCCGCACCCGGGATCCGGCCGGCGGCGTGGCGACCAGCTTCTCCAGCGCCTCGACGGCTCCGGCGGCGACGACCTGGCCCGCCCCGTTGCGGTTGGCCGGGTACAGGCCGGCGCCCTCGATGCCGGCGATCACGTCGTCCGGGTCGCCGCCCAGCACCGCGGCCATGCCGGTCGGCTCCAGCGCACAGGCGGCGGCCATCGCCCGCCCGCGTACGCCGGCCAGGGTGACCGCGGCCTCCGGGCTCAGTACCCCGGCCAGCGCGGCGGCGCCCAACTCGCCCACGCTGTGCCCGGCCACCAGGGCCACGTCGTACATCGCCAGGTGCTCGGCTGCGAGGAGCGCGGCGGCGACCAGGAGCGGCTGGGTCTTCGCGGTGTCCGTGATCTCCTCGACGCTGGCGTCCGTGCCGAGGTGACGCAGGTCGATCCCGCTGAGCGCGGACCACCAGCGCAGCCGTCCCTCCGTACCGGGTAGGTCCAGCCACGGGGCCAGGAAGCCGGGCTTCTGTGAGCCCTGGCCGGGAGAGAGAACGGCAAGCACGTCTCTGACTGTCCAGGATGTCGATGGGAACCGCTCGGGCGCGGGGCACTAAACCCGACCAACACTTTTGTAGAGTTCCACCAATAGACGATCAACCGGTGTGGTGACTGTTACATAGAGTGATTGGTGTTGTGCTCCGTGTCACAGTCAGCCGGCGGTGTTGGCGGATGGGTCCAACCGGCCGATCGTCAGCGCCACGCGCAGCGCGAACGCGTCCCGGGCCGACAGCGGAGCCAGCCCGGTGGTCTCGGCGACCCGCCGCAGCCGGTACCGGACCGTGTTGGGGTGGACGAACAGCGCCCTGGCGGCGCTCTCCAGCACCCCGCCGGCGGCGAAGAACGCGTCCAGCGTGTCCAGCAACTCGCCGGACCGGGCCAGCGAGCCGTAGACCTCCTGGCGCAGGATGCGGCGCGCGTCGGCGTCGCCGGCCAGGGCCCGCTCGGGCAGCAGGTCGGCGGCGGCGACCGGACGGGGCGCGGCCGGCCACGCCGGGGCGGCACGGTACCCGGCCAGTGCGGCCCGCGCCGACTCCGTGGCCTCGTCGAGGCTCGGTACCGCCTGCCCCACCACGACCGGCCCCTCCCCGAAGCCGACCAGCAGCCGCTCCGCGACGGCGAGCGGATCGGCCGCCCCGCCGAGGACCACGACCAGGCGGTCCCCGTGTACGCCGCCGATCACCTCGACGCCGATGCGCCGGGCGGTCCGGTACAGCGCGTGCACCACGGCGGACGTCTCCCCACCGGGGGAGCGGCCGACCGCGACCGCGACCGGTGGCGCCTCGGTCCAGCCCAGCGCGGCGGCGCGGCTGGCCAGCACGTCCGAGGAGTCCCCCCGGACCAGCGCGTCGACCAGCAGCGCCTGCAGCCGGGCGTCCCAGGCGCCCCTGGTCTCGGCAGCCCGCGCGTAGACCCGGGCGGCGGCGAAGGCGATCTCCCGGGAGAACCTGAGTACCGCCACCCGCAGGGCGTTCTCCTCACCCGGCGCGGCCAGGTGCGGCACCTGCTCCTCGACCACGTCGATGGTCACCTTGATCAGCTGTACCGTCTGCTGCAGGTTCAGCGACCGCGCCAGCGCCCGGGGCGCGGCGTCGAAGACCTCGTCGGAGACCTCCTGCGAGGCACCGGAGTTGCTCAGCCACTCCACCAGCGAGCGCACGCCGGCCTGCGCCACCAGCATCACCCACGCGCGCTGGTCGGCGGGCAGTTCCCGGAACCAGGGCAGCACGTCCTCCATCCGGGACACGCTGGCCGTGGCCAGCGCGCCGGCTGACCGCTCAATCCGGCGGAGGGTCGCGGCCAGCTCGTCTGGGGGTGCCATGGGGCCAGCCTAGTGAGATCCCGATTCCGGCCGGTCCGCCCAGGCGTCCACCGGGCCGGCGAACGACTAACGGTGGGCGTAGCGGCGGCTGCGCCGCGCGGCGGCGAACAGCAGCAGAAGGATCATGAACGGGGTGAGCAGCCAGAGCAGCAGGGTGCGGCCCTGCTCGTGGAGCGTCTTGCCGATGCCGAGCGAGATCGGCGGGCTGGTCGCCTCGGCCGGTGCGAAGCCGTTCGGATCTTCGAGGATCATCCCGTCGTTCGCACCGCTGGCGTTCGCGTGGGGCAGCGGCACCCCGGCCGCCGCCAGCGTGTCCGGCATGGCCACCGAGGCGTAGAACCAGGCCTCGCTCGTCGAGCCCTTGGGCTGCGCGGCCGGGCGGTGCGCGCGGGGGCCGCCGGGAGCCTGCGGGTACAGCTCGTACAGCTGGGCGGCCGCGTTGTTGATGTAGACCGTCAGCGTGTACTTCGGGCCGAGCTTGGTCGGGTCGGGGTGGATCGGGTCACCCGGCTGCCCGGCCATCCAGCTGACCTGGCGCAGCAGCGAGTCGAACAGGTCCTGCTGCTTGGCCGCGTGCACCGAGATCGGCTTGCTCAGGCCGGTGCCGCCGATGGTCAGCGTGTTGGGCTGGTCGGCCGCCCAGGCGCCGGCCGGCAGTCCGGCGCTGATCGCGATCACCGTCAGGATCGCTGCCACGCCGAAAGCCAGCAGCCGTATTGCCCATGGCTGATGGGCCCGCCCGGAACGATGAGGGCGGGCATGCTGAAGGCGCGTCACCGCGACTCCTCTTCGTGCGTGAGGGGTACGCCCCGTTGGAGGTGCTCAGGTTTGAGTGTGCCGATCATCGAACGACTTGACGAGCGGCGTTATCTAAATGATCCGATAACTTTTCTGATTCCGCTGCCCCGTAGATCACTCATCGACGGATCACTCATCGGGCGGTGTCGAGTGAGCCGGCCGCGTCGCGCAGCCGCTCCAGCGTCCGGTCGCGGCCCAGGACCTCCAGCGACTCGAACAGCGGCAGGCCGACGGAGCGGCCGGTGACGGCCACCCGTACCGGCGCCTGCGACTTGCCCAACTTCAGCCCGTACCGGGCGCCGATCTCCTCCAGGGTCGTCTTGAGGCTCGCCGCCTCCCAGACCGGTACCGTCTCGAACGCGGCGATCGCCTCGGACAGCAGCGCGCCAGCGGCGTCGCCGGCACCCCGCAACGCCTTGTCCCAGGCGGCCTCGTCCCGGTCCGGCCGGTCGAGGAACAGGAAGTCCACGTTCGCCACGATCTCGGAGAGCACCGCGACGCGGGTCTGTGCCAGCGGCGCCAGGGCCGCGAACGCCTTGGGGTCGAACCGCTCCGGCGGCCAGGGCGGCGCCGGGATGGTATCGGTGCCGGTCAGCCACGGCTGGCACGCCGCGATGAACTCCTCGACGGGCAGGGCGCGGATGTATTCGCCGTTGAACGCGCGCAGTTTCTTCTCGTCGAAGAAGGCCGGCGACGGGTTGACCTCCTCCAGCCGAAACTCCTCCTCGATCACGGACCAGGGCACGATCTCCCGGTCCCCGCGCGGCGACCAGCCCAGCAGCATGAGGTAGTTGCGCATGGCGTCGGCCAGGTAGCCCTCGTCCCGGTACGCCTCCAGCGCCACCTTGTCCCGGCGCTTGGACAGCTTCTGGCGCTTCTCGTTGACCACCACCGGCACGTGCGCCCAGATCGGCGGCGCCGCGCCCAGCGCCTGCCAGAGCAACTGCTGCTTGGGCGTGTTGGGCAGGTGCTCCTCGGCGCGGATGACGTGGGTGATCCCCATCAGGCGGTCGTCGACGACGTTGGCCAGGAGGAACACCGGGGAGCCGTCGGAGCGGGCGATCACGAAGTCCTCGATCAGCCGGTTCTCGAAGACCGGCTCGCCCCGGATCAGGTCGACGATCGTGGTGGATCCGGAGTCGGGGGTGCGGAAACGCAGTGCCCGGCCGGGGCCCGGGCCGAGGCTGCGGTCCCGGCAGAAGCCGTCGTAGCCGACGTGCTGGTTGTTGGTGCGGGCCTGGATCTGTTCTCGGGTGCAGTCGCAGTAGTAGGCCTGACCCGACTCGTACAAACGGGCGGCCGCCGATCGATGTTCGTCGGCGTTCGTCGACTGAAAGTACGGACCTTCATACGTACCACGGGTGATTCCGATCCAGTCCAGGGCGGACAGGATGCCCTCGGTCCACTCGGGCCGGTTGCGGGCCGCGTCGGTGTCCTCGATGCGCAGCACGAACGCGCCCCGATGCTGCTTGGCGAAGATCCAGTTCTGGAGCGCGGACCGGGCTCCGCCGACGTGGAACATTCCAGTCGGAGAGGGGGCAAAACGAACTCGTACTGTCACGCCATCTACCCTACGGTCCGCCAGAGATCGGCCGGCACAGGGTTTCGGGGGTTGCTCCCACACAGTACCGTTGCACTCCGAACTCGGTCCCTTCATCGCGCGCTGCCCCCCGGGGTGGGTGGGCGGCGTCCTCTACCGCGCTGAAGGCGGACCCGTATACGGGGAAGGGCAGGGCCAATGGCTGGTCGGCGCGGGCTAGGTCGGCGCACGGTAAGTCGGCGAGGAATGTTCGCCGGCATCGTCGGAGTTGCGGCCGGAACGGCGGTCGCGGGTTGCAGCGCCGCGGCCGGCGCGAGTACGGACGCGGTGTGGACGAAGCCGTCCGCGGCCCCGATCGTCCTGACCGTCTCCCCGGCGGCGGACACCGCCAACGTGTCCCCATCGGAGCAGGTCGTGGTCTCGGCCAGCGGCGGCAAGCTCCAGTCGGTCAGCGTCACCGCGGGCGGCAAGCCGCTGGACGGCACGATGGACGCGGACGGCAAGACCTGGCGCTCGACCGGTGCGCTCGGTTACGGAGCGACCTACACGGTCACCGCGGCGCTCGTCGACAGCCTGGGTTCACCGGTGCAGAAGACCAGCAACTTCACCACGATGAAGCCGACCAAGACGGTCAGCGTCGTGTTCCAGGCCAACGCGCTGACGTCCCTCAAGACCGGCGGTACCTACGGCGTCGGTCAGATCGTCGCGCTGCACTTCAGCAAGGCGATCACGAACAAGGCCGCCGCCGAGAAGGCGATCGTGGTCGAGGCCACGCCGGCCGTCGAGGGCAAGTTCTACTGGCTGGACAAGCAGACCGTGCACTGGCGCCCGGAGAAGTACTGGGCGAAGGGCACCAAGGTCAACGTGACCGTCAACGCGGTCGGGGTCGACTTCGGCGGCGGGCTCTACGGCGCCTCCAACGCGAGCACCAACTTCTCGATCGGCCGGTCGCTGGTGGCCGTCGCGGACAACAACGCGCACTACACCAAGGTCTACATCGACGGCGCGCTGGTGCGGAACATGGCCTGCAGCATGGGCAAGGGCGGCTACACCAAGGCCGCCGACGGCCACCAGATCCACTTCTGGACGCAGAACGGCGTGCACGTCGTGCTCAACAAGGCGCAGAACGTGGAGATGGACTCCGCCAGCTACGGGATCACCAACAAGAGCGACCCGAACTTCTACGACGAGAACGTCACGCTGTGCACCCGGATCTCCTACTCCGGCGAATTCCTGCACGCCGCCCCGTGGAACATGGCCGACCACGGGAAGCGCAACAGCTCGCACGGCTGTATCAACCTGAGCATCGCCGACGCCCAGTGGGTGTACGACAACTTCATGATCGGCGACGTGGTCCAGGTGACGAACAGCCCCAAGCCGCTGCCGGTCTCCGACGGCCTCGGCGACTGGAACGCCCCCTGGACCAGCTACTGAGAGCGCCCACTGGCCGGGTGTCGCCCGGTCAGTCGTAGAACTCGGTCAGTTGTAGAACAGCGCGCCGAGTATCTCCATCACCACGCACGACCCGCCCAGGCACGCGGCTGCGGACACCATGAGCCGTGCCCGCAGCCGCGGCCGGCGGGAGAACATGCCGACCGTGGCCAGTACGCCGCCGGTGGCGAGCATCGCCACGGCCGGCAGCGGCCGCAGGTCGGTGGCGCCTCCGCCGAACAGGAGCGCCAGCACGGCGGCCGTCGGCACGAGTCCGAGCAGTGCCAGAGCCGCGCCGACCGTGCGGCCGCTCCAGGCCCGTTCCCAGCGGGACCGGGGCGGTTCGGTGTTGCGGAAGAGTGCCAACCGGCTCCGCGCCGGGGGTACCGGGAAGGGCATGCCGTCCGGCATGCCGCGCAGGCCGGTGCGGCGCCGATCGGTGGCCTCTTCCCGCGCTGCTCGCCTGCCCATGTCCCGGGAGTATATCGACGCGGCTCGAACCGGACTGTCCCGCATCCGAGGTCGGCCGGCGGCTCAGGCGACCGACCGGATCCGGTACACGAAGACCCCACCGAGCAGCGTGACCACGGCGGTCAGCAGGTACAGCGCGGGGTAGCCGCCCAGCGAGTGCACGATCGGGGCGGCCAGGGCGGGAGCCATGACCTGCGGGGCCGAGTTGGCGATGTTCACCACGCCCAGATCCTTGGCCCGGTCGCCGACCGCCGGCAGTACCTGCGTGATCAGCGCGGCGTCCACCGCGAGGTAGATGCCGTACCCGGCACCCAGGATCGCCGCCGCGAGCATCACCGCCGGCCAGGTCGCCGCCACGGCCAGCAGCACGGCGGCGACCGTCATCACGAGGCCGGAGACGATCACCAGAGGCTTCCGCCGGCCGGTGCGGTCCGAGTGCCGGCCGGCCAGTACCGTGGTCGCGATCAGCGCGGCCGTGTAGATCAGGATGAGGATCAGCAGACCGTTCTCCGGCTGCGGATAGTGCACCCGGTCGGTCAGGAAGTACAGCAGGTACAGGGTGCCGAGCGCGTTGCCGAGCTGGACCAGGAACCGGGTGCCGAACGCCCAGGCGAAGTCCGGATGCTCACGCGGGCTGATCCAGAACCTGCGCAGGCTCAGGCGGGGCCGGTCCGCCACGTCCAGCCGATCATCCGCGGTGGACAACGGGAACGGCACGGTGAGCACCGCGACCACGATCGCCACCGCGACGTAGCCAGCCGCGTTGCCGTGCACCACCACGGTCACCAGCGCGGTACCCAGGACGACGCCGAGTACCTGCGGAATGCCGATCCAGCCGGACACCGCGCCACGCTGCTCCACCGGTACCCGGTCCGGCATCGCGGCGGTCAGCGAGGCCAGCATCGCGTTGAAGCACACCTGCGCGGCGACCCAACCCAGCGCCACTCCGGCGATGGTGTGCTGGGTGGCCAGCAGCACCAGGGAGGCCGCGCCGAGCAGGCCGCTACCGAGGGTCCATGGGTGCCGGCGACCGAACCGCCCGGCCGTCCGGTCGGACAGCGCGCCGGCCAGCGGGTTGGCGACCACCGCCGCCAGCGCACCGAGGCCGGTGACCCAGGCGAGCATGGTCTCCTTGTGCGCCGGGTCGATCAGCTCGATCTGCTGGGGCAGCAGTACCTGGATCGGCGTGAAGAACCCCATCCACACCGCCAGGTTGGCGACCACGAGCAGGGCCACCCAGCGCGGCCGTACCCGGACGGTCGGCTCGGCCAGCGCCCCCGGCCCCCGCACTGGCAGCGGCCCCGGCCCCGGCCCCGACCCCGGCTCCGGCACCGGCTCCGGGACGGGCGACGGCGCCGGTGCGGTCACCGGGTGCCCGCGATGAAGTCCCGGTACCAGCGGTAGGACGCCCTCGGCGTGCGCACCCGCGTGTCGAAGTCCACGTGTACCAGGCCGAACCGCTTGGTGTAGCCCTCCGTCCATTCGAAGTTGTCCATGATGGACCAGACGAAGTACCCGCGCACGTCAGCGCCCTTCGCGATCGCGGCGCGTACCGCCTCGACGTGCCCGGACAGGTACGCGATCCGGTCGGGATCGTCGGGCCACTGCTCGTACGCGCAGCCGCTCTCGGTCACGTACATCGGCCGGCCGTAGCGGGCGTGCAGATCGCTCAGCAGTTCGGTGAGGCCCTCCGGCACCACCGGCCAGCCGAAGTCCGTCATCGGGTACCCGTCGAGCATCACCATGTCGAAGGGCAACTCGTCCATGGACGGCGCGCTGATCCCGGTCGGGTTGTAGTAGTTGACCCCGAGCGCGTCGATCGGTGCCGCGATGATCTCCAGGTCGCCGTCGCGGACCGGGAGCTCGAATCCCTCCGGGTACCCCAGGCCCAGCAGCGGCTCCACGAACAGCCGGTTGTGCAGCGCGTCGTAGGCCGCCGCGGCCGCCCGGTCGGCGTCCGAGTCGCCGACCACCCGTACCGGGGAGTGGTTGTTGGCGATCGTGATCGGGGACGCCGAGCGGGTACGCAGCGCGGCCACCGCGAGCCCGTGCCCGAGCAGTTGGTGGTGCGCGGTCGGCAGCGCCCCGAGCATCCGGGCCTCACCGGGTGCGTGGAAGCCGAATCCGTGGCCGAAGACCGTGTGCACGAACGGCTCGTTGAGCGTGATCCACAGCCGTACCCGGTCGCCGAGGGCGGCACCGACGTGGTCCGCGTACTCGCCGAACCGGTACGCCGTCTCGCGGTTGAACCAGCCACCCTGGTCCTGCAGCGCCTGTGGCAGGTCCCAGTGGAAGAGCGTGGCGACCGGGTCGATGCCCCGCTCCAGCAGCGCGTCGACCAGCCGGTCGTAGAACGCGACGCCGTCCGGGTTGGCCGGGCCGGTGCCGTCGGGCTGGACGCGCGGCCAGGCGATGGAGAACCGGTACGCGTCGACGCCCAGGCCGGCGAGCAGGTCGACGTCCTCGCGGTACCGGTGATAGTGATCACAGGCCACGTCCCCGGTGCCGCCGTCGGTGATGCGGCCCGGCTCATGGCTGAACGTGTCCCAGATCGAGAGGCCGCGTCCGCCCTCGTTGACAGCGCCTTCGATCTGGTACGCCGCGGTCGAGGTGCCCCACCTGAAGCCCTTCGGAAACATCGACTCCTCCAGATGTGAGATTGATTCGCACTCTACTGAAAGGCGCCCCGTCTGGGGACCCGGCAGAACGGGCTGGTGTGCCGCCCAGAAGGCGGGCGGCCCTGGCGCCCGGCGGTGCCGGTTAGGGTGCCGGGCGCTTGACCGGGCCGCCCAGAAGGCGGGCGGCCCTGGCGCCGGGCAGAATGGTCACCATGGAGTACACGAGGCTGGGCGGCACCGGAATGCAGGTGTCGCGGATCTGTCTGGGCATGATGAGCTACGGCGACCCAGCGCTGCGACCGTGGGCGCTGGACGAGCCGGCGGCCGAGCCGTTCGTCCGGCGGGCGGCTGAGGCTGGCATCAACTTCTTCGACACAGCGGACGTCTACTCGCACGGTTCCAGCGAGCAGATCACCGGTCGGCTGTTGGCCCGCACCTTCTCCCGGCGCGAGGAGTACGTGCTGGCCACCAAGGTGCACGGCGAGATGGGCCCGGGCCCCAACGACCGGGGCCTGTCGCGCAAGCACATCCTGGCCGGCATCGACAACTCGCTGCGCCGGCTCGGCACCGACTACGTCGACCTGTACCAGATCCACCGGTGGGACCCGAACACCCCCATCGAGGAGACCATGGACGCCCTGCACGACGTGGTACGCGCCGGCAAGGCCCGCTACCTCGGGGCGTCGAGCATGTTCGCGTGGCAGTTCGCCAAGGCGCAGCGGGTGGCGAAGACCCCGTTCGTGTCCATGCAGAACCACTACAACCTGATGTACCGGGAAGAGGAGCGGGAAATGATCCCGCAGTGCCTGGACATGGGTGTGGGCTGCATCCCGTGGAGCCCGCTGGCACGTGGCTGGCTGGCCGGCAACCGCACGCGGGACGGCCAGCGGCTGACCACCCGGGCCAACACCGACTCGTTCGGCGATTCGCTCTATGTGGACGCGGACTTCGACGTGGTGGACCGGGCGGTCGAGGTGGCCAAGGAGAAGGGTGTGCCGGCAGCGCAGGTGGCGATGGCGTGGCTGCTGCGCCGGCCGGGGGTGAGCGCACCGATCGTGGGCGCGACGAAGCTGTCACACCTGGAGGACGCGATCGCGTCGGTGGACGTCACGCTCTCCGACGACGAGATGGCCCGGCTGGAGGAGCCGTACCGGCCGCACGCGATCTCCGGCCACAGCTAGAACGTTCATGGTGCCGGCCGTCCTCACGGGGCGGCCGGCCACGACCCCGGGCCACGGTGGCACGCCGTGGCCCTTCGTCTCCGCTGGTAGGTCGAGGCTGCGGCTCCCGGGGCCGGGCAGTTCAGCGGGGCGGGTCGCGGCGGTCGATGGTCCGGTCGACGCGGACCTTCCAGCCGTCGTCGCCGGCGTCCGGCCGTAGCGTGGACAGGGCGTCGAGCGCCCCGCGTACCAGCCCGAACCAGTCCGGCGCGTCGTCCGGGCCGCCCTTCTGCATGAGGAAGGCGAGGCCGGCGCAGTTGCTGCGGGTCCAGCCGCTCGCCCTGGGCAGTCTCCGCGCGGCTTTCGCGCCGTCATCGGTGACGAGTTGGATCGAGAAGGGGTACCCGACCTCGCCGCCGGCCCCGGTGACGACGATCCGCGCCTGGTCGGGCTCATGATCCCCGAAGAGGCCGGCGAGCCGGCCGCGTCTGGGCGCCTCGATGACCACCTCGACTCCGTCGCCGTACTCGCCGGGGTCGGCGGTTTCGGCGACGGCGCGCACCATGGCAACCACCACGTACGCGTCGCCTCGCCTGAACTCGACCCAGTCGGCCACGGTGCCATGGTGCCAAACGGCTTCACGGGGGCGAGCCTCTGTCGTTACCGCATCGGGCTACACCGATGGCGGTACGAAGGATAGGATGACGGCCGTCTGTTAGGCAGATCTCCGTTCGCCATATGGCAGGTAGCGGCCGGATCGGTCTGCCATCCTCCGTCTTGCCGGGGAGGTCCGATGGCCACGGGTGAACAACCGGCGGTGGCACGTCGGCGCGTTTGGATGGCGCTACGCAGGGCAAGGGACGCCAAAGGTCTGACTCAGGGCCAGGTCGCCGACGAGATGGAGTGGAGCCTCTCGAAGGTGATGCGGATCGAAAAGGGCGAGGTCAGTGTTTCGGTGAGCGACTTGCGTGCCCTGCTCGACTACCTCGACGTGAACGAGCCCGGCGAAGTGAAACAACTGCTCGACGACGCGCGAGCGGCACGCAGCGAGCGCCGCACCGCCGGCTCCGCCTTCCGGCAGCACCTGACCACACCTACGCAGCAGCTTCTTCAGTACGAGGCCGAGGCCGTCGCCATCCGGCATTTCAGCCTCGTGCTGATACCGGGAGTCCTTCAGACCGAGGCATATGCCCGAGCCGTTTTCGAGAGTCTTCGTCAGAACCTCAGCTCCGAGACGATACGGGCACGAATCGACATCCGGATGCGCCGACGAGAAAGTGTGCTCGATCGGCCGGAGCCGCCCGAATACCTGTTTCTGCTGGACGAAACGGCCCTGGCGCGTGAGATCGGCGGTCCCAGGGTGATGGGCGAGCAGTTAAAAGTCCTGCTGGACATCGTCCGCGAGACATCGGCGCTGGTCAGAGTCGTTCCCCTGGCCGCGGCGCCAACGCTGGCACTGCTCGGCCCGTTTATGATTCTGGACCTGGACAGCGAGGGCAATTCAGCGCTGTATCGCGAGTCGTCGTTCGACTCCGACGAAATGAGCCATCTCCCGACGACTGTCAACCGGCACAGGGCCATATTCGAGGAACTCTGGTCCCGCGCGTACTCCGATGCGGAGTCCGCCGAGCTCATCGAGGCGAGCGCGCGGCGAATGCTCGCCAAGGGGGCTCCGTCGGGCTGACGGCGGGAAGTCTCCTGATTCTGTCGATCCTCAGGCAATCGTTCACATAAAGGGGGCACTTCATGCACAAATACGAACCAACCGTCCCGTTCGCGTCGCGGACAATTCACGAAAGGGGCTAGGTCAGCGTGTTGGACCAACGGCCAGAACTCGAGTGGCGTAGAAGCAGTCGCTGCGATTCTGGCGCATGCCTGGAGGTTGCCGTGATCGACAACGGCGTCCTCGTGCGCGACTCGAAGAACTCGGCCGGACCGGTGCTACGGTTCGGTCGATCTGAATGGAATGCCTTTATTGAGGGCATTCGCCAGGGTAATCTCAGATAACGTTGCACCGATAGCGGCGGCGCCGTCGGTCCCCAGTGGATCTCCGGCGCCGTTGGCAAATCATCCGGCGGCCCACCGTCGCCGCCGTCGCGGTCCCCGGATGAATTCGAGTGAATCCTCTCAAACACCGGATGAGCCGTCCTCGATCCGCTGCGCTATTCCGATCCAGCCGCCCCGTTCGTATCGTGGTGAGGGGCATCGCGACGGGGTAAGGGAGAGGAGTGCCAATGTCGATCGCAGATGACGAGCGGTTCTGGCGCCGGAGCAGTCGTTGCGAGTCGGGGAGCTGTGTCGAGGTCGCGATCACGCGTGCGGAGATTTACGTCCGTAGCTCGGACGACCCGGCTGTCGAGCTGAGATTCTCGCGAGAGGAGTGGGTCGAGTTCCTGGCGGCGGTCAAAGAGGGAGAGCTGACCGGCTAAGGGCGGCTCGCGCCCGGAGCGACGTCAGCGGTGAGCCTCCCGGGTGGGAGGGCTCACCGCTTGGACGTCACGGTGTCGACGCGTCAGGAGTCGCCGCCGGTCTCACCGACCGGGGCAGCGTTCACGTCGTCGATCGCGTACTTGGCGGCCGCGTCCGCCGGTACGTTCGGCGCCACCTCACCGCGCTTGGCCAGCTGCCGCAGCGTGGCCACCACGATGGACTCGGCGTCCACGTGGAAGTGCCGCCGCAGCGCGTGCCGGGTGTCGGACAGGCCGAAGCCGTCGGTACCCAGTGACGTGTAGTCCCCCGGGACCCAGCGCGCGATCAGGTCGGGTACCGCCCGCATGAAGTCGGACACCGCGACCACCGGCCCCGGGGCGTCCGCGAGCACGGAGGTCACGTACGGCACCTGCGGATCCTCGCCCGGGTGCAGGAAGTTGTGCTCCTCCGCCCGCTCCGCGTCGCGGCGCAGCTCGATCCAGGACGTCGCCGACCAGACGTCGGCCGATACGCCCCAGTCCTGGGCCAGCAGCTCCTGAGCCCGCAGCGCCCAGCCCATGCCGGTACCGGAGGCCAGGATCTGCGCCCGGGGCGCGTTGTCGCCGGCGCCCCGCGCGGGCGAGTACCGGTACAGGCCGCGCAGCAGTCCGGGCACGTCGACGTCGGCGGGCTCGGCCGGCTGCACGATCGGCTCGTTGTAGACGGTCAGGTAGTAGTAGATGTCCTCCGGGTTCTCGCCATACATGCGGCGCAGGCCGTCCTCCACGATGTACGCGATCTCGAACGCGTACGCCGGGTCGTAGGACACCACGGCGGGGTTGGTCGCCGCGATCAGCAGCGAGTGCCCGTCCTCGTGCTGGAGGCCCTCACCGTTGAGTGTGGTGCGCCCGGCCGTCGCGCCGAGCAGGAAGCCCCGGCTCATCTGGTCGGCCGCGGCCCACAGCCCGTCCGCAGTGCGCTGGAAGCCGAACATCGAGTAGAAGATGTACAGCGGGATCATGGGCTCGCCGTGCGTCGCGTACGACGTGCCGGCGGCCGTGAACGACGCGACCGACCCGGCCTCGTTGATGCCCTCGTGCAGGATCTGCCCGCCGACCGCCTCCTTGTAGGACAGGAACAGCTCCCGGTCGACCGGGGTGTAGTTCTGCCCGTGCGGCGAGTAGATCTTCGCGGTCGGGAACAGCGAGTCCATGCCGAAGGTGCGCGCCTCGTCCGGGATGATCGGCACCCAGCGCTTGCCGAACTCCTTGTCCTTCATCAGGTCCTTGAGCAGCCGGACGAAGGCCATCGTGGTGGCGATCTTCTGCTTGCCGGAGCCCCGCTTGACGTCGGCGTAGGCGGTCTTCGCCGGCAGGTTCAGCGGGGTGGTGGTGGTACGCCGGGTCGGCAGGTACCCGCCGAGCGCGGTGCGCCGTTCGTGCAGGTACTGGATCTCGTCGGACTTCTCACCGGGGTGGAAGTACGGCGGCAGGTACGGGTTCTCCTCCAGCGCCGAGTCCGGGATGTCCAGGTACAGCCGGTCCCGGAAGCCCTTGAGGTCCTCCAGGGTCAGCTTCTTCATCTGGTGGGTGGCGTTGCGACCCTCGAAGTGTGAGCCGAGCGTCCAGCCCTTGACGGTCTTGGCCAGGATCACCGTCGGCTGCCCGGTGTGCTCGGTGGCGGCCTTGTACGCCGCGTAGAGCTTGCGGTAGTCGTGCCCGCCCCGCTTGAGGTTCCAGATCTCGTCGTCGCTGTACTGCTCGACCATCTTGCGGGTGCGCGGGTCGCGGCCGAAGAAGTGCTCCCGTACGTACGCGCCGGACTCCGCCTTGTACGTCTGGTAGTCGCCGTCGGGCGTCACGTTCATCAGGTTGACCAGCGCGCCATCGGTGTCGGCGGCGAGCAGCGGGTCCCACTCGCGGCCCCAGACCACCTTGATGACGTTCCAGCCGGCGCCCCGGAAGAACGCCTCCAACTGCTGGATGATCTTCCCGTTGCCGCGTACCGGGCCGTCCAGGCGCTGGAGGTTGCAGTTGATCACGAAGGTGAGGTTGTCCAACTCCTCGCGGGCGGCCAGGCCGATCGCGCCGAGCGACTCGGGCTCGTCCATCTCGCCGTCGCCGAGGAACGCCCACACGTGCTGCTGCGAGGTGTCCTTGATGCCGCGGTTGTGCAGGTACCGGTTGAACCGGGCCTGGTAGATCGCGTTGATCGCGCCGAGCCCCATCGATACCGTCGGAAATTCCCAGAAATCCGGCATAAGGCGCGGGTGCGGGTACGACGGAAGCCCGCCCCCCACGTGCGACAACTCCTGGCGGAACCCGTCGAGCTGCTGCTCGCTCAGGCGCCCCTCGAGGAACGCGCGGGCATACATGCCGGGGGAGCCGTGGCCCTGGAAGAAGAGCTGGTCGCCGCCGCCCGGGTGGCTCTTGCCGCGGAAGAAGTGGTTGAAACCGACCTCGTACAGGCTGGCCGACGACGCGTACGTGGAGATGTGGCCGCCCACGCCGATTCCCGGCCGCTGCGCCCGGTGCACGAGCATCGCCGCGTTCCACCGGATGTAGGCCCGGATGCGCCGCTCGACGTGCTCGTCGCCGGGGAACCAGGGCTCCCGCTCCGGCGGGATGGTGTTGATGTAGTCGGTGGTGGTCAGCGGTGGCACGCCGATGTGGCGCTCCCGCGCGCGTTCGAGGAGCCGCAGCATGATGTACCGGGCGCGCTTGGCCCCGCGCTCGTCGATCACGCCGTCGAGCGACTCGACCCACTCGGTGGTTTCCTCCGGGTCGATGTCAGGCAGCTGGCTGGGTAGGCCGTCGCTGATGACCGGGCGCTTGCGTTCCGTGGCCACAGGCGTTCCTTCTCGAAGTGGTTAATGTTCCCTCAGGTGTAATCCTGCCCGCCTGGGGGCACCGCCGTCACGTTGCAAGGGGCACAACTGTCACACGCGACACATACCCGGCGGTAACCTTCGTCTCATGCGCTCCGAAGTGATCACCGTCCGGACCGGGAACCGGCCGGCGGTCCGCGACATTACCGCCGAGGCGTCCGACTTCGTCAACGGGCAGGGCGACGGGCTGCTGCACGTGTTCGTGCCGCACGCCACGGCCGGGGTCGCGTTGATCGAGACCGGCTCCGGGTCGGACGAGGACCTGCTCCGGGCGCTGGACGACCTGCTGCCGCGCGACGACCGGTGGCGGCACCGGCACGGGTCGCCGGGGCATGGGCGGGATCACGTGCTGCCGGCGTTCATCGCGCCGTACGCGACGGTGCCGGTGCTCGGGGGCCGGCTGGCGCTGGGTACCTGGCAGTCGATCTGCCTGGTCGACCCGAACGGCGACAACCCGAGTCGCGAGGTCCGCCTCTCGTTCCTGCCGGGCTGACCCGGTCTGGGGCGCCCGCGGCCGGCCCCGGAGGACCGGCCGCGAGGTCACACCGGGACGGTCAGTTGCTCACCGCCGCGAGATGGTCGTGCAGGCCCTGGCCGTACGCGGTCGGGGTGCCGTCCCAGTCGGTGATCAGGGACGGCCCGGACGAGCAGTCCCAGTTGTTCCAGGTCCAGCCGAGGTACCCGACGCTGTGCGAGTCGGCCCAGTTCATCAGGGTGTCGACGAACCCGTGCGAGCAGTCGTTCTCGCCGATCTCCGACAGGGTCAGCGGCACCTGCGCCGCCACCGGGGCGAGTTGGCTGTCGTAGCAGGAGGTGTTGGCGCAGGTGTTGAAGTTGTAGATGTGCGCGAACGCGGCCAGGTTGCCGGTCGAGTCCGTGGGCTTGTACTGCAGCCACTGGGTCAGGTCGTTGGAGTACGCCAGGCCGCCGAGCAGTACCACGTTGGTGTTTCCGGTCGCCCGTACCGAGTTGAGCAGGGTCTGGAAGCCGGCCACCTGGTAGGTGATGCCGGGGCAGGTGCCGCCGTCGCGCCAGCACACCCAGCCGGCGGTCTCGCTGCTGCCGCTGGCCCGCTCCGGGTACGGCTCGTTGAACAGGTCGAAGACCACCCGGTTGTCCTTGAACGCGTTGGCCACGCCGGTCCAGAACTGCGGCGCGTACTGCGCGTCGGGCATCGGCTTCTGGCAGGTCGCCTTGACGTCCGAGCAGCCGGCCGACGGGCCGGTGTACTGACCGTAGTTCCAGTGCATCTCCAGGATCGGGGTGATCCCGTTGGACAGCAGGATGCTCACGTAGTCCTTGACGGCCTGCTGGTACGCCGAGCCGGTGGTGCCCCCGGTCGGTACGTCAGACGTACCCACCCAGCACTCCTCGTTCAGCGGTACCCGCACCGCCCGGACCTTCCAGGACCGGATCGCGGTGACCGAGGTCTGGTCCATCGGGCCGTTCCACATGCCCTGGCCCTGGATGCAGGCGAACTCGCCGCCGGAGCGGTTCACGCCGAGCAGCCGGTAGGTGGCTCCGGTCGAGGTCACCAGCTTGTTGCCGGACACGTGCAGCGCGGGAGCGCTACCGGGTGGCGGGGTGCTGACGGGCGGCCCGGTGGGGGTGCGGCTGGGGGTCGGGCTGGTGCTGCGGGTGGGGCTGGGGGTCGGGCTGGCGCTGCGGGTCGGGCTGGGGGTCCCGGTGGGACTGCTGGTGCTGACCCCGCCGTTGCAGGTCACCCCGTTGAGGGTGAACGACGTGGGTACCGGGTTGCTCCCCGACCAGGCGCCGTTGAAGCCCATCTGGGTGTTCCCGCCGGTGGCGATGGAGCCGTTGTAGCTCAGGCTGGCCGCGGTCACCTGCGAACCACTCTGCGTGAACGTGGCGTTCCAGCCCTGGGTCACGGACTGTCCGGCCGCGGGGAACGTGAACCGCAGCGTCCAACTGGTGAGGGGCGAGCCGAGGTTGGTGACGGTGATGTTGGCGCCGAAGCCGCCCGGCCACTGGTTCTGTACGGCGTAGTTCACCGAACAGCCGGTGGTGGCGGCCGCGGCCGGCAGGCTCACCGCGGCGAAGGTAGCGGCGACCAGTACCCCCGCTCCGCCGGCCGCGAGCAGGGCAATGCGATGTTTCATCGAATCTCCTCTATCGGGACACGTTGAGGCGATCATCGATGGAAGCGCTCCCACGGGATGCTGCGCGCTTACCTCGGTTAAGTCAAGCCTGGCGTACCGCTGACGGATCCGGCCTCACCGGCGCCGAACTGGGCAGTCTCGGCACTTCTCGCACGACTCGCCGTGACGATGTCACGCCTGAGTGGCAATTCGCGCCCGGCGTCGGTAATGCTGTCGAGCGTGACCTCTCCTCAGGAACTCGACGAGCGGTTCCGTACCGTCCTCGGCGAGCTGGCCACGCCGGAGCGGGAGCGCGACCCGGACGAGCCGGTCCGCGACGGTACCCGGCTGACCGGTGCCCAGGCGTCGCGGCTGTTCGACGCCCAACTGGCCAGCCGGCACCTGGACCTCGCCGCCCGCTGGCTGCGCGGCTTCGGCGAGGGGTACTACACGATCGGCTCGGCGGGTCACGAGGGCAACGCCGCCGTCGCGGCCGCCCTGCGCCCGACCGACCCGGCCCTGCTGCACTACCGCTCCGGCGGGTTCTACGCCGCCCGGGCCGCCCAGGTACCCGGTTCCGACCCCACCCGCGACGTGCTGCGCGGCCTGATCGCCTCGGCCAGCGAACCGATCGCCGGCGGCCGGCACAAGGTCTTCGGCAACGCCGCGCTGGACATCATCCCGACCACCTCGACCATCGCCTCGCACCTGCCCCGGGCCATCGGCCTCGGCTTCGCCATCGAGCGGGCCCGCCGGCTGAGCATCGAGCCGCCCTGGCCGGGCGACGCGGTCGCGGTCTGCTCGTTCGGCGACGCGTCCATCAACCACGCCAGCGCCACCGCCGCGTTCAACACCGCCGGCTGGTGCGAGCACGTCGGCCTGCGCCTGCCCGTGCTGTTCGTGTGCGAGGACAACCGGCTGGGGGTTTCGGTCCGGTCGCCGAACGGCTGGGTGGCAGCCGCGCTCTCGGCCCGGCCCGGGCTGCGGTACCTGGCGGCGGACGGCTGCGACCTTCCGGCCGCGTACGACACGGCGCTGGAAGCGGTGTCGTGGGTACGCCGGCAGCGCCGGCCGGCGATCCTGCACCTGTCGACCGTACGGCTGATGGGGCACGCCGGCGCGGACGCCGAGATGGGCTACCGGATGCCCGCCGAACTGGCCCGCGACCTGGAACGGGACCCGCTGGTGGCGACCGCGAGGCTGCTCGTGGAGGCCGGCATCGCCACCCCGGCCGAGATCCTGGCCCGATACGACGAGGTCGGCTGGCAGATCCGCAAGACGGCCGAGGAGGTACTCGACGAACCGAAGCTGGCCAGCGCCACGGAGATCGTCGCCCCGCTGGCCCCCCGCCGGCCGGCCCGGGTGGCCCAGGCCGTGGCGGACGCCGCGACCAGCGCCGCCGACGGTGCGTCCTCCAGCCGGGCCTCCGCGTTCACCGGCCGGCTCCCGGAGGACCTCGGCCCGCTCACCCTGGCCCAGGCGATCAACGCGACGCTCACGGACGCGCTGGTCAGCTGGCCGCAGGCGCTGGTCTTCGGCGAAGACGTGGCGGTCAAGGGCGGCGTGTACGGCGTGACGAAGGGCCTGCGCGACAGGTTCGGAGCCGGTCGGGTCTTCGACACGCTGCTCGACGAGACCTCGATCCTGGGGCTCGGGCTGGGTGCCGGGCTGGCCGGGTTGCTGCCGATACCGGAGATCCAGTACCTGGCGTACCTGCACAACGCCGAGGACCAACTGCGCGGCGAGGCGGCCACGATGTCGTTCTTCTCCGCCGGGGCGTACCGCAACCCGCTGGTCCTGCGCATCGCCGGCCTCGCGTACCAGGAAGGGTTCGGCGGCCATTTCCACAACGACAACGCGGTCGCGGCCCTGCGGGACATTCCCGGCCTCGTGCTGGCCTGCCCGGCGCGCCCGGACGACGCCGCCGCGATGCTGCGGACCTGCCTGGCCGCGGCGCTGGTCGACGGCAGCGTCTGCGCCGTTCTGGAGCCGATCGCCCTCTACCACACCCGTGACCTGCACACCGACGGTGACGGCCAGTGGGCGGCCCGCTACCCGGCGCCGGGCGACTGGGCCGCGGAGCACGTACCGATCGGGCGCGCCCGGGTCGATGTGGTCGGCTCGGGGGAGGACCTCACGATCGTGACCTTCGGCAACGGCGTGCGGATGTCGCTGCGGGCCGCCGCCAGCCTCGCCGCCCAGGGCATCGGCAGCCGCGTGGTTGATCTTCGCTGGCTGTGCCCGCTGCCGGTGGCCGACATCGTCCGGGAGGCCGCGGCGACGGGCCGGGTCCTGATCGTGGACGAGACCAGGCGCTCCGGCGGCGTGGGCGAGGGCGTCGTCGCCGCACTGGTGGACCGGGGGTATGTGGGAGCCGCCCTCCGGGTAGCCTCGGTCGATTCCTTCGTCCCACTCGGCCCAGCCGCGGCATATGTCCTGGTCGGGGAAGAGTCCATCATCGAGGGGGCGAGCTGCCTCCTCGCCGGTTAGGCCGTATCTTTTGCGTTGGGTACGGTGCGCCACTTGCGCGGGGCGCTCCGAGAATGTGGACTACCCGCTATCGGCGTTTAGCCAGACGCCTGAGATGAACTAAAGGAGGCACGCGACAGTGAGCGCGACCGCTGGTCAGGCCGCCGACGGCGTACGGAGCCTGGCGGACCGGTTCGGGATCGAGCCGGGGATGGT
Organism: Rugosimonospora sp.; assembly: GCA_036494675.1. GTDB lineage: Bacteria > Actinomycetota > Actinomycetes > Mycobacteriales > Micromonosporaceae > Rugosimonospora. Next base: position 28,816 of record DASXOA010000218.1, read on the forward strand.
CGTTATGGAGATGGGGTACGACGATGACGTCGACGAAGATCTCCGCGACGCCCTGATCGACCGCTGCGGCGAGCTGGTCGACGAAGATACGGACGAGGTGGTCGACATCGTGCTGCTCTGGTGGCGCGATGGCGACGGGGACCTCGTCGACACGCTCGTCGACGCGATCGCTCCGCTGGCCGACAATGGAGCCGTATGGCTGCTGACCCCGAAGGCCGGAAGGCCGGGGCACGTCGAGCCCAGCGAGATCACGGAGTCCGCGCCGACGGCCGGACTCCAGCAAACATCGATCATCAGTGCGGGCAAGGACTGGAGCGGCGCGCGGCTGGTGGCACCTCGGGCGGCCCGTTCCAAGCGCTGAGACCCCCACCCCAGCATCGGGGCGCGCCTGTCGACAGGCGCGCTGCGATTCATTGTGATCTGAATCCGAAAATGCCTCACGTCTGAATCCGAAATGCTTATGAAGGAGCTGGTATGCCGATCGAGGTGGGCACGGTAGCGCCGGACTTCCTGCTCAAGGATCAGAACAACCAGGAGGTTCGGCTGTCGGACTTCCGCGGGAAGCGCAACGTGCTGGTGATCTTCTACCCGCTCGCGTTCACGGGCACCTGCCAGGGTGAGCTGTGCCAGATGCGGGACAACCTGGGCGACTTCGTCAACGAGGACGTGCAGGTGCTGACGGTCAGCGTGGACTCGCCGTACGCGCACAAGGTCTGGGCGGACCGGGAAGGGTACGACTTCCCGATGCTCGCGGACTTCTGGCCACACGGTGCGGTGGCGCAGGCGTACGGGGTGTTCAACGAGGAGCGCGGCTTCGCCAACCGGGGTACGTTCCTGGTGGACCGGGAGGGCGTGATCCAGTTCGCGGAGATGAACCAGCCGGGCCAGGCCCGCGATCAAGATGCCTGGCGCAAGGCGCTCTCGCTGCTGGCGTAGGCGCCGGGGCGGAACCCTGTAGACTCTGCGAGGTTCCCCGGGGCGCGTAGCTCAGCGGAAGAGCACTCGCCTTACAAGCGAGGGGTCGCTGGTTCGAACCCAGCCGTGCCCACCAACCCGGTCTGATGTGCGAAGATGCCGCCTCGGGGCGGCGTCTTTCGTTTGGGGCACAAGTCACCCGGCTTTCGGGGCGGCGGCAGGATCGGCCGGGACGGTACGGTCCGACCATGGTAGATGATCGAGCGGCGACGGACCTGTTGGCGGACGGCTGGGAGGCGCTCACCGAGGCGGCGTTCCGGACCGGGGACTTTGCCGACGCCGAGGCGGCACTGGCGGCGGGGCGCGACGCGGCCGGCCGCGACGGCGACCGGGCCAGCGAGGCGGCGGCGCTGCACTGGTTGGGCATGCTGATGCATTTCCAGGCGCTGGACCGGGGCATCGACGCGACGTTCGCCGGCGACGAGGAAGCGCTGTTCCAGCGTGCGCTGGAGATCCGCCGCGAGATCGGCGACCTGGGTGGGGTGGCGGGCTCGCTGTTCGGGATCGGGCTGGTTCACCAGGTACTGCGCGGTGACTGGGACGCCGCGATGCCGTACTTCCGGGAAGCGCTGGCGCTCGACGAGCACGCCGACCTGCTGGACCGGTCGGAGGTGCACCGGCACATCGGCTTCTACTACCTGGTCAAGGACGTGCAGCCGGAGAAGGCGGTCGAGCACCTGCGGATCTCGCTCGACCTGCGCGAGGCGTACGGCGACCCCCGGTGGACGTACGGCGGCCTGGTCGCGCTCGGCGAGGCAGAGGTGGAGGCGGGCCGGCGGGCCGAGGGCGTGGCGCACCTGCGGGACGCGGTGCGCATCGCGCGGGAGGCCGGGGTCCGGGCGGACCGCCTGGCGAGAGCCGCGGAGGCTCTGCGCCAAGCGGCGGCTGGCTGACAAAGCGGAGGCTCTGCGCCAAGCGGTGGCTGGCTGACAAGCGGAGGCTGGGTGAGCGGCGGCGCCGCGGCAGCGCCGATGAGTGGTGGCGATAGTCGGTGGCAGGGCCGCCGGTGGCGCCGCAGAATGATCAGATGACCGAGGTACTCCCGTCGTCGAGCCGCACGGTACCGCGCCGCCGCAGCGAGCTGACCGACTTCCTGCGCGCCCGGCGCGCCCGGCTGACGCCGCAGGACGTCGGCCTGGCGCCCGGTTCCCGCCGCCGGACCGCCGGCCTGCGCCGCGAGGAGGTGGCGCAACTGGCCGGGGTCGGGGTCACCTGGTACACGTGGCTGGAGCAGGGCCGACCGATCAACGCCAGCGTTCAGGTACTCGACGCGGTGGCCCGTACCCTGCGCCTGGACGAGGTCGAGCGTGCCCACCTGTACCGGCTGGCCGACGTCCCCGCCCTGTCCCAGGATTCCGGGCGCGGCGCGGTGCCCCCGGAGGTACTGTGGAGATCCTCGACTCGCTCGACACCCTCCCGGGCATGGTCGTCAACGCCCGCTACGACGTGATCGCGCGGAACCGGGCGCATGCCAACCTGATCCACGACTGGCATACCGTGCCGTGCGAGGCGCGGAACGTCCTGTGGTGCTGCTTCTGCGATCCGGAGGTGCGTACCCGTTTCGTCAACTTCGACGACGAGGCGCCGCACCTGGTCGCGACGCTGCGCGCGTCGTCCGCGCAGCACCTCGACGAGCCCGGCTGGACCGAGTTCATTTCCCGGCTGTCCGGTCGCAGCGCCGCCTTCGCCGAGCTGTGGAAGCGGCACGAGGTGGCCAGCCCCGGCCCCCGGCTGAAGCCTTTCCGGCACCCGGTCGTCGGGGATCTGCTGTTCACCGCGACCAGCCTGGCTGTTTCGGGCGTGCCCGAGCACCGCATCCTGGTCTACACCCCGTACGACTCCCAGACCCGGGGCAAGCTGCCGCTGCCGGACGCGGGTCAGGGCCTCATTGGCCGCCCGGGTGAGCGGCCGGATCTCGGGCCGGCGCGGTCGTAGCGCGAGGTCGCCGTCGATGTATTAGGGCTTCCCGCCGGCCGTTGTCGTGGTCCATCCTGGATGGGTGGGCGAGATGATTCCGATGCCGCGCGTGACCGACGTGTTCGCCGACGTGCGGGGCGATGACCGGACCATGCGGATCAGCCTTCACCGCGACCGGAACGGGGATCCCTCCGCCGTCGTGGTGTCCCTGTGGCTCGGCCGCTGTGCCGCGGATCGTTCCGCATGGCCCCCGACGACCTCGACCGGATGATGGCGACGCTCGCCGAGATGACGACGGCGGTCCACTCCGTTCCGGCGGTCACCGGGGCCGTCGTCGACACCCACCGCATGCCGTCCGTGCCCAGCCTGCGGGTCGCGTAGCCGCTGCGGCCAGCCCCGCCCGGCCCAGCCCCGCCCGGCATTGGCTCGGCCCGACGCGGGCTCCCGCCCGGCGGATCATCGGGCTGCGTCAGTCGTCAGCATCCCGGGTCGCGGGGCCGTCGAGGCGGCCGTCGAGTGGGATGGGGCACACCGGGCGGCACGAACACGCCGTGATGCTGTCGCAGCCGGCCTCGACGAGATCGACGAGCGACCTCCTGACGGTCGTCAGCGCGGCGATGCGGGCGTCGATCTCCGCCACCTTGGCAACGGCTCGGTCCCGCAGACCGGGCCGGCCGTGCGCGCCCGCCTCCAGGAGATCCGTGATCTCGTCGAGGGTGAAACCCAGGCGCTGTACCGCCTTGATGACCCGGATCCGGACGACTGCCTGGGACGGGTACCCGCGATGGCCGCCGGGGGTACGGGCCGGCCGGGGCAGCAGTCCACGCCGCTCGTAGTACCGCAGCGTCTGGACGTTCACGCCGGCGGCGGCCGCTACCTCCCCGGTACGCAGGGCACCCCTCATCGCCGTACCCGTACGGCGGACAGCCGCGCGTACAGGCCGTCGACCACCGTGCGCTGGGCCGCCGGTACGCCGATGTCGACCAGCACCTCGTCGCCGCGCCGCGCGATGGTGAACGCGAAGAACCCGCAGCACCCGCTCTCCCGCTCGGCCAGCGTCCGGGCGGCGGTCTCCGTCACGTCGCCACCGGCCAGCGTCACCCGTACCCGCAGCGGATCGGCCCGTTCCACCCGCCGCAGGGTGCCGGCCATGAGCCTGTCGAACTCGGTCAGTCTCGGCGGCCGCTCGGCGACCGGCAACGTACAGGCGTCCGGCACGAACATCGTCATGTGCTCACGGTAAGCCTGTACCCGGGTACCGGATGCAAGGTCGATCGAAGCCTTGGCGGAGCCTAGGATTGCCGCGAGCGAGGTCGCGGGGGACTCGCACGTCTCAGCGTTGAGGAGGCCGGAAATGATCTTCATTACCGCGAAGTTCCGGGTGCTGCCGGAGCACGCCGACCAGTGGCCGCAGATCGCCGACGAGTTCACCCGGGCGACCCGTGGCGAGGCCGGGTGCCTGTGGTTCGACTGGTCGCGCAGCGTCGACGACCCGACGGAGTACGTGCTGGTCGAGGCGTTCCGCGATGGCGATGCCGGTGCGGCGCACGTCCAGTCCGAGCACTTCAGGACGGCGCAGGAGACGCTGCCGCCGCACCTCGCCGAGACGCCCCGGATCGTCAACATGACGGTCCCGCAGGACGACTGGTCGCTGCTCGGCGAGATGGCGGTGCCCGAGCGCGGCTGAGCCGGCCGGAGCCGCGGTGGGGCCCGACGCCAGCGCGCCGGGCCCTCATTGCGCGGTCTTCCGTTGGCGCCAGCGGTCAGTGCGCCGGCTCGTCCGGGTTCAGGTCCTTGACCAGGTCCATCTCGGGATCGGTGGCGGCATGGCGTGCCGCCCGTTCCATGATGAGCTGGCCGAAGACGCCGTTGGGGCGCTGGCAGTCCGCGCACATCAGGTTGGCGTCCAGGCGCCTGCCGCCGCAGTGTTCGCAGCGGCCGTTGTCGCGCGGATCGTGGTACTCCCGCAGAGCCATGATCAGAGAGACCGCGACGGAACCGCTCAGCGGCAGATCCGACCGTTCCCCGTCCACGCTGATCTCGAGGTGGGCGACCGCCGGGCCGTCGGGCACCGGCGCGACCGCCTCGATGTTCTGTACGAAGTCGCGCAGCGCGATCACCACGTCGTGCCCGATCGAGGACGTCACGCCTGGTCCGGGAACTGGCTGGCCACCTCGGAGGCGATCACGTCCAGGTGGTCGAGGTCGGCGAGGTCCAGGATCTGAAGGAACAGCCGGGTGACGCCGATCTCGGCAAAGGCGCCGATCTGGTCGACCACCTGGCTGGGGGTGCCGGACAGCGGCGGGGTCCGGCCGATCCGCTCCGACCGCTGACGCGCCTCGGTCTCGGTACGCCCGACGGTGATCGTCTGCGCCGCGGACAGTACCGGGGCGATCCGGCCCGACGCGCTGCGGTCGCAGTCCTGGCAGGCCGCCCCGACCCGCTCGAACGCCCGGCGGGTCTCGTCCAGTGTGCCGAACGGCACGTTGAACTCGTCGGCGTACCGGGCCGCCAGCGCGGGGGTCCGCTTCGGCCCCTGCCCGCCGATGATCACCGGTGGCCCACCGGCCTGCGCCGGCTTCGGCAGCGCGGGCGAGTCGGTCAGGGTGTAGTGCTTGCCCTGGAACGTGAACCGCTCATCGGCCGGGGTCTGCCACAGGCCGGTGACGATGGCCAACTGTTCCTCCAGCCGGTCGAAGCGCTCGACGACCGGCGGGAACGGGATGCCGTACGCGGTGTGCTCCGCCTCGAACCATCCGGCGCCCAGTCCCAGCTCCACCCGGCCACCGCTCATCTGGTCGGCCTGCGCGACGGTGATCGCCAGCGGCCCGGGCAGCCGGAACGTGGCCGACGTGACGAGCGTGCCGAGCCGGATGGTGGAGGTCTGCTCGGCGATGGCCGCGAGCGTCGCCCAGGCGTCGGTGGGCCCGGGCATGCCGTCGCCCGTCCCCATGGATAGGAAGTGATCGGATCGGAAGAACCCGTCGAAGCCCAGCTCCTCGGCGTGGCGGGCGATCCTGAGCTGGTCGGCGTAGGTGGCGCCCTGCTGGGGCTCGACGAAGATAACCATGCGCATGGGCCTACCCTGTCATGGCCCATCGGGTGGCGCGTTACGGACCTGCGGGAATGGCCAGCGCGGTGTGGCCCTCCGCACCGGACGCCGCGTGCTCGGCGCCGACGAGCCCGATGACGTCGGCCAGCCGGTTGGCGAAGCCCCACTCGTTGTCGTACCAGCCGATCACCTTGACCGTGTCGCCGACGACGGTCGTGAACTCGGAGTCGACGATGCACGATTCGGTGGTGCCGATGATGTCGGAGGAGACGATCTGCTCCTCGGTGTAGCCCAGGTACCCCTTGAGGCTGCCCTCGGCGGCCGCGGCGAGCGTGGCGTTCACCTCCTCGGCGCTGGTCGGCCGATCCACCTGGAGATCCAGGTCCACGACGCAGCCGATGATGGCCGGGACCCGCACGTGCAGGCCCTTGATCCGGCCGGACAGCTCCGGGAACGCGCCGGACAGGGCGTGGATCGAGCCGGGTTTGAGCCGGGCCGGGATCAGGTTCACCGTCGCGGCCCGACCCATCCTCAGATCCCAGTGCGGTGAGTCGTGTAGCGAGCTCTTCGTCGGGTCGAAGGCGTGCACCGTGGTCAGCATCCCGCCGAGCAGGCCGAGATTCTGCCGCAGGGCGGCGATGATCGGCGCTGCCGCGCTGCTCGTACAGCAGGCGGGCGAGACGATCCGGTGCCGTGCCGGATCGAAGTCGGCCTCGTTGACGCCCATGAAGATGGTGACGTCCGGGTCGACCGTCGCGGTGGAGACGACCACCCGGCGGGCGCCCGCGTCCAGATGCCGGCGCGCGTGGTCGGCCGCGAAGAACTGGCCGGTCGACTCCAGGACGACGTCGACGCCCAGCTCACCCCATGGGACCGCGCCCGCCCGGTCGCGACGGAACGACGCGATGGGCCGGTCGTCGACCACAATGGTGTTGTCGTCGACCACCACCTCCGCGTCGAGTCGCCCGCGCACCGAGTCGTAGCGCAACAAATGTGCCTGCGCCCGAAGCTCGGCGACATCATTGATGGCGACCACGTCGATTTCCGGTCGATTCCGGCAAACTCGCCAGAACGTGCGACCGATCCGACCCATACCATTGATTCCGACGCGAATTGTCATAACATCCCTGCTCCCCACCCGAGCGTCAGATTCGATACGAGCCTAATCGATGCGGGGAGCACCGCGGGATGGCGTATGTTCGCCTACCGTACGGTAATTTGCTGAAATAGTTGCTTAATTGTTTAAGTCGACCTTCAAGATGGCGACGATCAATGTACCGAGAAGCCGCCGTCGACGAAGATCGTCTGACCGGTGATGTGTGCCGCACCGGCGGAGGCGAGGAACACCGCCGCGCCGGCGAAGTCTCCGGGCTCGCCGTTGCGGCCCACCATCGTGCGCTCGGCCATCGCTCGTGCCCGCTCGGGGTCGGCGAAGATGGCCTCGGTCATCGGGGTGTGCACGACTCCCGGGGCGATCGCGTTGCAGCAGACCCCATGGCGTGACCAGGCCTCAGCCTGGCTGCGGATCAGCCCGGCCGCGCCGGCCTTGGACGCGCCGTACCCGCCGCTGTTGCCGTACGCGCGGACGCTCTGCTGCGAGGTCACCGTGATGATGCGGCCGAACCCGCGGGCCGCCATGCCCGGACCGAAATGCTGACCCAGCAGGTACGGGGCGGTGAGGTTGACGGCCAGCGTACGGTCCCAGTCCGCCACGGTCAGCTCGTGCAGGGGCGGCCGGATGTTCACCCCGGCCGCATTGACCAGGATGTCCACCCGCGGCACCCGGTCGGTCAGCCCGGCGATCGCGGAACGGTCGGCCAGGTCCGTGGCGACGTAGCTGGCGGCGCAGCCGTCGGCGGCCAGTTCCGTCACCGTACCGGCGAGTGCGTCCTCGCCGCGGGCCACCAGGATCAACTCGGCACCGGCCCGACCGAGCGCGATCGCGATGGCCCGGCCGATGCCGGAACTCGCCCCGGTCACCATCGCCACTCTGCCGGTGCATCCGAACAGCCGTTCCAGGTATCCCTCGGTCACGGCCTCGATTCTTCACGCACCCGGTACCCGGGCCGGGCGGTGGGTGCCCGTCGGCCGGGTACCGGATGGGCGCGAGCCGACCGGTCGGGTACCGGACGGGTGCGTACCCGCCCACCGGCATGCCGTGCACATCCCGCGCGGGGTCTCGACCTCGGTCGTACCGCGGATTAGGTTGTGAACAGCCATGTCGGACCCCTTCGCCACCCCGACTAACGACCGCGCGGCCGGCCGGTCGCTGCCGTACGGGGTGGCTCAGGCAGGGTTCACGCCGCCACGCGAATCCGGACGTACGGTGGCGGCAGCCCCCGCGCCGGCAGCATGTCGACGAGGCCGGCCTGCACCCGATCTGACTTTGGCAGCCGCCACTGCGCCTCGGCCGGCGAGACCACCCAGCGGACCCGACCGCCGGGCTCCCGGGTCGGCGGGGCGGGCACCCACGACCCCGGTCCGTGCAGCACCACGTCCGTGCGTCCGGCGAGTTCGGGGCGCAGATCCGAGCCCGGCCGGACCAGGATCATCCAGCGTCCCGCCGGGCTCACCGCGACCGGCCCGCCGAGCGCTGCCTGTGCGATCCCCGCCCCGGGACAGGCCGACACCTCCAGCACGTCGAAGGTCAGGCCGGTGGGCAGGAGCACCGAGAACGGGCGACGGCACCACCATTGGCCCACCACGCTCGGCTCATGGGAGACGAGGTCGGCGCGTCCCGGCCGAGCCGGGTGGCAGGCGACAGTGCGGCATCCCGATCCACAGCAGAACCGCCCCCGGGCCAGGTAGGCCCCCGGTAGCACGTCCCATCCGTGCTCCGCGTAGCCCAGCGCCCAGCTTCGCAGGCGCACCCGTTCGAACTCGCTGCGGAATCGTATCCGCATTGTTACCCCTCCTCGCGAATGATCGGCGTCACCTCGACGAACGGTCGGTCGTTGCGGCTGGCAAAAGCGTTTTGAATGTTGCATCGGAAGGTATGGGCAAAAGCCCGTGAATAGACGCACTCGCAGTGCGATCCGGGGGCAACCGGAGTGCACACCGGCCGGGCGAGGGGGGCAAAGCGCGTGGACGAGCTTCCGATAGGTCGCCGCGTCGCATATTGGCGCGCCCGGCGCAGGCTGTCCCAGCAGGTCTTCGCCGACCGGCTGGGCAAGTCGAAGAGCTGGGTCGACAAGGTCGAGCGGGGGGTCCGCCGGCTCGACAAGTTCTCGGTCGTCTATGACATCGCCGACGTCCTCCAGGTCGACGCTCAGCTGCTGCTCGGCCGCGAGCCGGAGCGCCGGCCGGGCGGGTTGACCTGCCTCGACCAGGTCGAGGTGGCCGATATCCGTTCGGCGCTTGAGCGCTACGACCAGATAAGTACCTTCTTTCACCCACCGCCGCAGCCGCCCGCCATCGACGAGCTGCGCAAGGCCGTGCAGCACGCCTGGCTGAGCTATCAGCACGCGAGGTACGGGCCACTCGCCCGGGTGCTGCCGAAACTGCTGCGCGACGCGCAGGCGGCCGACACCGCGTACGTCAGCGGTGAGGGCGGCATGCTCGCCGCGCACCTGCTCGGCCAGGTGTACCAGATCGCGTCGTCGAGCCTGCGCAAGCTGGGCGAGCTGGAACTGGCGTGGCTCGCGGCCGACCGGTCGATCGCGGTGGCTCTGCGCGCCGGCGACCAACTGCTCGCGGGCACAGCCAGCTACCGGGTGGGCAGTGCGCTGCTGGCCCTGGGCCGGGCACGTCCGGCGCTGGAGGTCAACGTCAACATCGCCAACCGGCTGGCCCCCGGCGACGAGAGCCAGGCGAGCCCGGAACTGTTCTCGGTCTACGGCATGCTGCTGCTCCAGGGCGCCATGGCGGCGGCCCGGATCGGCGACGGCGCCACGGTACGTGACCTGCTCGGCGGCGCCGACGCGGCGGCGCGGGCGCTGGGCGGCAACCACAACCACTACTGGACCAGCTTCAGCCCGACCAACGTCGATCTCCACCGGGCGGCGGCAATGGTCGAGCTGGGTGAGGGTGGCCTGGCCGTGGAGACGCACGAGCACCTGGACATGGTCAGCTTCACCGCGATGCTGCCCGAGCGCCGGGCGCACCACTATGTGGACCTCGCCCGCGGGCTCGCTCAAGTGGGTGATATTGAGCGGGCGAGCGAGATGCTGCTACAGGGCGATCGGCTGGCACCTTCGGAGATCCGCTGCCGCCCAGTTGCCCACGAAGTACTGTCTGACGTATTGCGCCGGACGAAGGGGGCGCCGAGTGCGCCGGTCGCCGAACTCGCCGAGACCATGGGTGTCGGGGTATGACGCGGGCGACCGCGGCTCCCGGATTCTCTACGTGATCGTTTGTGGCTCCCCGGTGGCCAGGGGCGCCGGCCGGCTGGTCGAGCTGGCGCAGCTGGACGGCTGGGACGTATGCGTAGTGGCCAGCCCGGACGGGCGGAAATTCATCGACGCGGCGGCGCTGGCGGAGCAGAGCGGGCACCCCGTGCGCTCCGCCTACAAGAACCCCGGCGATCCGGACGTACTGCCCGATGCGGACGCCATGATCGTGGCTCCGGCGACCGTGAACACCATCAACAAGTGGGCCGCCGGCATCGCCGACACCCTGGCGCTGGGGCTGCTGATCGAGGGGCAGGGCAAGGGACTGCCGATCGTCGCCATGCCGTACACGAACGCGGCCATGGCCAACCATCCCGCGTTCCTGGAGAACATCACGCGGCTGCGAGGCTGGGGCATCGCGGTGCTGTTCGGGGAGGATCTGGTTCCGCTGCTGCCACCGGGCTTCGGCGAAGCGGCGGTCGATGGCTTTCCCTGGCACCTCGCGCTCGAAGCGCTGCGGGACGCCGCGCCGATCCCGAGGAGATAACGCTCAGCCGCTGGTAACCTCGCGGCCGTGACCAGTGTGGGCGATGTTGTGGCGTACTTCAACGAACGCTACCCGCCTGGCTGGGCCGAGGACTGGGACCGGGTCGGGCTCGTGGCCGGCGATCCGGACGCCCCCGCCGGCCGGGCGCTGTTCGTGGTGGACTGCGTGCCGGAGACGGTCGAGGAGGCGGTCACCGCCGGTGCGGACGTGATCGTCGCGCATCATCCGCTGCTGCTGCGCGGCGTGTCCAGCGTCGCCGCCACGACGTACAAGGGAAAGATCGTTCACCGGCTGATCAGGTCGGGCATCGCGCTTTTCGTGGCACATACCAACGCCGACGTCGCCGCGCCGGGGGTCTCCGACGCCCTGGCGGAGCGGCTGGGCCTGACCGGGCTGCGCCCCCTGAGCCCGGCCGAGGGCGCCGCGGCCGGCGGCGGGCGCGGTACCGGCCGGATCGGTCGGCTGCCGTCGGCCACCCCGCTGGCCGACGTGACAGCGCTCGCCGCGCGGGTGCTGCCGGCGACCGTCTGGGGAGTGCGGGCCGCCGGCGACCCGGATCGCATGATTGAAACGGTGGCGGTGTGCGGGGGCTCCGGCGACGCGTTCCTCGCCGACGCGGGCGCCGCCGGGGTGGACGCGTACCTCACCGCCGACCTGCGCCACCATCCGGCCAGCGAATACCTCGCCGCGGGCGGCCCGGCCCTGCTGGACGCCGCGCACTGGGCCACCGAACGTCCCTGGCTCGATGGGGCCGCCGCCGAGCTGACCCGAGCGGCGGGAATACCCAGCCAGGTCAGTGATCTTGTTACCGATCCGTGGACCGTGCAGGTACCATCCGGCGAGCCGCCGGCCACGGCATCCACCCACCGATGAAGGAGCCGTGTCCGTGAAAGCCGACCCCGAGGCGCAGCGCCGCCTTCTCGACCTCCAAGCCCTCGACACCGCGCTGAGCCAGCTCGCGCACCGCCGCCGGAACCTGCCGCAGACCGCGGAGCTGGACCGGCTGGCCCGCCAGATCGCAGCCGCCGACGACGAGCGGGTCAAGGCCCAGGTCGGCGTCGACGACCTCGACCGGGACATCGCCCGGTTGGAGAAGGACGTGGACCAGGTACGCACGCGCAAGAACAAGGACCAGTCACGGCTGGACGCCGGTACCGGGCCGGCCCGGGAACTGGAGGCGTTGCAGCACGAACTGGCCTCGCTGTCCCGGCGCCAGTCCGAGCTGGAAGACGCCGAGCTGGAATTCATGGAGCAGCGTGAGCAGGCCGAGGCCGCGCTCAACCAGACGATCAACCGGCTGACCGAGGCGCGCAAGGAGCGTGAGGAGGTCGAGGCCTCCCGCGACCAGGCGCTCGCCGAGATCGCGAAGGACGAGGAGTTCCGCGCCAGCGGCCGGGCTCCGATCGTCGCCGACCTGCCGGCCGACCTGGTGGCGCTCTACGACCGGATCCGGGAATCGTCCGGCGGCATCGGCGCCGCCATGCTGCGCGCCGGCCGCTGCGAGGGCTGCCGGCTGGAACTGTTCGGCAGCGAGCTGTCCGCGGTGCGCTCCGCCGCCAAGGACGAGGTGGTCCGGTGCGAGGAGTGCCGCCGGATCCTGATCCGTACGGCGGAGAGCGGCCTGTGAGCGTTGAACGAGTGGTGGTCGAGGCGGACGGCGGGGCCCGGGGCAACCCGGGACCGGCCGGGTACGGCGCGGTGGTCTTCGATGCCGCCTCCGGAGCCGTCCTCGCGGAGCGGTACGAGTCGCTCGGCGTGACCACCAACAACGTCGCCGAGTACTCCGGTCTGATCGCCGGGCTGAGCGCGGCGGCCGAACTGGGTGCCACCGAGGTGGACGTCCGGATGGACTCCAAGCTGGTCATCGAGCAGATGTCCGGCCGGTGGCAGATCAAGCACGCCGGGCTGCGTCCGCTGGCCGCGGAGGCCGCGACTCTGGTGCAACGGTTCGACACGGTCCGCTTCGGCTGGATTCCCCGGGAGCGCAACAAGCACGCCGATGGACTGGCCAACCGCGCGATGGACGAGGCGGCCGGCACGCCGCCCCGCCGCCCCACGGCGAAGTCCGCGGCCGCACCCGGCACCGTCGAGGGGCCCGGCGCTCCGGGCGAGGTCGGAGAGCGGGGAGGCGCCGACGTTCTGGGCGGGGCCGATGGCACGGGTACGTCCGGCGCTCGCACACCCTCCTGGGAGCGGCCGGTCGGGGCGCCGACCCGGCTGATCCTGGTCCGCCACGGCGAGACCGAGATGAACACGCAACGGCGCTACTCGGGCCGGGGCGACGTGCCGCTGTCCGAACGCGGGCTCGCGCAGGCGCAAGCGACCGCGACGCGGCTCGCGCCGCTGGCGGGCACGGTGGCGGCCGTGGTCAGCTCGCCGCTGTCCCGGGCCGCGGCGACCGCGGCGCTGCTGGCCGCCGCGCTCGGCGATCCGCCGGTCAGCACCGACCCGGATCTGATCGAGTCGGACTTCGGCGACTGGGAAGGGCTGACCTTCACCGAGGTCCGTGAGGGCTGGCCGGTACACCTGGCGAAGTGGCTTGACTCGGCCGCCGTGGCGCCGCCGAACGGGGAGTCGTTCCAGGCGGTCGACCGGCGGGTACGGCGGTCGGTGAGCCGGCTGCGGGATGCGTACCCCGGCCGTACCGTGGTGGTCGTCTCCCATGTCTCGCCGATCAAGTTGCTGCTGCGCGACGCGCTGGCCGCCGGCGACGCCTTCCTGTACCGGTTGCACCTCGACCCGGCCGGCGTGTCCATTGTGGACTCGTGGTCGGACGGTGGAGTCGCCGTACGGACCGTCAACGACACCGCGCACCTGGCCGGGCTCGACTGAAACCGGCTACGGCACGCCCTTCGTGGCGATCCCGGTCAACTGCGGCATCAGCCACGGCGCGATCAGCTGCTGAACCCCTTCGGGTGTGAAGTGCAGCCCGTCGCTGCGCACCTGGAGACCGTTGATGCTCTCCGTGTACCGGCCGTCCGGGCAGACCACCTTGTTCAGGTCCAGGACCATCGTCGTGTCCGGGTGCTTGGCCGCCTCCGCCCGGACCAGGGCGTTCCAGGCGTCCACTCTGGACGGTTGGTCCTCGGCGTACAGGCCGCCGTCCGGCCGCTCGGCCCGGTGCGTGTACGCCGCCGTCAGCAGCACCACGCGAGCGCCGTGTGAGCCGGCGATGCCCACCGCCTGGTCGAGCTGGCCGGTCAGGTACGCGTCGAAGTCCGGGTTGCCCACGTGGGTGTACTTCCCGTTCAGCTTGGCGTCCATCAGCTCCCAGCGGTTGAGCAGGATCACCGACACGTCGGGGTCATCCGCGTTCACGCCGGACTGCCAGCGACCCGGCCAACCCGGGCAGTACGAGTAGAGGGTGTGTAGGGTGCCCAGTTCCAGGATGTCGGACTGCAGCGTGATCCCGCAGCCCTGGATCGCCCGCGTGGTCACCGTCGCGCCCGGCTGATCCGGCAGGTACGTGCCGATCGTCCAGGACACCGAGTCACCGAAGAAGTCGATGCGTGGCTGCGCGCCCGGCCGGCGTCCGGCCCGCTGCATCGGCGGCGGAAGGTGCGGACGGCCGGTGCTGCCCTGCGAGTACACCGGGTTCGGCGGGGCGGTGAACGCGGCGCGCCGGGCCGGCGTGGGGATCGTGGCGACCACGACGACGACTCCGGTGGCCACCACCGCCAGCAGGGCGGTCGTCACCGGCGCCAGCCTCGGCACCCGGCGCAGCCCCCGCCCGTGCCGGATCGGCTCCTCGACGACGAAGAACGAGATGATCGGGATGATCAGGACCAGTCCGAGGCGCAGGAACAGCAGCGGCAGGCCGGACAGTCCGGTGCGGTCGGCGTTGACGAACTGGAACAGCGGCCAGTGCCACAGGTACACCCCGTAGGAGATCCGGCCGAGCCAGACCAGCGGGGTCAGGGCGAGCAGCCGCGCGGTGGGGGAGTTCGGGCTGACCACCGCGTGCGCGATCAGCACGGCCACGGCGACCGCGGCGGCGGTCAGGCCGGCGTCGCGGTACATCCACGCGGCGGTACCGTCGGCGTTCGTCAGCAGCCAGCCGAGCCCGGCCGCCGCGCAGATCGCGAACGTACCGAGCACCGGGTGCACCCGGTGCGGATCGGCACCCTGCGCCCGGCCGCCCAGCAGGCTCAGCAGGAGCGCCAGCGCGCAGCCGATCAGGATCGCCTGGGCGCGGCTGTCGGTGCCGAAGTAGGCCCGGTTGACGTTGCCCGGGGAGTAGAGCCTCGCGGCCGCGTAGGCGGAGGCGCCCGCGCCGGCCACGCTGAGCAGGAGGAGCCCGACCCGGGCCCGGCGGGTGTCGCCGTGGCGTGCCGCGAGCCAGGCCATCAGGCCGACCACGATCAGCGGCCAGAACAGGTAGAACTGCTCCTCGATGCCCAGCGACCAGGTGTGCTGCAACGGCGACGGGGCCGAGGTCTGCGCGAAGTAGTTGCCGCCGCCCCGGTAGATCATGCGCCAGTTCGCCACGTACACGAGGGCGGCGAGCCCGTCGCCGCGCAGCAGCCGCAGTTCGACCGTCGGCAGCAGGAACTGACCGGCGATCACCACCGCGATGAGCACCACGAGCAGCGCGGGCAGCAGCCGCCGGGCCCGCCGGCCCCAGAACGCGGCGAGGCTGATCCGGCCGTGCCTGTCCCGCTCGGCGAGCAGCAGCGAGGTGATCAGGAACCCGGACACCACGAAGAACGCGTCGACCCCGAGGAAGCCGCCGGTGATCCCGGGTACCCCGGCGTGGAACAGCACCACCGCCGCGACCGCGAACGCCCGGACGCCGTCGAGCGCCGGTCGGTACTGGTAGACCGGCTCTCCGGGTTGGGTACGTGCTCGGGCGTGTGCTCCCATCGGACCCTCGAACCAGACTCCCGTCTCCGCGCCCGCCGCGCGATCGGACCGTGTACCTCAACGCCGCACGGTCACCTGCGTGTCGGCCAGGCCTGAATCCGCCGCCCCGCGAGGGCGGCCGAGCCTGAATCCGCCGCCCGTGCGGGCTCCGGCTTGCCCTGTGCCCCGCCTGCGCCGGACTAAGCCCCTGCGCGGGTCCGAGCCGCGTCCGAGCCCCGCCGCGGGTCCGAGCCCCCGCGCGTCCGAGCCCCCGCGCGTCCGAGCCGCGCCGCGGGTCCGAGTGTTGCCCGCGAGGTTGAGTGGGCCGCCCGGCCGAGTGAGCCGCCCGGCGCATCCGGGCAACCGTTAACAGACGATCACATACCGCCCGGCGCAGTCTTCGGCCCGACGTGCGCGGAATCGTCCGAGGCTCGGCGTAACCTGCGCCACGCCTGGTCGATCAAGGCTCCGGGCGACTACCTGGCGTGTTCTAGGAGGACTGATGGTCGAACCCCAGACCGAACCGGTACCCCGTGGCCGAACCGGCAGCCCCTGGCACTGGCTGCTGATCATTCCCGTCGTCGTACCCCTTCTGGTCTTCCTCTTCAATTCCAAGAACCCGTACATCCTGGGCTTCCCGCGCTTCTACTGGCTCCAGTTGATCTTCATCCTGCTCAGCGTCGCGACGACCCTGGTCGTCTACCGGCTGACCAGCGGCGGGAGGAGTGGGCGATGAAGGACCATCTCGCCGAGATCATCATCGCTGCGGTGATCTTCCTGGCCGTCAGCGTGGTGGGGTTCGTCGCGGCCCGCTGGCGCCGGCCGACCGACATGGGCCACCTGGACGAATGGGGCCTGGGCGGGCGGAACTTCGGCAGCTGGATCACCTGGTTCCTGGTCGGAGGCGACCTGTACACGGCGTACACGTTCGTCGCCGTACCGGCGCTGCTGTTCGCCTCCGGTGCCCTGGGCTTCTACGCCGTGCCGTACACGGTGATCGTCTATCCGATGGTGTTCGTGGTGCTCGTCCGGCTGTGGTCGGTGTCGCACAAGCACGGGTTCGTGACGCCGGCGGACTTCGTCCGGGCCCGATCCGGCTCGTCGACCATGGCGCTGCTGGTGGCCATCACTGGCATCGTGGCCACCATGCCGTACATCGCGCTGCAGCTCGTGGGCATCGAGGCGGTGCTCAAGTCGATGCACGTCGACCCGACCTGGGCACTGATCATCGCGTTCGCGATCCTCGCCGCGTACACGTACCAGTCCGGCCTGCGTGCCCCGGCACTGATCGCTTTCGTCAAGGATGCGCTGATCTACCTCGTCATCATCGTGGCGATCATCTACATCCCGTACAAGCTGGGCGGTTGGCACAAGATCTTCGACGCCGCCGACACGAAGTTCGCCAAGACGCACGGCACCGTGCTCAACGCCGGAAACCAGTGGCAGTACGTCACCTGGGCGCTCGGCTCGGCGCTGGCCCTGTTCCTGTACCCGCACAGCGTCACCGGCGTACTGGCCAGCCGCAGCCGTAACGTCATCAAGCGCAACATGTCCGCGCTGCCGGCCTACAGCCTGCTGCTGGGCCTGATCGCGCTGCTGGGCTACATGGCCATCGCCGCCAAGACCGTGCCGATCAAGACCAATGGCAAGCCGGACAACAACACCGTCGTACCGCAGCTGTTCGACCAGATGTTCCCGCACTGGTTCGCCGGTGTCGCCTTCGCGGCGGTGGCGATCGGGGCACTGGTACCGGCGGCCATCATGGCCATCGCGGCGGCGAACCTGTTCACCCGCAACATCTTCAAGGAGTACATCAAGCGGGACGCCACACCGGCCCAGGAGGCGGCGGCCAGCAAGATCGCGTCTCTGGTGGTGAAGGCCGGCGCGGTGCTGGTCATCCTGCTGATCAGCCCGCAGTTCTCGATCGACCTCCAGCTAATCGGCGGCGTCATCATCCTGCAGACGCTGCCGGCCGTCGGCATCGGGCTCTACACCCGCTGGCTGCACCGCTGGGGCCTGGTCGCCGGCTGGGTGGCCGGCATGGGCCTGGGCGTGTGGATGCTGTACCAGATCCCGAACCCCGCTACCAACCACGTGCACTTCGGCGGTTCGGCGTTCCTACTGTCGAACTGGTTCGACCCGACCTCGATCGGCCTGGACGCCAAGACCCAGGTGTACGTGGGCTTCGTCGCGGTCGTGGCCAACGCGATCGTCGCGGTGCTCGTCACGCTGATCTGCCGGGCGATCAAGGCACCCGACGGCGTGGACGCCACCTCGCCGGACGACTACCTGGCCGACGCGGGGGACTCGACGCCGCCGCCGCTGGCCGAGGACCAGTTGCCGGAGCCGGTACCCACCTCGTGATCATCGGATCGATGCCGGCCGGTCCCCTCGGGGGCCGGCCGGTGCCGTTGTCGACCAGTCTGGCCGCCGCCACTGTCGTGCTCGTTGGGGCGGCGGACCTCAGCGGACTTCGGCCTCGGCCAGCGCTTTGGTGATGTTCCACTCGGCCAGGCCGAGCATCCACTCGCGGTCCGGGAAGTCGGTATCCGCGATGCGCAGCGGGCCTTCGATGAGCGACAACACCTGCGCGTACCGGTAGAACTCCAGCCGGTCGGCGTCGAGGTCGACCGGCCGCAGCGCCGGGTACGCGTCGCCGAAGCGCATCCGCAGCCAGGCGTGATCCCACTCGATGTCGAAGTAGGTCAGCCCCTCGAAGTCAATCACCACGGGCTCACCGGCCCGCGTGACCAGCACGTGGTCGGGCCCGAGTTCGCCGTGTACCAGTCCATAGGTCTCGCGCGGCGTGATCGCGGCGGCCAGATCGTGCACGCGCGCGGCGATCCGCTCGTGCGTGTCCGCGATCCGGGCATCGCGCGCGGCGGCGGCGTCGAGGTGACCGAGCGCCGCGTCCGCAATGATGTCCTCGGTGCGCCGGGTCTGGGACGCCTCGCCACGCGCGATCAGGGTGAGCTTGCCGTAGTGCGGACCGGTCGTGGTGTGCATCCGGCGCAGCGCGTCGCCGAGCGCGGACAGCGGCGCGGCAGCCGCGGCCGGGTCGCGTTCCATCAGCGTCTCAAGCTTCATCGACCCGGCGTCCTCGACGAGGGCGAGGTCCGCGCCGAGGTAACGGCCGTCGCGGTCGAGCATCACCAGCCGGGGGGTACGCACGCCGGCAGCGTGCAGCGCCCCGAGATTGGTGGCGAACAGTTCCGCACCGGAGGCGTCGGTGAACGGGTCGTCGGGTACGGCCGGCGCCGGCGGCCAGTAGTTCTCGCCGTCGGCCCACACGTACAGGATCGTGGTCGTCGCGTCGTCGAGTGTGAGCCGGTACACACCCTTCTTGGTACCGCCGGTCAACCGGTCGAGTGCGGTGAGCCGCCGGGCCGTGCCGAACTGGTCGGCGACGAGGTCGTGGAGGTCATCGGGTCGCAGGAAGGTGCGAGTCATGATGGCCTTTCCGATCAAGGGTGGTCGGTTATCGTGGCCGGTTTCGGGATGTGCGGCAACCGGTTAGTAGGCGGTCTGCGTCGTCTTCAGGGATTTCTTGGGCTTTGGTTCCATCGGCGGTCGGTGGTCGGCGTGGGTGGCGGCTTCGTGGTCGGCGCCGCTCCTTCTGGTCGGCACCTCGCCGTGGGCCCCTCCTTTGCGTCGGCGCCCCTCCTTTGCGGTCGGTGCCTCGGCGTGGGTGGCGCCTCGTGGTCGGCGCCTCGGCGCGGGCGGCCCGGCCGGCGCCGGTAGGATTGTCAGCGCGATGGGCGAGTCGACTGGGCGGCCGCGTCGACCTCTTGAGGTCGCCGAGGAACGTCCGGGCTCCACAGGGCAGGGTGGTTGTTAACGGCAACCCGGGGCGACCCGCGGGAAAGTGCCACAGAAAGCAAACCGCCACGTCCGGCGGCTTCGGCCGGCGGGCGCGGTAAGGGTGAAACGGTGGGGTAAGAGCCCACCAGCACCCCGGGTGACCGGGGTGGCTCGGTAAACCCCACCCGGAGCAAGGCCAAAAGGGTCACCGCCGCGAGGCGGCGACCTGCGCAGGCGTTCGAGGGCGGCCCGCCCGAGCCTGCGGGTAGGCCGCTGGAGCCTGCCGGCGACGGCAGGCCGAGATGGATGGCCGTCCTCCCGTGCTGCGGTACGGGAGACAGAACCCGGCGTACAGGTCGACTCG
>DASXOA010000219.1:0-11813 GCA_036494675.1 Rugosimonospora sp.
CCTCCATCGCGCGCCGGTTCGTGCCGCCGTAGAGCCGCGGACATCAGCCGCCGGATGTGGTGCGCCCGACTCTTCACCGTCCCCACGGGTACACCCATCAGCTCCGCCACCTCGGCCACCGGCCGGTCTTCGACGTACATCAGCCGCCAGGTCTCGCGCTGCGGGCTGCCCTCCGGGCCCAGCGCCTTGACGGCATCGGAGAGCTCCGCCCTGGTCAATGCCGTCTGGGCCGGGTCTGCCTGCTGCCCCTCGCCCGCGTCGATCAGGGCCGGCAGCAGCAACTCGGGGTGGCCACGCCGGCGCAGCCACAACGCGGCCTGGCGGCGGGCGATCCCCCACAGCCAGCCGCCGGCACCCGCCACCCGGTAACCCGCGGCACCACGCCAGGCCGCGAGAAACGTCTCCTGGAGCACGTCCTCGACGTCGGCGGCCGGCAGCACCGCCCGCAGCCGGGCAGCCAGCCACGGCGCATGCCGCGAGAACAGCTCCCGCAGGGCCCCGTCGTCACCGCCCGCCATGGCAGCGATCAGCTCATCGTCGTCCATCGCCTTCTCTGTTGCGTCCCGACGCCGATTGGTTCACGAGGCCGGGCAGTGTCGTGGCGGCTGGCGGCCCCGCACGACGAGTATGTCGCCGTGCGGGGCCTCTCCTGCTCCGGGATCAGCTGTGCAGCGCCGTGGTCTGCAGGTGCGGGTCGGCCCGGATCTCGGCCTCGGTGAACCGCTCCGTGACCCACTGCTTACGCGAGAACAAGGCGGTCTGGTCGGCATAGTGCGGCGAGCGGGGGTTGCTGGATTCGGAGTAGGTGAGGATGGTGCGGGTACTGGGACCCTGCGGCGTCATCTCGACAGCCATGATGAAGCTCGAACCCTCGGCCGAGTTGTCGGGAGACGGGTCGATCGCATTGCTGCCCGACGAGTCGGACGCCGTGACGACGTTGAAGCAGCCGAACTCGTCGGAGCAGCCCTGCAGCGGGATCCCGTCCCACTTCATGGTGCTGCCAGGGGTGGCGTCGAGTGGGATGGTCGCAGCGGCGAGCGCCTCCACGGTGTCGGCGAACGCGTGCTGTACGTCCGGGTCGTCGCCGTCGATGCCGTGGGGGGTGGTGATCGGCTGGGACGGGTCGTACGGTACCTGCCACCACGTGGTGGGGAAGTTCTCGAGCAGGTCCTCGAAGAAGGACAGCCAGAGAATCGCGCCGTGGCTGTCGGGATTCTCGCGGGAGTCCCAGCGGTCGAGGACGTCGCAGGCCGCGCGGACGTCCACTGTCGTGCCGTCGCTGGCGGTGAGTGCGGGGTGTGCGCGGCACATCGCGACCACATCGGTGCGGCCGAGTTCCGCGCTGTAGGTACGGTTTCCGAGCATCGTCGCCTGCAGGCTGGGCAGCGTGAAGCCGGGTGCGCCGAGACCGTCGGTGCCGGCCCGCCGCTCCGCGATCATCTGGAGCCCGAGTTGCGGGCGCAGTTCGAGTTGGGTACGCGTGTCGAAGACGCCGGGGTACCCGGTCAGCGGCGTGGACGGGTTGACGAACAGCGGGCTGTTGTTGCCGTTGGCCACGTAGTCGGCCCGGGTCAGCGTCGGGTCCTGACGGGGCCCGAAAATGCCGGGCTCGATCGCGTCGGAGTCCCGGCCCCAGTCGCAGGCCGACGTCGAGCCGTCCAGAATGTCGGGGCTCTCCGGGTTGGCCTGGAGGATGCAGCGTTTGCCCTGGGCGTCGGTGACGTGTGGGACGACGGAGCTGTCGGCGAAGTACGTCGTGCCGGTGGCGTCGGTGGCGAGCGTGTAGACCCAGGGCATGCCCTGGTAGGTGTCCTGAGCGGTACGGAGCTGGGCGAGGTTCTGCGCACTGTCCATCGCCAGCCACTCGTTCAGCGAGCGCAGGTTGTCGGCGTTGGCGTCGCGGATGGCGTACGCGGTCGTGCTGCTCCAGCCGGTGGCCAGCACCGACCCGTACCGGGAGTGGTAGAGGGTGCGCCTGACGGTGGACAGCGAACCGTCGGCGGCGCGGGCGGTG
This sequence comes from Rugosimonospora sp., assembly GCA_036494675.1. GTDB lineage: Bacteria > Actinomycetota > Actinomycetes > Mycobacteriales > Micromonosporaceae > Rugosimonospora. The sequence goes on from DASXOA010000219.1 coordinate 2,015, forward strand.
ACCGTCACGTTCTGGCGTGTCATCGCGACGGCCTTGCCGTCCACGACGTAACTGGTCGGATCGCCCGGTACCAGGGACAGTTGGTAGATGGAGGCATGCTGCGCGTGGGAGGCCGTGTGCGTCCAGGCCAGGCCGTCGGTGTGACCGATCTGGACCAGCGGCGAGCCGTAGAAGCTGGCACCGGAGACGTTCAGAACCCCGGGAATGGTCAGCTGCACCTGGTAGAGCCGGACGTCCCCGGTCCACGGCAGGTGCGGGTCGGCCAGCACCATCCCGTCGTGAGCACTGGTCGAGTCGCGGCCGAGCGCCCAACCGTTGCTGCCGATGCTGGTCGAAGCGGTCGGGAAGGTCGGCGGGTTCGAGACGTTCGATGAATTCGAGACCTTCGGCGGGTTCGGGACTTTCGGCGACGGGGTTGGGGAGGCGGCTCCCGTCGGCGGGGTAGCCGCGGCGACATCCTGCTTGAGCGCGTCGATGCCGCTCTGCTCCTCGAAGTTGTAGAGGCTGTTCCAGATGTCCAGGGCGGTGATCGGGGCCACCCAGGACTTGCCCCGGCAGGTCGGGTCCGGCACATGCGCCACGCCGGTGTCGCGCAGGTACCGGTTGTAGCCGGCGACGTAGCCGTCGACCAGCTGCCGCACCTGCGGCGTGGCGCCGAGGGGAGCGGGGAGGGCGAGCAGCCGCTGTACCGTGCCTGACGCCTGCAGTCCCTGGTAGTAGGTGTCGCTGGCGAGGTTGGTGATCCTGCGCGACAGCTCGTCGGTCGAGGTCGCGTCCGGGCCGAAGTACCGGGAGCGCTCGCCCCGCAGCGTCAGGACCTGATCGGCCATCTCGCACAGGTTGTCCTGCGCGAATGCGTACCCGTACCCGTACCCCAGACTTCCGTAGTCGTGCGCCAGGATGTGCGGGATGCCGTACTCGGTGCGCCGGACCTGCGCCGAGTACTGTCCGCCGTTCGCCGTCACCCCGGCCGGCCGGGCGGCCGCCACCGGCGTCATCGCCAGCCCCGCCACGGTTCCGGCCACGCACAGGGCGACCGCGACCGCCGCCAACCGCCGTCGCACGGTGCAGTGAGTGCTGATCTGGCCGGTGAGCGGGGGTGGATCGATAGTCTCCGACTTCATGGAATGCCCTTCTGACAAGCGGTGAGGTTTCCGGGCGGGAGAGCGCCACGGACTACCCGGGCCGTGCTTCGGTCAGTCCGCCGGTTTCTGGGCGATGGCGCGCGGCTCGCGACCGGCGAACAGCCAGCCGCCGAGGGTCGCGACGATCGGCAGCCCGACGACGATGGCGATCAGGTCGCCCACGGGTACGTGGCTGACCGTCATGCTCAGGTTGCTCCGGTAGTAGCTGATCGCGGCGAGGTACGCGACGGCGGTGCCCAGTACCGCACCCACCAGGCCCAGGCCGCCCGCGGTGGCACCGGTGATCACCCGCCGGACCCGGCTGCTGGCGCCGGTGGCGGTGAGGGTACGCAGATCGCCCGCCGCCTCCCCACGGATCAGACCGACGGTCATGGCCAGTACGCCGAGCGCGATGAGGATGCCGGCCGCCGTGGCCCAGTTGCGCAGCTCGTTCAGCGACGGGCTCTGGGACCGGGTCTCGATGGTGGCTCCGGCGGCGAGCGCCAGCTGTCGAGCGGTATTGATCTGCGCCGAGGTCAGCGGCCGGGCGGTCTGGATGAGCCAGCCGGCCGGGGTCTGCTGCGATCCGAGGCCGAGCCGCCTCAGGGCGTGCTCGGTGATCAGCAGGTTGGGTCCCGAGACGTCGACGGGAAGCTGGTCCAGGGTCTGGATCCGAGGGTCGGCGATGCAGGTGTCGCCGGTGCAGCCGTCCGGCCCGGGCGGGGCGGAGGGGTCGCCGCGCGACAGGTTCAGGCCGGTCAGCTGGTCCAGCCCGGCGCGCGAGGTCAGCAGGTCGGCGTCCGGGTCCACCTGATCCGCCGCGATGCCGTAGTGGGCCAGCAGCGCCGGGGTGGCGACGTAGATCTGGCCGCCCGCGCCCCTGCCGGTGCTCGTTTTGACCAGCCCGATGTACGTGGTGGCGGGGTCACCGGGCGTGTCGAGTTCGACGGTGTCGTGGCTGCCCAGCGCGGCCGCGATGGCGCCGGACTGCGCGCCGAGATCCTGCGGCTGAGCGTTCTGCTGCGCACTCCCCTGCTGGCCGCCCTTCCCGGGTGGGGGCCCGGGAAGGTTCGGGTTGGCGCCCGGGGCGTAGGCGATCAGCTGATTCGCCTCGAGGTTGTGGCCGAAGTAGTCGAGCGGGTCGGCGTACCGGGCGGTCGCCAGGATGCTGACGAACACGGCGGTGAGGACCGCGAAGCTGATCGCCGCGAGGGACGACCCGGACCGGGCCCGGTACCGGACGAGGTCGCGCAGTGCCAGCCGTACCGCGATGGGCGCGTGCCGCCCGACCGGCCCCATTACCGACAGGCAGGCGGGCGCCACCAGCAGCAGCCCGAGCAGGGTGGCGAGCAGCCCGCCGTACGTCTTCGTCTGGGCCTGCGAGCCCCAGCCACCGGACAGCGCGAGCAGGCCCGGCCCGACGGCGAGCAGGACGGCGCCGGGGACGGCGAGCCGGCGCGCCGCCCGGGGCGGAGCCGGGTGCCCGGACAGGGCGGCGGCAACCGGCATCCGCGCGACCGCGCGGGCCGGCCGGCGGGCGGCCGCCACGGCCGTCACGACCGCGAGGAGCATCCCGACGCCAACGAGCCACCAGGGCAGGTGCATCGGATCGATGCGGTGCGCGGTGCTGGTCTGCAGGCGCGGCGCGTACCCGAACCAGGCGGCCAGCCCCACGACGGCGCCGCACAGCGCGGCGACGATGCCGACGACGGCGCCATTCGCGATCATCACGAGGCGCACGTCGCGGTCGGTCGCGCCGAGCGAGCTGAGCATGCCCAGCGACCGCAGCCGGCGCTGGGCCAGCACGGTGAAGCCGGCGGTGGCCACCAACCCGATGAACACCAGCCCGAAGATGGCGCTGATCAGCACGACGAACTCCGGGCTGAACCCGCCGGACGCCGGCGCCGGGGTCTGCGGCGTCACGCCGGCCGGGAAGGTGAACGCGCCGACCGCGTCGGGTGTCGCGTCGAACAGCACGGTGGCCTGGGTCGGCGCGCCGATCTGGCCGGGCGCGACCAGAGCGAACTCGTCGAGCAGGTTGTTCGGGTTCTCCACCAGCCCGACGACGCGCCGGGCCGTCCCGCCCTCGTGCCACACGTCGCCAACGTGCAGGTTGTACAGGCTGGCCACCTGGCTGGTCATCGCGACCTGACCCGGGCCGGTCGGGTACCGGCCGGAGGTCAGGGCCAGCCTCGGCCTCCCGTACGGGCCGGCCGGGTCCTGGGCGCGCAGCGTCACATTCTGGCTGGTCCCGGTGGCGAGTCGCTGGTCCTCGATCACCTGTACGGTGCCGAACCGCTGCCCGATGGCCGCGATGTCGGCGGCCAGGTGCGGGTCGCTGCCCGGAAGGCTGACCAGGTGGTCGGCGGTACCGAAGGTGGCCGCGTTGGGTGAGGACGGCGCGTTGGTGGCGACGGCGGCCCCGAGTACGGTCGCCGCGACCGCGACAGCCAGCAGCGCCAGTACCAGCACCTGCGCTCGCCACTCCCGACGGAACAGCCGCCAGGCCCAGCGAATGACGGCGCGGCGGGCGGGCATTCCCCCGTCGCCCGCGTCCACTTCGACCGGCCGGTACTCCATCGTGACGGTCATTGCCCTGCCTCCGTCACGAGCAGCGACTCGGGTCCGCTGGTCGGCCGGGTCTGGTCGACGATCCGCCCGTCGCGCAGGAACACCACCCGGTCCGCCCAGGAGGCCAGCTGCGCGTCGTGGGTGACCACGACGGCCGCCATGCCCTGCCGGCACGCGGCGTGGATCAGGCGCATCACGCTCTCACCGTTGACCGAGTCGAGCGCGCCGGAGGGCTCGTCGGCGAGCAGCAGGCGGCGCTCGCCGACCACCGCGCGGGCCAGTGCCACCCGCTGCCGCTCGCCACCGGAGAGCTGGTCCGGGAAGTGTGCCGCCCGGTCGGCCAGGCCCAGCCTGTCGAGCGCGGCCAGGCCGGCGACGCGGGCCTTGCGTGCGGGTACGCCGTCCAACTCCAGCGGCAGGCTGACGTTTTCGGCGGCGGTCAGCCCGGCGAGCAGGTTGTAGTCCTGGAAGACGTACCCGATGCCGCGCCGGCGCAGCCGCGCCCGCTGGTTGCGGGACATGCCCGACAGCGCGGTACCGCCGACGACGACCTCGCCGCTGGTCGGGTCCTCCAGGCTGCCGGCGATGGTCAGCAGGGTGCTCTTGCCGGAGCCGCTGGCCCCCATCACGGCCACCATCGAACCGGCGTCGACGCTCAGTTCGACCTCGGACAGCGCGCGTACCTCGGTGGGGCCGGCACCGTAGCTCTTGGACACCCGGCGCAGTTCCAACACGCTCATTTGCGCACCGCCATCCGTCGTCGCAGCCTCGGTACCGGGTGGCCGGCAGGCGCCGCGCCGGGCAGTGGACCGTCGGCGGCGGCCCGCTTCAGCCGGCCACCGGCCGCGTCGAGCCAGCGCACGAGCGCGTCCAGCCGGAACAGCTCGGCGTCGACCACCAGGGCCAGGTTGAGGTCGAACTCGGCCTCGTCCTCCTTGAGGTGAGTCCACTGCTGCATCAACTCCACCAGGTACCGGCGGTGCACCTGGATGACCTCGTGCACGTTGACGCCCGGCAGCCGGACCGCCACGAGTACCTTGATCACCAGCTCGTCGCGCGGCGGGGCGGTCAGGTCCGGCGGCGTGCGCAGCCAGCCGTCGAGCTCGCGCCCGCCGTCCTCGGTGATCCGGTAGCCCCGCTGCGGGCCGTCCTCGCCCGTGCCGTCGGACTCGATGAGCCCGTCGCGTTCCAGCCGTTGCAGCGTCGTATACACCTGGCCCACGTTCAGCGGCCATACCTCGCCGGTCCGCGCCTCGAACTCCTCACGGAGTTGCAGGCCGTACTTGGGTCCCTCGCTCAACAGGGCGAGCAACGCGTGCCGGACGCTCATGGCGTCCCCCATCCTCGAAACATACCGAGGACGATACTGGGTATACAGCTCGACCCACAATCCTGGTTCACCCCGGTTCGCCCCTGCGGGTTACCCCTTAAGGCGAACGGGGACGGTCAGGAATCGGTCTCTGGCGGCGCACAGACCCAGAGTGCGGCCGGGCGGACGACCGCGTTCAGCGTGGCGGCCGGTTCGATCACGTCACCGTCGACCTCCCGCGGGTACGGGCGGTCGGCGACGACCTCCACGCGGCGGGCGCGGAAGGTCTCCATCCGGGGTACCACCGGCCGGCGCCGCAGCACACCCCAGGCCAGCGCCAGCCAGTCCCGCAGGTGTCGCGGGTTGAGCACGGCGACGTCGAACAGCCCGTCATCGGGCAGCGCATCCGGGAGCAACTCGACTCCGCCTTCGAGCCGGCCCACGTTCGCGACCAGCAGGGTGCGCGCCCGCCGTCGCATGGCCGGATGACCATCCAGCCGGATCCGCAGCCGCATCGGCCGGTCCCGCAGATGGCGCAGTGCCGCCAGGACGTAGGCCGAAGGCCCGATCCTGGCCTTCATCCGGTCGGAGGTGGCCTCCAGCATGCTGGCGTCAAAGCCGATCCCGGCCATCACCGTGAAGCACTGGCTCTCCAGCGAGCCGACGTCGATGCGCCGCCGCTGACCGCGGGTGGCCAGCCCGACTCCGTCCGGCACGTCGGTCGGTACGCGGAGGTTCGCGGCGAGCAGGTTGCCGGTACCCGAGGGGAGCACCGCGAGCGCGACCGAGGTTCCGGCCAACTCGCCCGCGCAGGCCATCACGGTACCGTCGCCGCCGCAGACGAACAGCACGTCCACGCCCTCGTCCAGCGCCTGCCGGGTCTGGCCGCAGCCGGGGTCCTCGGGTGTGGTCTCCAACCACAGCGGCTCGGGCCATCCGGCGTCGGCGAGGGCAGCGCAGATCTCCTTGCGCCGCCCGTCCAGATCGGTCACCTTGGCCGGGTTGACCACCACGGCGCTGCGGGTGCCGGTCATACCTTGCGGTACTTCGACTGGAAGAAGCAGTAGACGCCGAACGCGGCGAAGCCGACCGCGATGACGATGAGCAACAACTTGCCGAGCGGCTGGCCGGCCAGCGTGCGCAGCGCGCCGTCCAGCCCGGCGGATCGGGCCGGGTCGTTCTTGACCGCCGCGCTGAACAGCAGGATGCCCACGATGCCGAACGCGAGTCCCTTGGCGATGTAGCCGACCTGACCCAGCCGGGTCGCGGTGTGCCGGGTACGGCCGCTCATCTGCGCGATGCGGAGCCGCTTCTCGAAGCTGCGCTTCGCGCCGTACACGATCAGGCCGGCGCCGACGGCGATGACCACGAGCCCGGCGACCGCGACAAGAGCGCGGCCGGAGGAGTGCGCGAGCATGCCCGCGGTCGCGTCCTTCTGCTGGGAGGCGCTGGACGTCGGAGTGCCGGACTGCACCTTCCACGCGGTCCACGCGAGGGCGCCGTAGATGACGGTACGGGCCAGTGAGGCGAGCCGCTCAAGGACGCGGTGGGTGCCGTGCTCGTCCCGGTGCCCGATGGCCGCTTCCAGTAACTGCCAGAGGGCCATCGCGACGAGCCCGACCACGACGATGATGACCAGCGGCCGGCCGAACGGCTGGCGGAGCAGGATCTGGAATGCGCCGGACTGGTCGCCCTCCTCGGTGGGGTGGCCCAGCGCGATCTGCAGCGCGAGCCAGGCGACGGCGAGATGCAGCAGGCCGTATCCGACGAAGCCGCCCCGGGTCAGGGCCACCAGTGGGGTGCTGTGCCGGGCCTGGCCGGCGGTACGGCGGGCGGATCGGGCCAGTGATGACATGACGGCTGGAGTTTCCGATGTGGCGATGCCGCAAACCTCGAATACGACAAGGTGTAGGAGACCGGGGCTTCGGGTACCGACGTCCACCATGTCGACCTCTGCTGCCCGGCTGGGGCATGACCGGCCGCGCCGCCGGAATCTCGGCGGCCTGATCGCGGTCAGTACCGGGGGAATTCTCTTCGCGGTGCTGCTCCTGCTCGTCCGGTCCGGGTGGGCGCCGCTGGAGTCGGTGGACCACGGCCTCGCCGCCGACCTGAACTCGCTGGTCGCGGGCCATCGGGGACTGGTCGCGGTACTCCGGGTGGTGACCACCCTGGGCAGCTACGGCATCCTGTCCTGGCTGGTCGGGCTGGGCGCGGTCATCGTGCTGCTGCGCCGCCGGTTCCGGCTGGCCGCCTATCTCGTGGTGGCCGGCGTCGGCGCCATCATCCTCGACCCGGTTCTCAAGGCGGCCGTCGGCCGGCTGCGCCCGGTCGTCGCCGATCCGATCGCGCACGGCCAGGGCAACAGCTTCCCGAGCGGTCACGCACTGGGCTCCATCATCTGCTACGGCGCGCTGCTGCTGGTCTTCCTGCCCGCCCTGCCCCGCCGGGCACGCCGGCCGGTGGCCGCCGGTACCGGCGTGCTGGTCGTCGCCATCGGGATCAGCCGCATCATGCTCGGCGTGCACTTCCTGTCCGACGTGATCGGCGCGTGGGGACTCGGCGTGGCCTGGCTCGGACTGACCGCGTACACCTTCGAACTGTGGCGGCGCGGCGGCGGCCAGCGGGTGACCGCCCCGCTGGAGGAGGGCCTGGAGCCGGAGGCCGCCGCCGACCTCAAGCCGACGACCGAGCCGCACCGGGAGATGTCGACCCGGCTCGCCGTGGCCGGTCGGGCCGCGGCGATGGTCGCGGTGGCCTGGGTACTCGTCTTCGGCGCAGTCGTCGGCCTGGGCGAACTGGTGGTCCGCTACGGCGGGGCGAACCCGTTCGGCGACCGTACCGTCCCGCACTTCCTTGCCGCGCACCGCACCGCGACGCTCGACACCGTCAGCCTGTTCTGGAGCAACGCCGGCAACACGCACGCCATCATGACGGTGGGCCTGATCGCGGGTGCCGTCGCGCTCGCCGTCATCCGGCGCTGGCGGCCGGTGCTGTTCCTGCTCGTACTCATGCTGGGTGAACTGGTCCTGTTCCTGGCCTGCGCCGCGATCGTCGACCGGCCCCGGCCGGACGTGTCCCACCTGGACAGCCACCTGCCGACCTCCAGCTACCCATCCGGCCACGTGGCCGCGACGATCTGCCTCTACACCGGCGTCGCGCTGCTGGTCATGCCGCGGACGAAGGGGTGGTGGCGGTGGCTCAGCCTGGTACCGGTGGTGGTGATGCCTGCACTGGTCGCGGCGTCCCGCATGTACCGCGGCATGCACCACCCGACGGACGTGCTGGGCAGCGTGGTGCTCGCGACCTTCTGGCTGGCCGCGGTCTACCTCGCGGTCCGCCCGAACATGGACCTCGATGCTAGACGGGCATTTTCGCGGCCGCGCGGCTCGTCAGCCTCGTGATGTCCTCGGGTGACTCGCGTATCCCGAATCTGGTCGCGCCGGCCCGGGCCCGTTTGCGCACTGGGATAATCGGGTTCATGTCGCGTACCGAAGCCGTCGTCGACCTCTCCGCCATCGAGGCGAACGTGGCCAGGCTGGCGGCTGCCACCTTCGCCCAGCAGACCCGCGCCCAGGTGATGGCGGTGGTCAGCGCCGACGGCTTTGGGCACGGGCTGCTCCCGTCCGCCCGCGCGGCGCTGGCCGGTGGGGCGACCTGGCTCGGGGCCGCGACCGTCAACGAGGCCCTGGCGTTGCGCGACGCCGGGATCACCGCGCCGGTGTTCACCTGGCTGTGGACGCCGGATGACCTCACCCGGGCGATCGCCGCCGAAATCGACCTGGCTGTCTGCGGGCCGGGCCAGTTGGGCGCCGTACGCGCGGCGGCGAACGAACTCGGCCTCATGGCCCGGATCCACCTCGAGGTCGACACCGGACTGGGGTACAGCGGCAGCGGCGTCGCGGACTGGCCCGACCTCCTCGACGCCGCGGCGAAGGCCCAGACCGAGGCCGAGGTCGCGGTGATCGGGGTCTGGAGCCAGCTCGCCCACGCCGACGAGCCGGAGAATCCCGCCAACGACGCGCAGCTGAATGCCTTCCACGACGCGCTGCATCACGCGGCCCTGCACGGCATCGTGCCCGAGGTGCGGCACATCGCGAATTCGGCCGGAACACTCGCCCTCCCGGGCACGCACTTCGATCTCGTCCGCGCCGGCACCGCCGTCTACGGCCTCTCCCCGATCCCGCGGCGCGGCGACCTCGGGCTCGTCCCGGCGATGACGCTGCGGTCCTCGGTGGCGCCGACCAAGCGGTTCGGTGCCGGGCGGGACCCTTCCGGTCGCGAGACCGGCCTCGCCGTCGTGCCACTCGGGTACGCCGACGGCATCCCGCGCGCCGCCGCCGGCGCGGCCTCCGTGGCGATCGACGGCGCGCGCTTCACGATCAGCGGCCCGGTCGGCATCGATCAGTTCGTCGTCGACGTCGCCGGCGCGCCGGTCGGCGAGGGCGACGTCGCGGTGCTGTTCGGCCCGGGCCACGACGGCGAGCCGCTCGCGCAGGACTGGGCCGCGGCTACCGGCACGGTCCACGCCGAGATCGTCACCAGGATCGGGCCGCGCGTGCCGCGCAGCTACGTCGGCGGCACCGCCTGAGGGCGCGAACATCCCGTCAACGGGCAAGCCGGGCCCCGCAGGCTGCGGGAACCCGGCTTCGTCGTTCGCGGCCCGGTGCCTACTTCCTCAGCTGCTTGGGCAGGTGCTGTGTCGCTCCGGGGCGTGGGGGCATCGACTGCTGGGCGGCTGCGCTCTGCGCGGCCAGGTTGGCAGCCGTGGTGTCGGCGGTGAACTGGGGGTTGGACG
>DASXOA010000220.1:0-33747 GCA_036494675.1 Rugosimonospora sp.
GAGAGCCGACGGCGGGACTTGAACCCGCAACCTTCCGATTACAAGTCGGGTGCGCTACCAGTTGCGCCACGTCGGCACGGCCCGACCCGCGAGCCCTCAGCATGGTACGCCCAGCTCCCGTCCGCACGCCGCGCGGCGCACCACAAGCAGGCAGTTAACCGGCAAATGGACCGCCTAGGCCCCTTCACCCTTGGCATTACCAGCCAATACGTTTACGTTGGCAGAACGGCACTGCCCATCGTGGGCCGTGTACCGCGCCTTTTACTCGGATCGTCCGGCACGTTCCTGCCGGTGGAAGGATGCACTGCATCATGGCAACAGTTACGTACCGTGACGCCTCGCGGATCTATCCCGGCAGCACCAAGCCGGCCGTCGATGCCCTCAACCTGGAGATCGGCGACGGCGAGTTTCTCGTCCTGGTCGGCCCGTCCGGCTGCGGCAAGTCCACCAGCCTGCGCATGCTCGCCGGCCTCGAAGACGTCGACAGTGGCGGCATCTTCATCGACAACCGGGACGTCACCAACCTCCCGCCGAAGTCCCGCGACATCGCGATGGTCTTCCAGAACTACGCCCTGTACCCGCACATGACCGTGTACGAGAACATGGCGTTCGCGCTCAAGCTGCGCAAGACCCCGAAGTCCGAGATCGACGTGGCCGTGAAGAACGCGGCCAAGCTGCTGCAGCTCGAGGAGTACCTCGGCCGTAAGCCCAAGGCCCTGTCCGGCGGCCAGCGCCAGCGTGTCGCGATGGGCCGGGCGATCGTGCGTAAGCCGCAGGTCTTCCTCATGGATGAGCCGCTGTCCAACCTCGACGCGAAGCTGCGGGTGCAGACCCGTTCGCAGATCGCCACGTTGCAGGCGCAGTTGGGCACCACCACCGTCTACGTGACCCACGACCAGGTCGAGGCCATGACCATGGGCCACCGGGTCGCGGTGTTGCTCGACGGCGTGCTCCAGCAGGTCGACACGCCCCGCTCGCTCTACGACCACCCGGCCAACGTGTTCGTCGCCGGGTTCATCGGCTCGCCCGCGATGAACATCAAGACCGTTCCGTTGACCGATGCCGGCGCCAACTTCGCCGGCATGATGCTGCCGCTGTCGCGCGAGCAGATCAGCTCGGCGCAGGACGGCGAGGGTAGCGGCACGGTCACCGTCGGCTTCCGGCCGGAGGACACCGACCTGGTCACCGAGACCGAGGGCGGCATGCCGATCCTCGTGGACCTGGTGGAGGAGCTGGGCTCCGACGCCTACGTGTACGGCCACGTCAACCTCAGCGGCGCCGACGAGCGGTTCGTCGTGCGTACCGATGGGCGGAGCACTCCGCGGATGGGCGACACCGTGTACGTCAAGCCGCGCGTCGGTCACCACCACGCGTTCCACGCCACGAGTGGCGTGCGCATCTGACGCAACTTCTACAGCGGGGCGGCCTCTCCGGCAACGGGGGGCCGCCCCGCTGCTGTCTGTGCTCCTGTCAAACCATCGGTGAGCGGGACAGGGCCGATCCTGACCTCGGGTACAGGAGAAACAGGGCGTCGAATGGGTATCGGCCGGCCGTGACTCGTCGCGCGACCCTACGGACGAAAGCCCAGGTCCACGTCGGTGTCGTCGAAGGTTGTCCGACCGGTCGACCATAGCCACCCTGCTGACCCCCTCGTTCGATCAGCCGAACCTAGATCCGGTTGACCGGATTCCGAGGCGAGAAAACATTTCCGTCCGATGTCCGCCCGACTATGATCGCCTTCAACACACCAACTTGGGTCGTTTCTGATCTAAATAAGATGCTGGGGTGCGACATGCGTGCATCTGGTGCCCCGGCATTGCACGTCGCCGTACGCCATCGGGTTGCGGTGGGCACGCCCCGGCTCCTGAACAGTCCCGGGCACAGCCTCCTGGTGGCGATCGATTCCACCCTGGCGGCCGGCATCCCGGTGGGCATGCCGGCCGTGGCGATCGAAGGGACGAGAGGTGTCATACAACGAGGATTCGCCGGTCGAACTTGCCGGCAAATCACGGCGCACCATGCTGCGCGGCGCTGGTCTGGCCACTGCCGCGGCAAGCCTGGCCGCGCTCGCGGCATGCAGCAACGACAAGAGCGGCTCGGGCAGCGGGGGCAGCGGTAGCTTCCCCAGCACGCCGAAGTGGAAGTTCGTGTTCGTCAACCACGTGACGACGAACCCGTTCTTCCAGGCCACCCAGTACGGCATCCAGGACGCGTGTGACCTGCTCGGTTGCACGTACCAATGGACCGGCTCGGAGACCTCGAACGTTGCGCAGATGGTCGAGGCGATGAACACGGCCATCACGTCGAACGCGGATGGCATCGCGGTGGCGCTGGTCGACCAGAGCGCGTTCAACGACCCCGCCAAGCAGGCGTTGTCCAAGAACATCCCGGTGGTGTCCTACAACGCCGACGTGACCACCAACGCGCGGCTGGCGTACGTCGGCCAGGACCTGTTCGCCGCCGGTCAGGCCATGGGCAACCGGATCGCGAGCCTGTTCCCCGACGGTGGCAGTGTCGCCCTCTTCATCGCGACGCCTGGTTCGCTGAACATCCAGCCCCGGGCCGACGGCGCGAAGGCCGCGTTGCAGGCGTCCGGCAAGCCGTTCAACGTCCAGCAGATCACGACCGGCGCCGACGTCAACCCGGAGCAAGCGGCGATCGACGCGTTCACCCAGGGCAACAAGGGCGTCAAGGGTCTGTTCGCGGTGGATGCCGGCAGCACCCAGGGCATCGCCAACGTGATGCGCAAGTACAACCTGCACACCCAGGGGTACCACGGTGGCGGGTTCGACCTGCTGGTCCCGACGGAGCAGGCCATCTCCGACGGCATCCTCGACTTCACCATCGACCAGTCGGCTTACATGCAGGGCTTCCTGCCGGTGCTGTACCTGTACCTGTACAAGCTGTCCGGCACCCTGGTCAGCCCGCCGGCGACCGACACGGGCCTGAAGTTCGTCACCAAGGATCTGGTCGCCCCCTACCTGAAGTCGCAGAACCGGTACGAGGGCAGCTCGCCCAAGCAGCAGTACCTCCACTAGCAACTGAATGGGCAGACATCGTGACCGAACAATCCGTGCCGGCAAAGGATGATGCCAGCGCAGGCGAGACGGTCCCGGCCCAGCGGAACGGCGCCGGTACCGCCACCGAGTCATCGGTAGCGGTACCGGCGTCCACCGCGGGCCGAGGTCGACTGGCGGCGTGGGGCTCCTCCGTGCTCCGGCTGCGTGAGCTCAGCGTCGTCATCGTGGTGATCGCGCTGGTCCTGTACTTCCAGTTCTCGAACTCCGCATTCACGTCCTCATCGAACATCGGCAACATCGCCAACTTCGCCTCGGCCGCCGCGATCGTCGCGGCCGGTGAGGTCTTCCTGCTGGTGTGCGGCGAGATCGACCTGTCCGCCGGCATGACCTTCGGCCTGGTTCCGTTCGTCATGATGGCGGCGAACGACGACGGCGTACCGATGCTCCTGTCGGTACTGATCGCGTTGGCGGTGGCCGTCGTCATCGGCCTGTTCAACGGGTTGGTGAACCAACTGTTGAAGCTGCCCTCGTTCATCACCACGCTGGGCACGCTCTACCTGCTGCACGGCATCACCCTGAAGGTCTCCAACAACTTCCCGCGGCCGGCGCCACAGGACGGCACGCTCATGCACATCCTCGGCGCCTCGAAGTGGTCCGAGTTCATCTGGGCCGTGGGGCTGGCGGTGCTGATGCAGGTGGTGCTCACGCAGACCCCCTGGGGAGCCCAGACCATCGCGACCGGGGCGAACATGCTCGGGGCGTCGGAGGCCGGCATCCGGACCCGGCTGGTGAAGGTCCGGGCTTTCGTCATCGCCTCGACCTTCGCCGGGCTCGCCGGCATCCTCGACGGGGTGCACATCTCGCACTCGTTCGACCCCAACGCCGGCGGCAACGACCTGATGTTCGAGGCGGTCGCGGCCTGTGTCATCGGCGGTACCGCACTGCTGGGTGGCTCCGGCACCGTGATCGGGGCGTTCTTCGGGGCGCTGCTGCTCGCCGTCCTTCAGGACGGTTTCAACATCCAAGGCATCAACGCAACCACGTTCATCGTGATCGAGGGTGTGGCGATCCTGCTCGCCATGGTGCTCAACACCCAACTCGCCCGGCTGCGCCGCGGCGTGAAAGAAGGTTGACGCGATGACCAATGGGGAACGGCCGCTTGACCGCGACGCCACCACCACCACGCCGGTACCACCGGCGATCAGGGCGGAGAACCTCGCCAAGCGGTTCGGCCAGGTTCAGGCTCTGCGCAACGTGAACCTGACCGTCGGCCGGGGCGAGGTACTCGGCCTGATCGGCGACAACGGGGCCGGAAAATCCACGCTGATTAAGATCCTCACCGGCTTTCAGCAGCCGACCAGCGGGCAGATCTTCATCGACGGCCAGCCGGTCAACCTGCACTCGGTCCAGCATGCGCGCTCGCTGGGCATCGAGACGGTGTTCCAGGACCTGGCCCTGATCAACACCCTGCCGGTCTACCTCAACCTGCATCTGAACAAGGAGCCCCGGTTCGGGCCGTTCCTGCGTAAGTCGCTGATGCGGCGCAACGCCCGCCGGTACCTCGACGACATCGGGATCAGCATTCCGTCGGTCAACGCCGAGGTGGCCAACCTGTCGGGTGGCCAGCGGCAGGCGATCGCCGTGGCCCGCTCGGTGTACTCCGATGCGCGGATCCTGTTGCTGGACGAGCCGCTGGCCGCCATGGGGGCGAAAGAGGGTGGCATCATCCTCGACCTGATCCAGATGCTCCGGTCCCGCGGCGACCTGTCGATCATCATGATCGCGCACAACTACACCCAAGTGCTCGACGTCTGCGACCGGGTCAACCTCCTGCAACACGGGGAGATCACGTTCGACAAGAAGGTCACCGACACCTCGGCCGAGGAACTGCTCGACCTGGTGGCCAACGAGTACCGGATCGGTGGCAGCAAAGCCAAGGACCGCGGGAAGTACCTCACGGAGATCCGCGACAAGGGCTGAGCACCGCGCACGTCGAACACTCGACACACGCTGAGCACCCCGGCGCCGCAAGCGCCGGGGTGCCGCGGTCGGTTTACGCCCCTGCGACCCGCCGCCGGGCCACCTCGGCCAGTGCCACCGCCGCGGCGACCGACGCGTTGAGCGATTCGATCTCGGACGCCATCGGGATGCTCACCCGCAGATCGCACGTCTCCCCGACCAGGCGGGACAGGCCCCTGCCCTCGGAGCCGACGACGACCACCAGCGGCCCGACCGCGGCCTCCAACTCGTACAGCGGCGTCTCTCCGTCGGCGTCCAGCCCGGCGACGAGGAATCCCTCGGCCTGGCACCGCTTCAGCGTCCGGGTCAGGTTGGTCACCTGTGCGATCGGCACCCGGGCCGCCGCGCCGGCGCTGGTCCGCCAGGCGGTGGCGGTCATTCCGGCGGCGCGCCGCTCGGGGATGACCACGCCCTGCGCGCCGAAGGCGGCCGCCGATCGGACGACCGCACCCAGGTTGCGCGGGTCGGTCACGCCGTCGAGCGCGACCAGCAGGGGCGGCGTCGCCTCGACCGCGGCCGCGAGCAGGTCCTCGAAGGGTTCGTAGGCGTACGGCGGTACCGACAGCCCGATGCCCTGGTGCAGCACGCCGCCGGTCATCCGGTCCAGTTCGCCCCGGGTTATCTCCAGCAACGGGATGCCCCGGTCGCCAGCGGTGCGCACGGACTCGTTCGTCCGGTCGTCCATGTCGATGCCGGAGGCCAGGTACAGCGCCGTGGCCGGCACGCCCGTGCGGAGCGCCTCGACCACCGGGTTGCGGCCGACCAGCAGTTCGGGTGAGTCCTTGGCCGGTGCCGACCGGCGTCCCGGCGAGACGCGCGGGCCGGGCTTGCGGGACTTGGCGGGCGCCGGCTTGCCGGTGGTGGTGGACTTGGTACCCGGCTGGCCGATCTTGGGGGCCCGACCCTCCGCCGCGGCGGCCCGGCGCTCCTTCTCCTGCTTCCACGCGGTGCGCTCGGGCAGCGGCTCGTCGCCCGAGTACCCCTTGTGCCACGGCCGCTCGTCGGCGGGCAGCGTGCGCCCCCGTCCCTTGAGGCCGGAGCGGCGCTGGCCGCCCGATCCGACGCTCGCGCCCTTCTTGGACGCGACGCGCCGTCCTCGGCGCTGTGAATTACCGGCCATCAGCGATGCTCCAACGTGGTCCATGGGGGGTGTCTTCGACAATGACGCCGGTCTGGCGCAACTGGTCGCGTACCGCGTCGGCAGCGGCCCAGTCGCGCCTGTCCCTGGCCAGTTCCCGCTGCTGCAGGGCGAGCGCCACCAGTCCGTCCACTGTGGACGTGAGGTCGGCGGCGGTGCCCCCGGCGGAGGCACCGGACCAGTGGGGATCCAGCGGGTCGAGGCCGAGGGTGTCCAGCATCGCGCGCACGCCGGCCAGCGACTCCTTGACGTCCCCGTCGGCGGAGAGCGCGGCGTTACCCAGCCGCACCAGGTCGTGCAGCACGGCGAACGCGCGCGAGGTGTTGAGGTCGTCGTCCAGCGCCTCGACGAACTCGGCCGGCAACTCGCCCGGCTCGACGGCGCCGACCCGCTCCACCGCGTGGTGGACGAAGCTCTCGACCCGGCGGTACGAGGTGGCCGCCTCCTGGAGCGCGGCCTCGGAAAAGTCGATCATCGAGCGGTAGTGCGGCTGGGCCAGGTAGTAGCGCACCTCGGCGGGGCGGATGCCCATGCCGGTGATCGAGTCCAGGTCGACCACGTTGCCGAGTGACTTGCTCATCTTCGTCGCGCCGAGGTTGAGCAGCCCGTTGTGCACCCAGTACCGGGCGAACGGCAGGCCGGCGCTGCGGGACTGGGCGAGCTCGTTCTCGTGGTGCGGGAACAGCAGGTCCAGGCCGCCGCCGTGGATGTCGAACTCGGCGCCGAGGTACCGCCAGCACATCGCCGAGCACTCGATGTGCCAGCCGGGCCGGCCCCGGCCCCACGGGCTCGGCCAGTACGCCTCCGCCGGCTCGTCCGGGCGCTCGCCCTTCCACAGCGCGAAGTCCGCCGGGTCACGCTTCGCCCGGGCCGGCGCGTCGGCGGCCGGCGCCATCGCGTCGGGCCGCTGGCCGGACAGTGCGCCGTAATCGGCGTAGGAGCGGACATCGAAGTACACGTCGCCGGAGCCGTCGGGCGCCGGATAGGCGTGGCCGCCCTCGATCAGCTGGGCGATCAGCTGGTGCATCTCCGGGATGTGGCCGGTAGCCCGCGGCTCGTACGTCGGGGGCAGCACGTTCAACGCGCGGTAGGCGGCACCGAGGACGAGTTCGTTGCGGTACGCGATGGACCAGAACGGCTCGCCCTGCTCGATCGACTTGGCCAGCACTTTGTCGTCGATGTCGGTGATGTTGCGCACCATGGTGATCTTCAGACCCGAGCGCATCAGCCAGCGGCGCAGCACGTCGTTGTTGACGCCGGAACGAAGGTGCCCGATGTGAGGCCCGGACTGCACAGTGAGACCACACAGGTACATGCCAACCTGACCAGGTATCCGCGGGACGAATTCCCGCACCGATCGGGTCGCGCTGTCGTACAGCCGTAGGGTCACCCCCAAAGGGTAGCCGGCGCGGCGATTCCGGATCGTCCGGATACCTGGCCGGCGCCTTTCGGGCGCTACCCTCCCGGTGTGGAGGAGATCGCGCAGACCCTCGACCGTGGCCTGCGCCTGCTACAGCTCGTGGCGGACGCCCCCGGAGGGCTGACCGTCACCGAGGCGGCGAACCGGCTCGGCGTCGGGCGCGCGGTCGTCTACCGGCTGGCCGCGACGCTCGCCATGCACGGCATGATCCGCCGTGACGCCGGCGGCCAGTTACGGATCGGCGCCGGCGTGCTGCACCTGGCCCGGCGGGCCCAGCCACTGATCGCGGACGCGGCGCTGCCGGTACTGCGCCGCCTCGCCGAGCAGGTCGGCGCGACCGCGCACCTGACCGTGGCGGACGGGACGGACCGGCCCGCGGCCGGCGCCGGGCCGGAGACGGTGGCCGAGGCGGTGGCCCTGGCCGTCGTCGAGCCCAGCTGGACCCAGCTGCACGTCGCCTACCGGGCCGGGTCCCGGCACGCGCTCGACCATGGTGCGGCGGGCCTGGCGATCCTCGCGGGCCGGCGGGGCGAGTCGGGTTGGGTCGAGACGAACGGCCAGCTCCAGACCGGCGCGTACGGCATCGCCGCCCCGGTCCTCGGCGTACCCGGGCTGGAGGCGAGCGTCGGTGTGGTCGCGCTGGCTCCGCTCGACGCGCAGATCGTCGGCCCGGCCGTCATCGGCGCCGCGACGGCCACGGCCCGCGCCCTGGCCCCGCGCACCGGAACCTAGAGCACCGCCCCGGCTGTCTAGGGCGCGTCGGTCTCCTCCTCCAGGATCGCCTCGTACAGCGCCTGCGGCGGCTCCGCCGGCCGCGAGCCCAGCCGCCGGGCCGTGGCACGGCGTGGGCCGGGCAGCCCGGCGCGGACGGCCACCGCGACCACCGCGGTGCCGTACGCGCAGATCTCCACCCACATCGAGGAGACGACCCGGTGGTCGAAGCGCATACCGATCACCGCATTGGCGCCCGCGTTGCGGGCGTGGAACGCCATCCGCTCGACCGCCTCACGGCGCCCGGCGACGAGGTACTGCTCGCCGGCCTCCGAGAGCTTGCCGCTCAGCGAGCGGACGCCCTCCGTGAACTTGTTCTGCGGCCGGGCGGTCACCCCGACCACCTCGCCGACCACGGCGCGGATCTGGTACCCCGGGAGGTTATCAATCGTGACAATCAGCACGGATCACTACACCTCATTACTGGCCAGTCATACCCAGCACGTTCAGGATCTCATCCAGGTCGAGGTCACCGTGCCCTCTTGCGAGAGCGGCCTCACGGATGGTCGTACGGGACGCGAGCGCCTGCTTCGCGATCGCCGCCGCCTCGTCGTAGCCGACGTACCGGTTCATCGGCGTGACGATCGCCGGTGAACTCTCCGCGTACTCCCGGGTGCGGCGCTCATCCGCCGTCAGGCCGCCGATGCACCGGTCCGCGAACAGCCGGCTCACCGAGGCCAGCAGCCGGATGGACTCCAGCAGGTTGCGGGCCATCACCGGCAGCATCACGTTGAGCTCGAACTCGCCCTGGGAGCCGGCGAACGCGACCGCCGCGTCGTTGCCGATCACCTGGGCGACCACCTGCCGTACCGCCTCGCAGACCACCGGGTTCACCTTGCCGGGCATGATCGACGAGCCCGGCTGCAGGTCCGGTACCCGCAGTTCGGCCAGTCCGGCACGGGGGCCGGAACCCATCCACCGGATGTCTCCGGCGATTTTGTGCAGGCCGACGGCGATGACGCGCAGCTGTCCGGACGCCTCCACGAGCGCGTCCTGCGCCCCCTGCGCCTCGAAGTGGTTGCCGGCCTCGGTGAGGGGCAACCCGGTCCGCTGCGCCAGCCGCTCGATCGCCAGCCGGGCGAAGTCCGGTGGCGTGTTGATGCCGGTACCCACCGCGGTACCGCCGAGCGGCAGCTCGGCCAGGCGCGGCAGGCACGAGCGCAGCCGCTCGACGCCGTACCGGATCTGTGCCGCGTACCCGGAGAACTCCTGGCCCAGCGTGATCGGGGTGGCGTCCATGAGATGGGTACGGCCGGACTTCACGGTGCCCGCCCACTCCGCGACCTTTCCGTCCACTGTGGACGCCAGGTGCTCCAGGGCCGGGATCAGGTCCCGGGTCACCGATGCCGTGGCCGCCAGCCGGATCGAGGTCGGGAAGACATCGTTGGAGGACTGTGAGGCGTTCACGACGTCGTTGGGGTGTACGGGTTCGCCGAGCCGGCGGGCGGCCAGCGTGGCGAGCACCTCGTTCATGTTCATGTTCGAGGACGTACCGGAGCCGGTCTGGAACACGTCGACCGGGAACTGGTCGCCGTGCTCCCCGTCGGCCACCTCCCGGGCGGCCTCGATGATCGCGTCCGCGACCGCCGGCGGAATCACTCCGAGCGCCGCGTTCGCGTGCGCCGCCGCCGATTTGATCTCGGCCAGCGCCGCGATGTGCGCCCGTTCGAGGCCGCCGCCGGAGACCGGGAAGTTCTCCACCGCCCGCTGCGTCTGCGCCCGCCACAACGCGTCCGCCGGTACCTTGACCTCGCCCATGGTGTCGCGCTCGACCCGGTATTCGACCATGGATTCATCCTGCCCGGGCCGCGGGCGCACGGCCACCGCTCGGGAAAGCCGGCGGCCGGATCGAACCGACGATCAGGAAACCCGAGCCCTTTTCAGGACCTTCCGCTCACAGCTTCTGGTACTCCTGCTGGAGCAGGGTGTCGGAGGTGCTCACCTTCAGCGGCGGCAACTGCGCAATCGCGATCACCAGCACCACGTCGCCGTTGAGCCCGATGCTGATCACCCGGACGTAGCCCTTGGAGTCCTTGGTCGGCGTGGCGAACGACTTCCCGTCCGGGACCCCGGACACGTCCGTGGTGTTGGCCGCCGTGTAGTCGCTGCTGGTGCCGTCGATGTCGGAGTTGAAGAAGCTCTGCGCGTTGTCCGTCGAACCGAACTGGTAGAGCCGCACGTCGACCGTGGTGGAGTCGGAGGACACCCAGCAACGGACGGCGCCGCCCTTGAACTTGTACTGCTGCAGTTGGTCCTTGCGGGCCTGCGGGTCGCTGCTGAGGTTCGACGCCTGGTCGAGGCTCAGGGACTCGTTGGTGCCCTCCTCGTCCGAGCACTTCTGCGCGCCGCTCGGCATGGCGACCAGGTAGGTGCGCAGGTCACCGGAGTGCGTGGTCCCGGTGTCGGTGCCGGTGCCGCCGGTCGTGGCCGGTGCGCTCGTGCCGCCGGTCGGGCCGCCGGTCTGCTGGGCGGAGGGCTTCTTGTTGTGGTTGGACAGCGCGAAGGCCGCGCCCACACCGCCGCCCACGACCAGCACGAGAAGCACCGCGACGACCGCGACGATCACGCCGGTCTTGCTGCCCTTCGGCTGCTCCGGCGGGTATCCCGGGTACCCCGGGTACGGCGGCTGCGCTCCGGGGAAGCCGGGCTGCTGGCCCGGGTAACCCTGCTGGGTGGGGTAGCTCGGCCCGCCGGAGTACGGCTCGGACGGGTACCCGGGCTGCTGGCCGGGGTACCCGCCGGGGTACTGCTGCGGCGGGTACTGCTGGGTGGTCGGCGGGTATCCGGGGCTGCTTGGGTAGCCGCCGGGCGGCTGCTGGTTCGGATCCTGGTACGCCGGACCCGCGTACCCCGGATCGGAGTACGGCTGCGGATATCCGCTCGGCTGGAACGGGTCGGCGGGCGGCTGGTGCCCAGGATCGTTCGACGGACCAAACGAGTACGGAGGCTGCGACACGGGCGCTATTGTCTTTCGGCTCTGCCGGCGCGGACAAGCCGCAAACCGGTCACATGTTAGACACGTCGACCCACGGTGAGTACTGGCTTACTCGTTTCCGCGAAGAAGTCGTTGCCTTTGTCATCTACCACGATAAATGCCGGGAAGTCCACGACCTCGATCTTCCAGACCGCCTCCATCCCCAGTTCCGGGTATTCCAGCACCTCGACGTGCGTGATGCAATCCTGCGCCAGCCGGGCCGCCGGGCCGCCGATCGAACCGAGGTAGAAGCCACCGTGCTCCTGGCAGGCCCGGGTGACCTGGCCAGACCGGTTGCCCTTGGCCAGCATCACCAGCGACCCGCCCGCCGCCTGGAACTTCTCCACGTAGGAGTCCATCCGGCCGGCGGTGGTCGGGCCGAAGCTGCCGCTGGCGTACCCGTCGGGCGTCTTGGCCGGCCCGGCGTAGTACACCGCGTGCTCCCGCAGGTAGTCCGGCATCGGCTCGCCCGCGTCCAGCCGCTCCGCGATCTTCGCGTGCGCGATGTCCCGCGCCACGACCAGCGGGCCGGTCAGCGACAGGCGGGTCTTCACCGGGTACCGCGACAGCTCCGCACGGATCTCGCTCATCGGGCGGTTCAGGTCGATGTTGACGACCGGCCCCTCGTCGAGGTCCACGTCGGGCAGGAACCGGGCCGGATCGGTCTCCAACTGTTCGAGGAAGACGCCCTCGGGCGTGATGCGGGCCAGCGCCTGACGGTCCGCCGAGCAGGAGACCGCGATGGCGACCGGGCAGGACGCGCCGTGCCGGGGCAGCCGGACCACCCGCACGTCGTGGCAGAAGTACCGGCCGCCGAACTGCGCGCCGATGCCGAACTGCCGGGTCAGCTCCAGCACCTGCGCCTCCAACTCCAGGTCCCGGAAGCCGTGCGCGCTCATCGAACCCTCGGTGGGCAGGCCGTCCAGGTACTTGGCCGAGGCGTACTTGGCCGTCTTGAGCGCGAACTCCCCGCTGGTGCCGCCGATGACGATGGCCAGGTGGTACGGCGGGCAGGCCGCCGTACCGATGAGGCGCAGCTTCTCCTCCAGGAACTGCATCATCCGCGTCGGATTCAGCAGCGCCCTGGTTTCCTGGTACAGGTACGACTTGTTGGCCGAACCGCCGCCCTTCGCCATGAACAGGAACTCGTAGCTGTCCGGGTGCGCGTCGCCCGCGTAGATCTCGATCTGCGCCGGCAGGTTCGACCCGGTGTTCTTCTCGTCCCACATGGTCAGCGGGGCCAGCTGCGAGTACCGCAGGTTCAGCCGGGTGTACGCGTCGAAGACGCCCCGGGCGATCGCCGCCTCGTCGGTACCGTCGGTCAGCACGTACCGACCGCGCTTGCCCATCACGATCGCCGTGCCGGTGTCCTGGCACATCGGCAGCACCCCGCCGGCCGCGATGTTCGCGTTGCGCAGCAGGTCCAGTGCGACGAACCGGTCATTGGGCGACGCGGCCGGATCGTCCAGGATCGAGCGCAGTTGGGTCAGGTGTGCCGGCCGCAGGTAGTGCGCGATGTCGTGCATGGCCGTGTCGGTGAGCAGCGTCAGCGCCTCCGGCGCCACGGTGAGGAACGGCCGTCCGGCCGGCCCCTCGACGACCTCCACGCCCTCGGTGGTCAGCAGGCGGTACTCGGTCTTGTCTTCACCCAGCGGAAGCAGCGGCGCATACACGAATTCCGGCACGCCTGCCACCCTACCCGCGACGGATCGGGGCTCATCCTCAGCCGGCCGAGCCGTGGTACGACAGCAACCCGACCCGGAGCCCGATGTGAATCACCAGCCCGTCCTGGGCGTACCCGAGAAGCGTCGCCCCGCTGCCCACGTCGACGAGCGTGCCGCCCTGGGTCGACAGCGCGACGAGCCGGTTCGCCCCCGAATCCGTGAACAACACCACACCGGGGCCGAAGTCGACCTGGACCGACTTGCCGGCCTTGTGAGTCCACAGCGTCGAGCCGCCGCTCACCCGTACCGCCCGGACCGTCTGGCCGTCCGCCGCGCGTACCAGCATCGTCTGCCCGTCCGTGGCCATCACGGTCTCCCCGGCGGCGAACTGGTACGCCCGCGAGCCGTTGGACACGTTGATCAGCAGCTGGTGGCCGTCCGGAGCGACCGCGTCCAGCAGGCCGCCCCCGCCGAGCGGGTCCGAGTGCTGCTCGCAGGCGACGCCGGCCGAGGTCTTCAGGTCGTACCCGTCCAGGTGCCAGACCCCCCGGTCGCCGTCGGGATCGCGCCCCTCGACGCTGAACCGGCAACCGCCGTCGCGCGAGACCACGGTGCTCACCACGACCCGGTTTCCGGCGACCACGATCCGGGTGGTCTGCGCCGGCTGGTAGGTGTGCAGCCGCCGGCCGCTGGCGGACGCCACGACCTGCAGTTGGCCGTCGACCGGGAAGCCGAGCAGCGGCGGGGCCGGCGCTGCCGGCCGCATGTCGTCGTCGCCGTCGAAGGGGCGCAGCCCGGACAGCGTCTTGTTCGCCCCTGCCAGCGAGCGGGCATTGCCGGTCAGCGTGCTGGTCCACCGCTTCGATCCGGTCTCGGGCGAGCGCGCGGTCAGCTGGCAGGACGTCGCCTCGGGGCAGGTGAGGTCGACGATCAGGTTGGTGAACGTCCACACGCCGATCGCGGAGCCGTTGGTCCACCGGACCGAGCCGGTGTCCGGGTCGATCGCGTCGTACCCGTGGTGCTTGCCGGTACGGCCGACGACCACGACGTCGTTGCCGGTGCCGCCGACGGCCGCCCAGTCCCCGGCCCGGTACCAGAGCTTGTCACCGGTGGACGTGCGGTGCGCCTCGACGCCGCCCCGCGAGATGACCACCACGGCGAAGTCGGTCGCCGTGGCCGCCACCGGCTGGTCGCCGACCGAGGTCTGCCAGGTCGGCGCCGGATCGCTCAGCGAGGTCAGCTGCGAACTCAGCCTGGTGAACCAGTTGCCGACGCTCGGCAGCAGCTTCCAGCCGGTCAGTAAGGAGTAGACGATGATGACCCCGATGACCCCGAGCAGGGCGAGAAAAGCCTCAAAACGTCTGACGAACCGCCGCTTCGCCATCCGCACACCGTAGCCGCGCACGGCCCGGGGAGGACTGCGTCCGATCAAGCCGTGTCGACCCGATATGCCGCTTTCGCCGCGCCGGCCGGAGGTGACCGCGCCGGTCGTGAGGTGACCCCGCCGGCCGGAAGGTGACCACGCCAGCCGGGAAGTGACCACGCCGGCCGGGAGATGCCCTAGTCGCCGGCGGCCGCCCGTACCAGCGGCAGCGTGCGGTACGGGATCTGTTCGGCCAGCGCGATGATCGTCGAGGCCCGGACGATCCCGTGGTACGACACCGCCTGGTCGATCACCCGTTGGAGGTCGGAGTTGGACCGCGCGACGATCCGGCACAGCAGATCGCCCGAGCCGGTGATGGTGTGAACCTCCAGCACCTCCGGGATCGTCCCCAGGTGCGTGGAGACCGGATCGTGGCCCCGGCTCTGGGCGATCTCCAGCGTGACGAACGCGGTCACCGCGTATCCGAGCGCGGCCGGCGCGACGTCCGGACCGAAGCCGCGGATCACCCCGCGGTCGGTCAACTTGTCGAGCCTGGCCTGCACCGTGCCGCGGGCCACCCGCAGGCGACGGGCGCACTCCAGCACCCCGATCCGGGGTTCCTCGACGAGCAGGGCGATCAACTGGGCGTCCAGCCGATCGATCGGCGGAGCGGGGTGGGCGGTCACCGACGCACCCGACCCGCCGCGCCCGCCCGCGAGCGGGCACGGGCACCCGCCCCGGAGGCGGTACCCGCCGAGGCGACGTCCGCCCGGGTCAGCCCTCGACCTTCTGCGCGGCGAACATCCAGTGCTGCTTCTCCAGCGTCTGCAGCACCGAGATGAGCAGATCCTGGGTGGCCGGGTCCAACTCCTCGGTGTGCTCGACCCGCTTGCGTACCGACCCGCACACCTCGCCCAACGCCTCGGTGATCAGCGCGACCACCTCGTCGTCGACCACCTGCCCGGCCGGGAAATCCGGCAGCGGTGTCGACTTCGCCACCGTCCCCGGCCGCGCGTCCACCGAGTACCCGATGCTCACCGCGCGCTCCGCCACCAGGTCGGCGGCGCCTCGCATCTCGTCGGTCAACTCGTCCAGGTGCAGGTGCACCTGGCGGAAGCGGCGCCCCGCCACGTTCCAGTGCGCCTGCTTGGCCCGCAGATGCAGATCGGTCAGCTCCACCAGGGTGTCCTGCAGGTCGGTGCCCACCGCCGAGACGTCGACGGCGACCAGGCCGTTGGCCCTGGTCGGCTGGATGACGTTCGACTTGGCGCGGGTGGTTGAACGCTTCGGTGCCATGACGGGTCTCCCTTCCGGTTCCCTGTTCAGGTAGCCGGTCCGGGAGGCAAGTAAACGTGGGGCACTTCATGGACACATTGTCCAGGTGATCGCGGAATTCGTGCGACAAGTTGTGCAGAGTGCTCACCGGATCTGCTGACGGTTGCCCAGACCGGTGGGAACGGCGATCCTGCGGACAACAGTGCACCGAGAGGAACCCGCGATGACGCAGGCCGACATCAACGTTGACGAACTCATCGGCGCCATCGAGCACGATGTGGCGCGCGACCCCTTCCCCGTCAAGGGGCTCGACTACCTGTACTTCATGGTGGGCAACGCCCGGCAGGCCGCCCACTACTACTCGACCGCCTACGGGATGACCTGCGTGGCGGTCCGCGGACCGGAGCAGGCCGACCCGGCCCTGGACCCGGCGACCATCGAGCACTGCCGCGACTACGTCGAGTACGTGTTGACCAGTGGCTCGGCCCGGTTCGTGTTCGCCGGCTCGGTACGGGCCGGCACGCCCGGCGCCGAGCACCACGCCCGGCACGGCGACGGGATCATGGACATCGCCCTGGAGGTGCCCGATGTCGACGCCGCCTACCGGTACGCCACCGAGCACGGCGCCCGGGGCATCGAGGCACCCCACGACGTGTCCGACCGGTTCGGTACCGTCCGGGTCGCGGCCATCGCCACGTACGGCGACACCCGGCACTCGCTGATCGACCGGTCCCGTTACGACGGGCCGTTCCTGCCCGGGTTCGTCGCGCGCCCGCCGATCGTGGACCGCGGCCCGGCGATCGCGGCCGGTGCCCCCAAGCGGTTCTTCCAGGCGGTCGACCACGTCGTCGGCAACGTGGAGTTGGGCCGGATGGACGACTGGGTGGAGTTCTACCGGCGGGTGATGGGCTTCACCAACATGGCGGAGTTCGTCGGCGACGACATCGCCACGGAGTACTCGGCGCTGATGAGCAAGGTGGTCGCCAACGGCACCCGGAAGGTGAAGTTCCCGCTCAACGAGCCGGCCGTGTCCCAACGCAAGTCGCAGATCGACGAGTACCTGGAGTTCTACGGCGGCCCGGGCGCGCAGCACGTGGCGATCGCCACCAACGACATCCTGGCCAGCGTCGACGCCATGCGCGCGGCCGGCGTGGAGTTTCTCGACACACCGGACTCGTACTACGAGGACCCGGAACTGCGCGAGCGGATCGGCACGGTACGGGTGCCCATCGAGGAACTTCAGGCGCGCAAGGTGCTCGTGGATCGTGACGAGGACGGCTACCTGCTGCAGATCTTCACCAAACCGGTACAGGACCGGCCGACGGTGTTCTTCGAGCTGATCGAGCGGCACGGGTCCCTCGGCTTCGGCAAAGGGAACTTCAAGGCACTCTTCGAGGCGATCGAGCGGGAACAGGACCGTCGAGGGAACCTGTAACACTTACCGGGTGAACGACATCGCACCGGGCTGGTACAAGGACCCGGCCGAGCCGACCACCCAGCGGTACTGGGACGGCGAGGGCTGGATCGGCGAATCGCTGCCGATCGACGCCACGCCGCCCAGTACGCCGCCCGAGGTGGCCCCCATGGGCACGGTGACCCTGCCCCCGGCTCTGGCCCCCGGCGAGGCGCCGGCCCCGACCTCAGGGACGCCGACCTCAGGGATGCCCACGTCCGGGGCACCGACCTCCGGGATGCCGGCCTCCGGCGGCGCGGCGGCCGGGGAGCCGACGGCCGGCCAGCCACCCTCCGGCGGCCCGCGGATCGGCACGTCTCCGGCGGCTCCGCCGGCCTGGCCGCAGGGACCCCCCGGCTGGCCGCAGCCACCCTCCCCGACCGGATCCCCCGTTCCACCCGGCGCGCCCGCGCCACCCCCGGGTTGGCCGCCCGGCGCGCCGGTGCCGCCGGGATCGCCCGTCGGGGGCTGGCCGCCCGGTATGCCACCGAACCTGCCACCCGGCGCGCCGCCCGGGAGCATCCCGTGGCCGCCCGGCGTACCGCTGCCGCCCGGGTACCGGATCGCCCAGGGGTACGCGTCGGTGCAGCCCCGGCCGCACGGACTCCCGGTCGCCAACCTGGGGCTGCGCTTCCTCGCCCGGCTGATCGACTTCGGCATCGTGCTCGGGCTGAACGCGGTGGCCACGGGCTGGCTGTTCTACCTGCTCGTCTCGGACTACGCCCCGCTGTTCCGGGCGGTGGAACACAATCCCGACTACAGCAACCTGCCGACGCTGCCCGGCCGGGCCACCGCGCTGACCTACCTCATCCCGGTGATCTGGATGGTGGTCTGGCTGGCCTACGAGGTACCGGCGATCGCGCATGCCGGGCAGACGTTCGGCAAACGGGTGGTCGGCATCAAGGTGATGGCGCTGGAGAGCGACGCGCCGCTCGGCTTCGCCCGGGCGCTGCGCCGGTGGAGCCCGCTGGGCATCCCCATGCTGCTGTGGACCTGCGGTCTCGGCCTCATCCTCCAACTGGTTGACTCGATCTCCCCAGCCATGGGCGGACCGCTGCAACTGGCCCTGCACGACCGGTCCGCCCAGACAGTGGTGGTCCGCGTCGGGCGGCGCGGGCACGAGATAACACCCGTCAAGGCTCAGAAGAAGACCGGAGAACAGTTATGAGTCTCGTCCGCGAGGATCTTGCCGCGCTCCCCGCCTACGTACCGGGCCGGACGCTGCCCGGTGCCATCAAGCTCGCCAGCAACGAGGTGCCGTACGGGCCGCTGCCCGGCGTCGTGGAGGCGATCACCGAGGCGGCCGCGAACAGCCACCGGTACCCGGACATGGGCACCGTGCGGCTGCGCGACGCGCTGGCCGACCGGTACGGGGTGGACGCCGGGCGGATCGTCACGGGCTGCGGTTCGGTGGCCCTCGCCGAGCACCTGGCGAAGAGCACCTGCATCGGGCGGGAGGACGAGATCCTCTACTCGTGGCGCTCGTTCGAGGCGTACCCGATCATCGCGGCGGTCAGCGGCGCGACCAGCGTACGGGTGCCCAACCTGCCCGACCACGGCCACGACCTGGGGGCCATGGCGGCCGCGATCACCCCGCGTACCCGCATGATCCTGGTCTGCAACCCGAACAACCCGACCGGTACGGCGCTGCGCCGGGCCGCGCTGGACGCGTTCCTCGACGCGGTACCGGAGACGACGCTCGTGGTGATCGACGAGGCGTACCGGGAGTTCATCACCGACCCGGAGGTGCCGGACGGCATCCAGACGTATGCCGACCGACCCAACGTGGTGGTGCTGCGGACGCTGTCCAAGGCGTGGGGGCTGGCCGGGGCGCGGGTCGGGTTCCTGGTCGCGGCGCCGGCCGTGGCCGACGCGGTCCGTAAGGTGCTCACGCCGTTCTCGACCTCGGCCCTGGCCCAGGCCGCCGCGCTCGCCGCGCTGGCGGCGGCGGACGAGGTCGACCGGCGCACCGCGCTCGTGCGCGCCGAGCGGGAGCGGATGCTGCCGGCGATCCGCAAGCTGGTGCCGGACGTGCCGGACAGCCAGGCCAACTTCTTCTGGCTCCCGCTCGGTGACCGGTCGGCCGCCTTCGGCGCGGCCTGTGAGGATCGCGGCGTGGTGGTGCGGCCGTTCCAGGGCGACGGGGTACGGGTCACCCTCGGTACCCCCGAGGAAAACGACGCGTTCCTCCGGGCGGCCGAGGAGGCGCTGAGCGAGACGGCGCCGGCCTGACCCGCGCTGCCTCTTACGGCGCCGTCCGCGCTCAGCTGCCGGCGACCAGGACGTTCGGCGACGGGTAGAAGTAGGCGCTGTCCGGCAGGTTCGGGGTGGCACCCGGTTTGCGGCGCTCGATGAACAGGAAGTGGTCCGCCGCGTACGCCTGGCCGAGGTCGAACGGCGTGGCCCCCTTCACGTCCAGCAAGTAGCCGGACAGCTCCTGCCCGGTGGCCGGATCGAGCGTGATGATCTCCGGGAACGGCAGGGAAGGATCGTCGACGACCAGGTGCACCGCGCCCGGCTCCACCGCGATCACCCGGCCCGTCACCGTCCAGAGTTGCTTGTTGTCGGCCAGCCCGACGCCGGCCACGTCGCCGCCCGACCGCGGCACGATCGCGACGCCGTCGGCCACCCAGACCCCCTGCTCGGCCAGCGCCGGCGCGGCGGTCAGCACCCCGCCCGCGCCGATCGCCCACGCCCCACCGGAATCGCGTACGCCCCGGCAGCCCGAGTGACCGAGCGCGCAGCCGACCGGCTGGACCACCGCCTGTGGCCAGGTCAGCGCGGCGCCGGTGCGGGCATCGTAGGCGTGCACCGCCGGCGACCCGCAGGTGGCGACGGATACGAACACGTCCGGGCCGGTGAAGGTGTCCGCGCAGGCGGTCGCCGGCTGCTGCCAGAGCTGCCGGCCGGTCGCCGCGTCGTACCCGCGGACCGACTGGCTGCCGACGGCCACCACGGTCTGTCCGGCCGTGTACAGCCGGGAGGGATCCCAGACGGTCGACGCGCCGGTACGCCGTCCGGTGAACGCCAACCCGCCGGGTACCGCCAGCTTCGCCTGCCAGGCGACGGTGCCCCTGGTCGCGTCGAGCCCGACGATCTCGCCGTCGGACCACTGCGACACCACGGTGGTACCGACCGCCACCACCCCGATCAGCTGTGCCGGCCAGCGCCGGTAGGACCAGAACGGCGACATCGTGGACTTGATGTTCACCGGGTCGTCGGCGAACACCTGCTGCTTGCCCGCGTACACGCGCAGCCGGCCGTCGACCACGATCGGGGCGGCCAGCAACGTGCCGTACACCACAGGCTGGGCGGCCGGGGCGGTGCGCGGATAGGCCGTTTCCGCCTTGTCGAGGATGGTGCCCGGTGCCAGGACCCGGTACCCGGCGATCCCGCCGGCCACCACCAGTAGAGCGGTGACCAGACCGATCATCCGGTACCTGACCCCCGGTTGGCGGCCTGCGTCCATTCGTGCACCTCCGCCGGGCAGGCTACCCGACGCACCTCGGTGCCCCGTCCGTACCGCTGACTCACCGCCGGCCGCGGCGGCCCGCGTCACAGCAGCCGCCGGCCGCGGCGGCCCGGGTCACAGCCGCCGCCGGCCGCGGCGGCCCGGTCACAGCAGCCCGAACCCCTTCAGGTCGGCCAGCGGTTCGGGGACGCTGCAACTGCCGAAGCCGGTCCACAGCGGACGTTCGCGGTGCAGGATCCGCCGGGCGTGGTCGACGAGCGGCGCCGGGTCCGTGCCGGCCAGCACGGCGGCGACCTCGCCGACGTCCCCGCCCTGGGCGGCGACCGCCGAGGCGACCAGGACGTTGAGGAAACCGTGGTGGACGAAGCCGGTCCCCGGATCGGTGTGCCGGACGGCACGGTGCAGCCCGGCGGTCAGCTTGAAGCGCAGGCCCCGGTCCCGGCAGGCGCAGATCACGGCGGCAAGCTCGGCCGCGGTCGGGAACAACTCGGCGACCAGCCCGCCGGTGCGGAACTTCGGGGAGATGTCCACGCCGCCGGCCCGGACGGCCGCGACCGTGTCGAGCGCCGCCATCAGGCCCCAGCTCAGCGGGATCTCCGCGTAGCCGGCGACGCCCGGCCAGCCGGCCGACAGTTCGGCCAGCCGGGCCAGCCCGGGCTGAGGGTCCTCGCCGCGCCTGGCCACCGCGACCTCGATCTGCCGCAGCACGACCCGGCCCGGATGTTCGTTGAGGGCGCGCACCGCCTCGGGCAGCCGCTCGATGCCGCCGTCGCCGATCAGCCCGACCCCGGTCCCCGGCACCAGCTTGCTGGCCAGCCGCCCGGCCAAGCCGCCGGGCGGCCCACCGGTCAGCTCCCCGACCATCGACGCCGGGATCACCAGCGGGCCGACCAGGCGGGCGTACCAGGCGTCGCGGTGATCCCAGTGCGCGGCGAGCGCCACCGGCAGCGGCGCGTTGCCCGGCGGGAACACGGCGGCGTCATCGACGAGCCGGACGAGCAACTCCGGCACCTGTGTTGACACGGCTAGAAACGTAACGGAGTCTACGAGTACCGGGCAAGTATGTCCGATAATCGGACGCCAGACGGAAGCAGGTGAGGAGATGCCCTACTACCGGCGCGTGGGCGAGATTCCACCGAAGCGGCACACCCAGTTCCGGCAGCCCGACGGCGGCCTGTACGCGGAGGAGTTGATGGGGCAGGAGGGCTTCTCGTCCGACTCGTCGCTGCTCTACCACCGCCACCTGCCGACCGCCATCGTGGCCGCCGAGCCGTTCGATCCGCCCTGGTCGACGGACGGCAACCCGACCCGACCGGCGGACGGGCTGCGGCGGCTGCCGAACCGGCCGCTCAAGCCCCGCCACCTCAAGACCCACAAGCTGGACGCCACGGGCGGCGACCCGGTCCTGGGCCGGCAGTACCTGCTGGCCAACGACGACGTACAGGTCTCCTACGTACTCGCCGACCGGCCGTCCCCGCTGTACCGCGACGCCATCGGCGACGAGTGCCTCTACGTCGAGGCCGGGCGGGCGCGGATCGAGTCCGTGATGGGTGCGCTCGATGTGGGCGAGGGCGACTACGTCATCATCCCGACCTCGCTGACCCACCGGATCGTGCCGGACGGCCAGGTACGCATGCTGGTCATCGAGGCATCCGGCCACATCGGGCCACCGAAGCGGTACCTGTCGACGCGGGGGCAGTTCCTGGAGGCGTCGCCGTACTGCGAGCGGGACCTGCGTGGACCGGACGCTCCAATGCTCGCCGACGCCACCGACGTCGAGGTGTACGTGCGGCACCGGCGCGGCTGGACCCGGTACGTGTACGCCAACCACCCGTTCGACGTCGTGGGCTGGGACGGCTGCCTGTACCCGTGGGCGTTCTCCATCCACGACTTCGAACCGATCACCGGCCGGGTGCACCAACCGCCGCCGGTCCACCAGACGTTCGAGGGGCCCGGGTTCGTGGTCTGCTCGTTCGTGCCGCGCAAGGTGGACTACCACCCGCTGTCCATCCCGGTCCCGTACAACCACCACAACGTCGACTCGGACGAGATGCTGTTCTACACCGGCGGCAACTACGAGGCCCGGCGCGGATCCGGCATCGAGCAGGGATCGATCTCGCTGCATCCGGGCGGGTTCACCCACGGGCCGCAGCCGGGGGCGGCGGAGCGCGCGATCGGCGTCGACTACTTCGACGAACTGGCCGTCATGGTCGACACGTTCCGGCCCCTGGACCTGTGCGAGCCGGCGCTGTCCTGCGAGGACACCGGCTACGCGTGGACGTGGGCCGGTCGGAGCCTGTGAGCGGCCGCCGGGCGGCCGGTAGGCGGGCCAACGGGTCGGGCCGGGATGAGCGGGGCCGGCCCGGCCGGTAGCGGGCAGGCGGATCGCGCCGGGGTCAGCGGGGCAGCAGCAGAGCCACCGCGACCGCGGCCAGGCCCTCGGCGCGGCCGGTCAACCCCAGCCCGTCGGTGGTCTTGCCGGACAGCCCCACGGTGGCGCCGATCGCCGTACCCAGCACCGACTCCGCCTCGGCCCGGCGGGTACCGATCCGCGGCGCCACCCCGATCACCTGGATCGATACGTTGCCGATCTCGAATCCCGCCTCACGGACCCGGCGCGCCGTCTCGGTGAGCAGGGCCACCCCGGACGCGCCGGCCCACTCCGGCCGGTCGACACCGTAGTTGGCGCCGAGATCTCCGAGGCCGGCCGCGGACAGCAGCGCGTCGCAGGCCGCGTGCGCGGCGACGTCGCCATCGGAGTGCCCGGCAAGCCCGGCGACGCCGGGCCACTCCAGCCCCGCCACCCAGCAGGGGCGGTCGGTGGAGAAGGCGTGGACGTCGGTACCGACGCCGACCCGGGGAACGATCACGAGGGGAGGGTACGCGCGAGGAGTGCCTCGGCGATCACGAGGTCGACCGGGCGGGTGATCTTCATGGCCGCCTCGTCGCCGGGTACGCAGAACACCGTCACCCCGAGCTTCTCCACCATGCCGGCGTCGTCCGTGTGCTCGTCGACGGCGGCCTCATGCGCCGCCACCAGTACCGGGCGGCGGAATCCCTGCGGCGTCTGGACGGCCCGAAGCACGGAGCGGTCGACCGTACCCACCACCGCGCCGGAGGCGGCCACCTCTTTGATCGTGTCGATCACCGGGAGCACCGGGATCACCGCGTCGTGCCCTTCGTGTACGGCCGCGGCGACCGCGGCGACCAGGGCGGACGGCGTGAGCGCGCGGGCCGCGTCGTGAACCAGGATGATCTCGAAGCTCGCGGGTACGGCGGCCAGCGCGGCGGCCACCGAGGCCTGCCGGGTATCGCCGCCGGCCACCACCGTCACCGGAGCGACCCGCGCGAGCAGTTCGCGGACCGCGTCGACCTCGGCGGGCGGAGCCGCCACCACGACGCAGCCGACACCGGCGGCGGCCACCCGCCGCACCGCATGCACCAGGAGAGGCTCGCCGGCCAGCGGGCGCAGCGCCTTCGGCCCACCCGGGCCGAGCCTGATTCCAAGACCCGCCGCAGGAACGAGGACCGCGACGTCACCGCGCAAATCGAGGCGCGCGGTCACGTCGCGGTCCTTCGCAGCTGATTTCGAGTTCAGGCCGGTCAGGCCTCGGTGAGGACCTTGTCGAGGAGCATCTCCGCCTCGTCCTTGGTGCTCTTCTCGGCAAGCGCCACCTCGCCGACCAGGATGTCGCGGGCCTTGGCGAGCATTCGCTTCTCGCCCGCGGAGAGCCCACGCTCCCGTTCCCGCCGCCAGAGATCACGCACGACCTCGGCCACCTTCAGCGGGTTACCGGACGCCAGCTTCTCCAGGTTTGCCTTGTAACGCCGGGACCAGTTGGTCGGTTCCTCGGTGTGTGGGGCACGCAGCACGTCGAAGACCTTGGTGAGGCCTTCCTCGCCCACGACCTCACGAACACCCACGATCTCGGCATTCTCGGCTGGAACACGCACCGTCAGGTCACCCTGTGCAACCCTCAGGACGAGATACAGCTTCTCCTCGCCCCTGATGACCCGAGTCTCGATTGCCTCGATGAGTGCGGCCCCGTGGTGGGGGTAAACAACGGTCTCGCCGACACTGAAAACCATAGGTTCGAAACCCCTTTCGCTGTGTCCAGGGTAACACGACACCGCCCTCCCGGCCCAGTCCGGGGGTGAGCATTAGCGCTGGTCAGGGTGGTTGTGAGACCCGTTTCTTCAGCTTGACACGGACAATCATCCATGCATCATCACGTTCGGTAATCGGCCTGTGACCAGCGAGAACGCTGATCCACCACATGTCCGGACATAGGAGAGAGTAAGTGCGGCTCTCGGCGGGTAGGAAAGTATGGCTCGCACTCTGGCGCGTCGCCCGTCAGATACGGGAAAGTTAACGGTAGGGCCGAGGAGACAAGCCATGGGCACCCTGCGCGGGGACAACGGCGGCGAACGACCGCACGATGGCGGCGGCGTGCCAGGTCTCCCTCCAGAATGGGGCGCCATCGTCATACCGGACGATGCCGCCGAACTCGACCACGAAGCGGCCGCGTTGCGGCGCGAATGGCGGCGTACCGCCCGCCGGGACCGGTGGCGCAAACGCCTCCGTCTGCCGCCCCGGGTCAAGCATCTGGGCTCCGACAGCGCACCGACGCTCGGGATCCCGCTGCTGATCATGACGGTGGCCATCATCGCGACGCTGACCAGCCTGTTCGCGCTCGCCTGGCCCAGCCGGCCGGCGCAGCACACGGCCATCGCCGGCGCCCCGTCGGCCTCCGGCAGCACCGCGCTTCCGGACCTGACGCTGTTCGACGCGGCCAACAAGCCGATCCAACTGCGGGAGAGCCTGCCCGCGCTCATCCTGCTCGTCGACGGGTGCGACTGCACCATGCTGATCTCTTCCGCCTCCACCGCGGCCCCCGCCTCGGTGACGGTCCTCGCCGTCGGCCGCACGGCTCCACCGCTGCCGAGCCCGTCGCTCGGCCGCAAACTGCGGGCGGTCTCCGACCCGACCGGCATGCTCCGATCACGGTATGCCAGCTCCACCACGGTGGACGGAGTGGTCGCCGTACTGGTGGAGAGCACCGGGAAGGTCACCAGGACCGTGCAGCCGGTGCGGAGAGTCGACGACTTCAAGGCCGACCTCGTCCGCCTCGGCTAGTCGCGGTGGGCCGGCCGCCCGGCTAGTCGCGGTGGGCCGGCCGCCCGGCTAGTCGCGGTGGGCCCGCCGCCCGGCTAGTCGCGGTGGGCCCGCCGCCCGGCCGACCCACCGTCAGCTAGGGCGTCGCGCGCAGCAGCGTGGCGTAGAGCGTCAGGCCCGGCCCGAATGCCATGGCGAGCACGTGCCGGGGAGTCAGCCGGCGCAGCGAATCCAAGATCATTAGTACCGTCGGGGACGAGCAGTTGCCGTGCTCCGCCAGTACCTGCCGGGACGGCTCCATCGCCGGATCGGACAGCTCCAGCCGGTCGCGCACCACGTTCAGGATGCGCGGGCCGCCCGGGTGCACCGCCCAGCCGTCGACGTCGCCGCGGGCCAGCCCGTGCCGGTCCAGCAGACCGTCCACGAGCCCCGCGACGTGCTGGTCCAGCACGTCCGGTACCCGCTGGGACAACCCCATGCGGAAACCCAGATCGGTGACGTCCCAGGTCATGTGGTCGGCGGTGGCCGCATCCGTCACGGACTCCACGTCCAGCACCTCGTACCCCGGACCTCCCGGCAGCACCACGACGGCCGCCGCGGCGTCGGAGAACAGCGAGTGCGCGACGATCTGACCGGTGTCCGCACTCGGCGGCTGCACGTGCAGGCTGGTCAACTCCAGGCACAGCAGCACCGCGGGACGGCCCCGGGCCTGCACGAAATCGGCCACGACGCCGAGCCCGGGCAGCGCCGCGTAGCAGCCCATGTGCCCGATGAACAGCCGCTGGGTGTCCGGTGACATGCCCAGGTCGCGGGCGAGCAGGATGTCCAGGCCAGGGGTCACGTAGCCGGTGCACGAGCAGACCGCGAACAGCCCGACCTCCGAGGCCGCCAGCCCGGCGGCGTCGAGCGCGTCGGTCACCGCGGACTTGCCCAGCGGCAGCGCCTCGGTCAGGTACCGCTGCATCCGCCTGGCCGTCGACCAGCCGGACACGTCCTCGATCACCGGGTTGATCGCGCCGTGCCGCCGTTGCACGCCCGAGTTGCGGAACAGCCGGTTCGCCAGCGCGCGCTGGACGCCGGAGTAGTGGTGCGAGAAGAAGCCCGACCAGAGCTCATCCTGGCTCTGTGAGGGGGGGTGGGCGATGCCGACGCCGGCGATCACTACCACCGCGGTGCCGATCCGTCGGAGTCCGGGTCGCCGCCCAGCGCCGCGATGCCCAGCCAGTCGGCGCACACGTCCGAGGTGGCCGGCTGGAGCGAGCCGCAGCGTGCGTCCCGGTACAGCCGTTCCAGCGGATTGCCGCGCCGGGTGGCGGAGGTACCCGCCGCTTCCAGCATGGACGCGGCGACGTCGGCCGCCGTCGTACCCGCGAGCAGCTTGGCCCGCCACACCCAGCGGTTGGTGTCCGGGTCGCCGGGATCGCTGTCGACCAGCCGGGCCGCCTCCCCCACCGCCAGCCGGGCCGCGGCCACGGCGGCGTCGGCGCGACCGAGCCGGGACCGTACCCACGGCAGGTCTGCCACCCCGCGACCGCTCACGTGCGCCACGCAGGCGTCGATCGAGGCCTGGGCCACGCCGACGTACACGGCGGCGTAGCTGGCCACCAGCCAGTGCGGCATGAGCTGCGCGAACCAGAGCGCCAGCCCCTCCACGCCGCCGAGCAGGGTGGTCGGCGCGACCCGGACGTCCAGGTGCAGGTCGTGTGAGCAGGTGGCACGCATGCCGAGCGAGTCCCAGGTCTCCTCGACGCGGATGCCGGGGGTGTCGGCCGGCACCAGGAACTGGGAGACCGTCTCGGGATCCTCGGCGCTACGCGCGGCGACCAGGTACGCGTCGGCCTGGCCGGAACCGGACACGAAGGACTTCGTACCCTTGATCAGGTACCCGTCGCCCTCCCGCACGTACTCGGTGGACAGCCGGGACAACCGGGAACCCGCACCCCGTTCGCTCATCGCGACCGCGTAGAAGGCGCCCCCCGCCGCCGCACGCAGGATCTCGTCCCGCGCCACGAAGAACTCGTCCGGCACACCCAGCGCGCTGGCCATGGCCTCCGGGATGCCGGCCAGCGCCCCGGTGACCGAGGCGTGCATGTTGAACACCAGCGCGGTCGCGCCGCTGCCCCTGGCCAGCTCGAACGCCACCCTCGCATACTCGGCGAAGCCGGCGCCCAGACCGCCGAGGCGGGTGGGGACCATGAGGCCGAAGAGACCCTCGGTGCGCAGGTCGGCGAAGTCGTCCACCGGGAACGACCCGTCCCGGTCGTGCGTTGCCGCGCGGCCGGCGAAGCGCGGCGCCAAACGCCGTGCCGCGGCCAACGGATCGCTCATGCCGGATCCTCGCTCCGCTGCGGTCCGGCATGAGGCACAGAAAGCCTGCGACTCTGATTCGCTCGCTCAGGCTCGCTCATTCTTGACCCCCCGTCCCTGGTAGAGCACCGCCGTGGACCAGGTCGGCACCATGGTCACCTCCCCTCGAT
The DNA here is from genome assembly GCA_036494675.1 of Rugosimonospora sp. Lineage (GTDB taxonomy): Bacteria > Actinomycetota > Actinomycetes > Mycobacteriales > Micromonosporaceae > Rugosimonospora. Next base: position 28,163 of record DASXOA010000220.1, read on the forward strand.
GGGTGGCCAGCCAGCGAACCAGCCCGCCGACCGATGGCCGGATGCCTCTGATGTCGAGCACTACCCCGTGCCGGGCGCACTCACTCCTCAGCACGCGTACGTCGACGAACAGGTTCGGATCGTGGATGCCCCGCGGAGCCGCGCCGGGGATGCGTTCGGCGACGGTGACCGCCAGCAGCCGGGCCGCGCCGGTCGCGTTGAGCGTGTCCAGGACCAGGATGCCGCCGGGCCGCAGGAGGCGGCACGCCTCGGCCACCGTACTGCGCAGGTCGACCACGTGTTCGAGCAGTTCACCGGCGCTGACGACGTCCGCGCAGCCGTCCCGCAACGGCACCGCCGCCGCGTCGCCCCGTACCGGCAGCACGCCGTGGGTGCCCGCCTGCTCCAGAGCGGAGGCGACCAGGTCCACCCCGACGTGCCGGTACCCCTTCCCGGCCAGATGGGGGGCCAGCAGCCCGGCCCCGCAGCCGAGGTCGACGAGGACGGCGTCCGGCCTGGTGGCCGGCGGGACCAGCCGGGCACGGGCGGCGGCGAGCCAGTGCAGCATTGCGAAGGCGCCATCGAGGCGCCACCATTCGCCCGCCAGGGCGTCATATTGCGCCAGATCATTCCGCCGCACCCTGGTTAGCCTGGCATGAAACCGTGAGATCCAACAGACTTGCGGCGATCCGGGTCGGGATCGGGAGGGGGCGAGCGTGCGGGGCCTGCTGCGGGCGTGTCACCCGGAGCCCACCGCCGCGGTGACGCTGGTCGCCGCCCTGCTCGCGATCGTGGTCGGGCACGGGCCGGGCGCGGTGGCGGCGATCGCCGTCGCGGTGCTCGGCAGTCAACTGGCGGTCGGGTGGACCAACGACTGGCTGGACGCACCCCGGGACGCCCTGACCGGGCGCCGGGACAAGCCGATCCCGGCCGGTGCGGTCTCCCGCCGTACGGTGGGCATCGGCGCCCTGGTCGCCGCGGTGGCGACCGTACCGCTGGCGTTGCTGTCCGGGCCGGTACCGGCGTCGTTCCTGATCGTGGGCATGATCTGCGGCCTGCTGTACGACTGGCCGCTGAAGTTCACCGCCGCTTCGCCGGTGCCGTACCTGGTCGCGTTCGGGGCGCTCGCCGCGTTCGTCGCCGGTACCGGCTCCTGGTGGTTGATCCTGGCGGCCGCGCTGCTCGGCGGCGGCGCGCACTTCGTCAACGTCCTGCCGGACCTGGCGGACGACCTGGCCGCCGGGGTGCGCGGCCTGCCGCACCGCATCGGTGCCACCGGCTCCTGGGTGGCCGGCGGAACGCTGCTGGTGGCGGCGACCGCCGCGCTGGTCTTCGGACCGGCCGGGCCGCCGTCGTGGCCGGGACTGGCGGTCCTGGCGGCAGCCGTGGTGGTGCTGCCCGCCGGTTGGTACCTCGCCCGCCGCCCCGGCTCGCGTGCCGCGTTCCGATCGGTTCTGGTGGTGGCGCTCGCGGACGTGATCCTGCTGCTGGTGTCGGGTACGGCGCGCTGACCACGCCGGTACGGCGGTCCGCCCGCCCGGCACGGTCGGCTGAAGAGGCCGGGTGCCCGCCGGGGCCGGAATCATGGCCACTACGCTGTACCGCGTTGTGCTTTCCCGTGTTGTCGTTCCGAGGAGGAGCGCCGTGACCCGCTCGCATCGCCGGCGCCTGGTCGTCCCGGCTGTCGCGGCAGCGTTGGCGCTGCCGACCGGCCTGCTCGCCGCGTGCAGCGCCGGCCAGCTCGCGGCGACCTCGCTGATCACCTCCGCCGTCCCGGGCGCACAGGCCAGCGTGAACGCCGGCTCGCCCGACGAGACCATCCAGATCGCCAATGCCACGGTCGACTACAACGGCCCGCAGGGGTACCCGGCCGGCGGCAATGCGCCGCTGTCGCTATGGATCTTCAACAACACCAGCAAGGACATCACGCTCACCGGAGTGGGCAGCCCCAGTGGCGGCCAGGTCGTCATCTCGAACGGGGCGGCCCCCGGCATCCCGAGCGTCTGCCAGAACTCGGCCAGGCCGATCCAGCCGAACCCGTCGACCGGCGCGCCGGACCGCGGTGTGGCGCCGTCGATGGGCGCATCCGGCGGGATCAGCCCGCAGGGCCCGACCGGTACGCCCTCGAACAACAGCGTCGCGAAGCCCACCAGCTCGGCACAGGAGTCCGCCTCCGCGTCGGCTTCGGGCTCCGCTTCCGCTTCCGCCGAACCGTCGGGCTCGGCGACGCCGTCGGCGGCCGCCTCGGCCGTTACCGCCGGCTCGACCGAGGTCAGCGTCGCGATCAAGGCGGACGGCTGCGTCGCGCTGACGAGGCCGAGCAGCCAGTTCCTCCAGGTCACCAACCTGTCCGGGCCGCTCCTGCCGGGTAAGACGGTGAACCTGACCTTCACGTTCCAGCAGACCGGCGGCGGGCAGTTCACCATCGGCACCGACAAGAACCCGCTGGCCGTCCCGGTGAACGTGCCGAGCAGCCCGGACTCGCGCCAGACGGCCGCGGTACCCGCCGCGACCGACTAGGGTCCGCAACCGGTCACCGTGATCCGTCGTGCCGGCCAGCATTTGTCGTACCGGTCGGTTAGCTTGCTGCCGTGAATGAGAGATCGGCGAAGCCGCGAGTCACCCGGCCGGCACGGGCGGCCTATGAGTGCGACGCGTGCGGGCACCGGCCGCCCAAGTGGGTCGGCCGCTGCCCCGAGTGCGGCGAGTGGGGCTCGATCATCGATTCCACCGGCGGCGCCGCCATTCCGGCGAGCCTGCGCACGGTCACCGCGCGGGCACCGCTACAGCCGGCCCGACCGATCGCCACGATCAGCGCGGAGCCGGCCCGCTACCGGCCGACCGGCGTGGCCGAGCTGGACCGGGTGCTGGGCGGCGGCCTGATCCCCGGCGCCGTGGTCCTGCTGGCCGGCGAGCCCGGCGTGGGCAAGTCCACCCTGCTGCTCGACGTCGCCCAGCAGTGGGCGTCCGGCTCCGGCCTCCCGCCGGGATCCCCCGCCTCGACCTGCCTGGTGATCTCGGGCGAGGAGTCGACCAGCCAGGTGCGGCTGCGTGCCGAGCGACTCGGTGCCCTGCACGAGCTGCTCTACCTGGCCGCCGAGACCGACCTGGAGGCGGTGCTCGGCCACCTGGACGCGGTGAAGCCCGGGTTGCTTATCATCGACTCGGTCCAGACCATCTCCGCACCCGGCACCGACGGGACGCCCGGGGGCGTGACGCAGGTCCGCGCGGTGACCGCCGCGCTCGTCTCGATCGCGAAGGAGCGCGGCATCGCCACCGTGCTCGTGGGTCATGTCACAAAGGACGGTCAGGTGGCCGGCCCCCGGACGCTGGAGCACCTGGTCGACGTGGTGCTCCAGTTCGAGGGCGACAAGCACTCCTCGTTGCGGATGGTGCGCGGCCTGAAGAACCGGTTCGGGGCCGCCGACGAGGTCGGCTGCTTCGAGATGCACGAGGGCGGCATCAGCAGCCTTCCCGATCCGAGCGGACTGTTCCTCACCCGCTACGCGGAACCGACCCCTGGCGCCTGCGTCACCGTGGCCATGGAGGGTCGCCGCGCGTTGGTGACCGAGATCCAGGCGCTGATCGGCGCGCAGGTCGCCGGGTCGCCCCGGCGCACCGTCTCGGGGCTCGACTCGGCGCGGCTGGCGATGGTGCTCGCCGTGCTCGAGCGCCGCACCGAGGCGAGGCTCCACGACCGTGAGGTGTTCGCCGCGACGGTGGGCGGCATCCGCGTGGTCGAGCCCGCGGCGGACCTGGCCGTGGCGCTGGCCGTGGCGTCCGCGCGGCACAACCTTCCGCTGGCCGCCGACCTCGTGGCGATCGGCGAGGTCGGGCTGACCGGCGAGGTGCGGCGGGTGGGTGCGGTGCCGCGCCGGCTCGCCGAGGCCGGCCGGCTGGGCTTCCGGCGGGCACTCGTCCCGTTCGGCTGCGGCCCGGCGGCAGAGGGTTCCGCGCCGGCGGGCATGACGGTCCGCGAGGTCGGTGACGTGCGCAGCGCGGTGCGCTGGGCGGCCGGCGTCTCGGCGGAAACGACGCCCGATGAGCAATGACCCACACCACAGCGTCACTGGGTGGATAGCCATCCGTAGAATGTGCGGGTGCCGATCGACCGTGACGCCACCCGGATCAACAGCACCGGACCCAACCGGGCCGGCGCCGGACTGACGCTGCGACCTGGTGGTGGTGCGATGACTCCGTGGGCCGGTGGTGCCAATACCGATCCGCTACGGGCCAACCTGGCGCTGATGGCGCCCGGGACCGCCCTGCGCGACGGCCTGGAGCGCATCCTGCGGGGCAGGACGGGCGCGCTCATCGTGCTGGGCTACGACCGGACCGTGGACTCCATCTGCACCGGCGGTTTCGTGCTCGACGTGGAGTTCTCGTCGACCCGGCTGCGCGAACTGTGCAAGATGGACGGTGCCGTGGTGCTCTCCAGCGACGGCACCCGCATCGTCCGCGCGGGCGTGCACCTGATGCCGGACTCGTCGATCCCGTCCGAGGAGACCGGCACCCGGCACCGCACCGCGGAACGGGTCGCCAAGCAGACCGGATACCCGGTCATCTCGGTGAGCCAGTCGATGCACATCATCGGCCTCTACGTCAACGGCCAGCGGCACGTGCTGGACGACTCCGGTGCGATCCTCTCTCGCGCGAACCAGGCGCTGGCCACGCTGGAGCGCTACAAGCTGCGGCTCGACGAGGTGTCCGGTGCGCTGTCCGCGCTGGAGATCGAGGACCTGGTCACGGTACGGGACGCGGTCGCCGTGGTGCAGCGGCTGGAGATGGTCAGGCGCATCGCCGACGAGATCGCCGGGTACGTCGTCGAACTGGGCACCGACGGCCGGCTGCTGGCCCTCCAGCTTGAGGAGCTGATGGCCGGCGTCGACGCCGACCGGACCCTGGTCATCCGCGACTACCTGCCGCAGGGACGCCGGGGCCGGCTGATCGACGAGGCGCTGGAAGAGTTGGACGCCCTGTCGGCGACCGACATGATCGACCTCGTCCTCGTCGGCCGCGCGTTGGGCTACCCGGCGGCGTCCGACGCGCTGGACGCGGCCGTGTCGCCGCGCGGGTTCCGGCTGCTGGCGAAGGTGCCGCGGCTGCCCGGCCCGGTCGTCGACCGGCTGGTCGACCACTTCGGTTCGTTGCAGCGACTGCTCGGCGCGACGGTCGAGGATCTGCAGGCGGTCGACGGCGTCGGTGACGCACGGGCTCGTGGGGTCCGGGAGGGGCTGTCCCGGCTCGCCGAGGCGTCGATCCTGGAGCGGTACGTCTAGTCCCGTCGGGTTCGTCGAGACGAGGCTCAGCTAACTGTCCGAGCGCCGCGCGACCGTGTCGGCGGGCGGCCAGCGTCGTGCGGCTCGCGGGCGGCTCAGCTGCCCACGGGGGCGCCGGCCTTGATGGTGAAGCCGACCGCGGCGCTCACCTTGGTGCCCAGCTTCGCCACGAGTTGGTAGCCGCCGGGCCCCAGCCTGGCGCCCTTGGCGCATCCCGGACCGTCGCCATCGCCGTCCCAGGGCAGCTGGAACGACGACTCGATGTTGGCGCCGAACATCCGCACATCCGAGCCACCGCCGCTCTGGCAGTAGTCCGAAGACCACAGG
>DASXOA010000221.1:0-11335 GCA_036494675.1 Rugosimonospora sp.
GAGGCGGATGCCAGCTACTCCGGCGCCCCGGGCACGCTGCCGGCGGCGATGCTGGACGGCACGGTCGGCTCCGGCGGCTGGTCCAACGCGTACAGCAAGGACGCGACCGCGCTGCTGCCCGCGTTCAACACCGCCCGGCGCTCGGACTGGGTGTCGGTCAGTTGGCCGCACGCGCAGCGGTTCGGCACCGTGACGGCGACCTTCACGGTCGACGCCCGGCACACGCTGCCGGCCACGCTCGCGGTGAGCTACCGGCACGGCAGCGACCTGGTACCGGTGCACGGGCTGTCGGTCGCGTGGGCCGGCTCCGTGGCCACCATCACCTTCGACCCGGTCGGTACGACCGAGGTGCGGCTGGAACTGACCACCGCCTTCCCGGACGCCACCAACGGTTTCTTCCAGATCAGCGAGCTCACGGTCACCGGTGACGCGGTGACCTACCAGTCGACGGCGGCGCTCACCGCGCTGACCGTGGACGGCCGGCCGGTGTCCGGGTTCGACCCGTCCACCACGTCGTACACGGTGACCGCGGGGTCGGGTACGCCGGCGATCGGTGCGCAGGCCGCGGGCAACGGCCGGCTGCTCATCGTGCCGCCACCCGTGGTACCCGGCACCGGGGCGGTCATCGTGACCGCCGAGGACGGGTTCACCCAGCGGATCTACTCGGTGCGCTTCCGGGCGGCCGGTGGGTGAAGCCGCCCGTCTCCGGCCGCTGGCGCAACGTTTAGCGGCCGGGTTCAGCGGCCGGAGGCGAACCGCATGTGCGAGCGGGTACGCAACCGGTAGGTCGACAGCACCGCGACGAGTAGCGCCAGCGCGACGGTGAACGCCGCGCCATGGACCAGTCCCCGGTCGAGGTACCCGGGGCCGGTGTGGTCGACCGCGTAGGTGGCGATCTCCCGGCTGGACCAGAACGGCATCAGCTTCGCGCCGGCACCCGCCGGGTCGACGACCATCTGGATGCCGACGATTACCAGCAGCACCAGGGTGCCCTCCAGCTCACGCGGCACGAGCGCGGCGATCAGCAGTCCGAACGGCGCGGCGACCGTGACGCACAGCAGCATGGCCAGCGCCACCCCGCCGAGCGAGACCGCGTTCTGGGCGGGATCGACGGCGACCAGTGCGAGCAGCGGTACGGCGATTCCGGTTCCCAGTACCAGCAACGCGGCCAGCCGGCCGAGGTACAGGTGGTGGCTGCGGTACCCGGACAGCCGCAGCCGCGGCTCGACAGCCCGCCCCGCCGCGCTGGAGAACAGGGCTGCCGCGCTGATGGCCCAGCACAGTCCGAGGAACAGCGCCCGGATCGACTCGCCCGAGTTGCCGTTGCGCCGCACGGCGTAGAACGCCAACGGCAGCGCCAGCAACAGGATCAGCACGCCGCGCCGGCGCAGCATCTCGCGCAGCGTCATGTCGGCGACCACACCCAGCTTCGTCATTGCGAACGCCTCCCCTGGTCCGCGCCGCTCAAATCCAGCACCGTGTCGACCAGGTCGAACTGGGTGAGCATGTGGGTGACCACGACCACGGCCCGGCCGTTGTCCCGCCAGCGCCAGACCTGCTGCCAGAAGTCCACGTACGTGCCGCGGTCGAAGCCCTGGTACGGCTCGTCGAGCAGGAGCACGTCGGGATCGCCGAGTCCGGCCATGATGAGGTTGAGCTTCTGCCGGGTGCCCCCGGAGAGGTGGCGGCTCAACTCCGGCGTCGAGGGGTCCCAGTCCAGCGTCGCGGCCGCCGCGCGGCCCATCGCCCGGGACCGTTCCCGGGGCCAGTCGCGCCCCCCGCCGACGAGGACGAAGTGCTCCTCGGGGCGCAGGAACTCGATGGTGCCGCCGTCCTGGGGGCAGTAGCCGATGCTCCCGTCGACCTGCACGGTGCCCTTGTCCGGGCTGATCAGGCCGGCGCAGATGCGCAGGAAGGTGCTCTTCCCGCAGCCGTTCGCGCCGACCACGGCGGCCACCTGGCCCGCGTACACGGTCAGGTCCACGCCGGTCAGCACCTCCCGGCGCCGGTACCGCTTGGTGATGCCGCGCGCCCGCAACCGGACGGACCCGGGCACCGGCCGGCGTGCCCGCCGCCACGCGTCGCCGACACTGTCCGAGACGACCGCGGCGTACGCGGCGGCCGGACCGAACGCGGCCATCGGCGGCTCGCCGCTGTCGCGCAGGTGGGTCGCGGCCTCGGCGACGACATGATCGGCGGTGCCGCCGGGCACGCCCCGGCGTCGCAGTTCCATGCCGAGGTCGTGCAGCCATCCATCACTGATCGTCACGTGTTCCACCCTTCTGCAGGATCGCGTTACCCCTCTGCAGGATCGCGTTCACGTCTGAGCTGAACGACTGCCAGTCGAGCGTCGCCTGGCGCAGCGTCGCCTGCCCCGGTCCGGTGATCCGGTAGTACTTGCGAGCCGGCCCGGAGGGGCCCTGCCGCCAGTCGGTCGCGACCAGGCCGGTGCTCTCCAACCGCAGCAGCACCGGGTACAGCGTTCCGCCCTTGATCGGTCCCAGCCCGGCGGCCTCCACGGCCTGGACCAGGTGGTAGCCGTAGGACTCGCCGCCGGAGAGCATCGCCAGCACGCACATGTCCAGCACGCCCCGCAACCACTGGCTGCGCCGTTCCTGATCCACGACACCGGACGCTAGCACAGCCACCTAGATGACGCCGCAACCTAATGCCGTGGCGGCGCGGGTCGGGCGCCCGGGCGCCCTGCCCGGAGGAAGGGGTGGCGGGACGGTCAGTGGCGGGCCCGCCGGGTCGTGACGGCGAGCGTCACGGCGGCCAGCCCCGCCACCGCCAGCAGCAGCACGCCGGGCGAGGCATAGTCCTCCAACACGGACAGCAGGGTGGGTGCGCCGAAGCCGATGTAGGTGGCGGCCTGGAACACCGCGGTCAGGGTGGCCAACTCCTCGGGCCTGGACATGCGCTGCACCTCGGCGAGGCCGAAGACCATGCAGAAGCCGTACCCGCAGCCGAGCACCAGGGCGGCCGGCAACGCCAGGGCCGGCTGGTGGGTGGCCGCCACCCCGGCCTCGATGACGAGGCCCGCGATCACCAGGGACATGCCGATCACCAGCAGATGAGGCCCGTCCCGCCGGGCGAGCCGGCGCGCCAGCGGCTGGACCAGCACGCCGGCCGTCGAGACACACACTGCGGCCAGCGCGCCGAAGAACACCGCGATGCCGGTTACCCGGTCGATGACCAGGCCCGGCACGAACACCATCCCGATGGCGGCCGAGCCGAACACCCACGGCGCGAGCGGAAGCACCACCCACCGGAACCGGCGCTCGCCGAGCCCGTGGATGCCCAGCCGCGGTCGCGTCCCGGAACCGTCGTGCGTCGCCGAACCGTCGCGCGCCAGGGCCTCGCGCGCCGTAGTGTCGCGCGTCACGGCTTCGCGGGCCACGGCTTCGCGGGCCACGGTCTCGGGTGCGCGGGCGACCAGGAACAGGGCACCCGCGGCCAGCACGAGTTGCGGCGCGTAGGGCAGCGCGGTCGGCCACGGCGCCCACTGCGCGAGTACCCCGGCGACCAGCGGCCCGACGCCGAAGCCGACCGTCATCGCGACGCTGGCACGCCGGGCGCCCGCGTGCGCTCCGGCGTTCGTACCGCCGGCCGGCTCGTACGGCGGCGCCGACAGCTCCTTGATCCATGCGCTGCCCGCGCTGAACGCGCAGCCGCTGGCCACCCCCATGATCACCCGGCCGGCGAACAGCCAGCCCACGCCGTGCCCACCCAGCGTCAGCACGATCCCGGCGACGATCGACAGCGCGACGGCGAACATCACGACCGGCCGGCGGCCGATCCGGTCCGAGACCCGGCCGGCGACCAGCAGCCCGGGCATCAGGCCGATGGCGTACATGCCGAAGGTCCCCTCGACGACCGCGGCGCTGAGCCCCAGCCTCGGCCGGTAGAGCAGGACCATCGGCGCGAACTGGTTGGCGCCCCAGCCGACGGTGCAGACGGCGAGGCCCGCGGTCAGCCAGCGGCCCGGCCGCGACGACCCGGGCCCACGGCCGGGGCGTCCGGGCCGCGGGCGCACCGCCATCGCGGCCGCCTCCTGCGTCGTCGCCATCCCCACGCGCCCTTCCCGTCCCGGACAGATCACGTCCGAGACTGGCCCGGCGCCGCGGCCGGGCGAAGTGATGGCGGTGACAATGTGGGCTAGATAACCCGGCCGAGCACCTGTCGCAGCGCGCCGGACAGCAGGCTCGCCGCGTCCGGGCTCGCCGAGCCGTACCGGAAGCAGACGTAGTTGTCCGGCCGGACCAGGACACAGCCGGTGTCGGTGACCTCACGCAGCCGGGACCAGTCGCCGTACAGGTCCTCGTACTGCGCCCCCGGCCCGATGACGTACCCGCGGATGGCGACGCCCAGTGCCGCTCCGGCCTCGGTGGCGGCATCGATCCACGCCTCGCCGCCGATGCCGGTCAGCACCACGAAGCGGCCGTGGCCACCGAGGTCCAAAGTGGACAGACGTTTCCGGCCCCGGCCGAGCCACGCGTGCGGGAGCTTGGCGCCGGGCCAGGTGGTCGGGTGATGGTACAACTGCTCGTCGCGGGGGAACACCGGCTGGGTGCCGTCCGGTACCACGGCGGCCGACCGGTACCGCTGGTTGAGCTCAACGCCGTGGGTGTTGAACTCGTAGTCCTTGAAGTCGATGGCCTCGCGGAGCAGTTGCCGCTGGCGCTCGCCCTGCGGGGTGGCCGACTTGCATGCGTCGATGTTCTTGCGCATCTGGTCGGGGTCCTGTGTGGACAGAAGGCCCAGCGCGTCGAAGATGCGCCCGGTCTCGCCGATGCCCTGGTTGGCCCGCTCGACGATCTGCCGGCCGACCGGCGCGCGCTCGGCCGAGTAGGTCTCCAGCAGCGCCGGATCCGCGGTGCCGTCGAGGACGAGCTTGAGCTTCCAGGCGAGGTTGTACGCGTCCTGGATGGACGTGTTCGAGCCGAGCCCGTTGGACGGTGGGTGGCGGTGCACCGCGTCGCCGGCGCAGAAGACCCGGCCCTGGTGGTAGCGCTGTGCGTACAGGTGGTTGACCGTCTACAGTGAGGACGACCGGATGGTGACCGGGATCGACTCGTCGCCGATCAGCCGGTGCACGATCTGCCGCGCGTACTCCTCGGTCAGGTCGGGCGGCTCGCCGCCGATGTCGTACCCCCAGACGATGAGCCATTCCCGCCACGGCCGCACGCAGCGCACCAGCCGACCATCGGCAACCCGATGTCCTGCGCCACCGCGCTCCGGCCGCCGTCCGCTCCGATCAGGTACTTCGCCCGGATCTCGTACTGGTCGCCGCGCACCCGGTCCAGGACGGTGGCGGTCACTGTGTCGGCGTCCTGGTCCAGCGACAGGTACTCGGTGTGCAGGCGCAGCGTGGTGCCGCGGGCCACCGCGTTGTTCACCAGTACCGGTTCCATCAGATGCTGGGGCATGTCGCAGATCCGCGACGGGGAGGCCAGGGTGTGGTCGGCGAGCCGGGTCGGATGGGTGTACCAGGTGTGCAGCCGGCCCAACTCCTACTTGGTCACCATGATGTTGGCGACCCGTACGTGCTCAGCAGCAGTGCGGCGGCACCGCCGGCCGGGCCGCTGCCGACCACGAGGACATCGGTCTCGACGACGTCGGGCATCCTTGCTCCTCACGGTGTTCGGGTCCGCCGGGCTCAGGCTGGCTGGCTCAGCCCGGGGCGATGGTGTTCGGACCGGCAGGCTCAGGCCGGGGCGATACGGAAGGTGAAGTCCACCCGGTGCCAGGGCCCGTCCACGCTCCGGCCGCCGGGTGCCGGCCCCTGCCCCGGTCCGAAGTCGACGACCAGGCCGGTCTTCACCCCGAAGACCGTGTCCGAGTCCAGGTACGCGCCGCCGGCGACGAACAACTGGGTCACCAGCCGCCGGTACCCGTCCGCCGAGATCATGAAGTGCAGGTGCGGCGCCCGGTACGGGTGGCGGCCCACCGCGTCCAGCATCTCGCCGACCGGCCCGTCCCCGGGGATCGGGTACTCCGAGGGCAGGATCGACCAGAACCGGATCCGCCCGTCGCCGTCGCTCTCGAACCGGGCGCGCAGCGCCGGCCCGGTCAACTCGGGCAGTTGCACGTCGTAGAAACCGTCCTCATTGGACTGCCAGACGTCGACGACCGCGCCGGCGACCGGTTTCCCGTCCGGGTCCACCACGCGTACGTCCACCCACAGCGGGGTACCGGGCAGCCCGGCGGAGATGTCGGCACCGGCCCGGGCGGCCGGCGGCCCGGGTACGTAGAACGGGCCGAGCACCGCCGACGGGGTGGTCTGCGGGGTGCGCGAGTTGGTCAGCAGGTCCACCATGCTGGACACCCCGAGGGTGTCGGACAGCAGCACGAACTCCTGCCGGGTGGGGCTTGCGATCTGCCCGGTACGGGTGAGGAAGTCGATGGCGTACAGCCATTCGTCCTCGGTGACGTCGTTGTGCCGGACGAAGTCGTGCAGGTGCCGCACCAGGTCGCCGAGCAGCCGGCCGGCTCTCGGGTTCGGTGAGGCGGCGAAGCTGTCGACCACCTGATCGGTGAGCCAGCCGAGGTCGGATCCCGCGCCGGCGGACGGCTCCGGGCGCCGGCCGGACCACGCGTCGCGCAGCAACCCCTCGATGCCGCCGACGGTGACCTGCCGTGGGTTCGGGTACGGCGACGCCGCGGCGCTCGCGTTGGCCAGCAGCGCGGCGCGGGGCAGTTCGGTCTCCGCCATGCCCAGCGCGCCGAGGGACGTCGGCCCGCCCAGGTCGGTGGTGAGGTCGTACATGCCGGCCGGTGCGTCGCTCGCCCCGAGCGCGCCGGCGATACGCCGCATCGCGTCCGGGGCGGCCGGCGCGTTGTACGCCATGGCGTGCGGCAGCACGACGGCGTGCGTCTGGGCGTGCGGCAGATCGAAGGTGCCGCCCAGGATGTGGCACAGCTTGTGGTGCAGGCCCATGCCGACGCCGGCCAGGCAGGTGCCGGCGAGCCACGCGGCCATCAGGGCGTCCTCCCGAGCGTCCACATCGGACGGATCCTGCACGATGCGGCGCAGCGCGGCGGCCATGCCGGCGACCGCCTGCAGCGCGAAGCCGTCGATGACGGGGTTCGCGGTGGGGGAGTAGAGCGCCTCGACCGCGTGGGCCATGGCGTTGACGCCGCTGGCGACCGACAGCGGTACGGGCAGCCCCAGGGTCAGCTCGACGTCGTAGAGGACGGTCTCGGGCAGGATCGCGGCCGCGGAACGGGTGGTCTTCGCGCCGTTGGACGTCTCGCCGAGTACCGGCGTGACCTCCGAACCCGCGTACGTGGTGGGTACCGCGACGTGCGGCAGGCCGGTGCGTACCGCCAGCGCCTTGGCCAGGCCGGTGTTCGTGCCGCCGCCGATGGATACCAGGCAGTCGGCGGCGTACCCGTTCAGCGTCGCCAGGGCGCGCTCGGTCACCTCGACCGGCGTGTGCATTTCGGCGTCCGGGAACTGCGCGACAGCCAGAGGACCGAGGTGCTCCCGGGCCGCCTCGCCCGGCGCGGACCGGGCCAGCAGCAGTACCCGGGTGCCGCCCAGCCGCCGTACCTCGTCGGGAAGCTGGCGCAGCGTACCTGCGCCGAACACCACCCTGGCCGGGTGGGAGGAGTACACGAACGACCGCATGGGTCCGCCCTTCGTGCCGGCCGGGTGGCCGCCGTGCCCCAGTCTCCACCTGGCCCGACCGGCGTTTCCTGCACGTTTCTGCTGTGCCGTCTGCACGAAAAGCGCGCCGTCGACCGGAGCGCGCCCATCACGACGTGGGTGGGTGCGGCGTCGAAGGCGGCCTGGTACGGCTGCTCCCGCTGGGTCGAGACGTAGAGCTGGTCCCAGCCGAGCCCCGCGCTCGTGCGTCGCGGCGCTATCCACGACTGGCGCAGGATGCCGTTGGTGTCCTGCACGGTCAGCTCGTCCATCGCCGACTCCCCTCGCCGCCCTCCGGATGCCATTCTGCCCCGGGCCCGGAGCCCCCGGCCCGGCCCCGATCGGGGAACCGGGCCGGGCCACGGTGGCTACTCGGCGTCGGGGGTGGTGGCGTTCACGCCGAGGTGCGCGGCCGGGATCGAACCCAGCCGGCCGGCCTGGTAGTCCTCGAACGCCTGCATCAGCTCGGCGCGGGTGTTCATCACGAACGGGCCGTAGGCCGCCACCGGTTCGCGGATCGGCCGGCCGCCGAGGATGAGCACGTCCAGGTTCGGGCTGCGGGACTCCTGTACGGCGTCGGCGGCGATGGTGATCGTGTCACCGGCGCCGTACACCGCGAGCTGGCCGAGGTGGATCGGCCGGCGGTCGGCGCCGACGGTACCGTCGCCGCTCATCACGTACGCCAGGGCGTTGAAGTCCTTGCGCCAGGGCAGGGTCAGCGATGCGCCCGGGCTGACGGTCGCGTGTACCAGCGTGATCGGCGTATACGTCGAGCCCGGCCCGGCGTGCCCGTCGACCTCGCCGGCGATGACCCGCAGCAGGGCGCCGCCGTCCGGCGAGCCGAGCAGCGCGACGTTTCCGGCCCGGATGTCCTGGTACCGCGGCGCGACGAACTTCTGCGCCTTGGGCAGGTTGACCCAGAGTTGGAAGCCGTGGAACAGGCCACCCGAGGCGATCAGGTGCTCCGGCGGGACCTCGATGTGAAGAATGCCACCTCCGGCGGTCATCCATTGCGTGTCGCCGTTGGTGATCAGGCCACCGCCGCCGTTGGAGTCGGAGTGCTGGAACTCACCATCGATCATGTAGGTCACGGTCTCGAAGCCGCGGTGCGGGTGCCACGGGGTGCCCTTGGGCTCACCCGGCGCGTACTCCACCTCGCCCATCTGGTCCATGTGGATGAACGGGTCCAGGGCGCGCAGGTCGACACCGGCGAAGGCGCGGCGGACCGGGAAGCCCTCACCCTCGAACGCGGACGGAGCGGTGGTGACCGAGACGACCGGACGGTCGTGCTCGGTGGTCGGGTCGGCCTGGCGCACCAGCGGCAGGGCCAGCGGGTTCTCGACGGTTACGGCGGGCATCGTGTCTCAGCTCCCAAATTGTTGCGGCGTCAACAAACTCACTGTACCAAAGGTCGTTGCGCAGTCAACTATTCCCGCCGCCCCGGTAGGCTCGGTACGTGAATGAACCCCGGTGGCTGGACGCGGAGGAGCAACGGGCCTGGCGGGCCTACCTGGACACGACCCGGTTGCTGATCCGTGCGCTGGACCAGCAGTTGCAGTCCGACGCGGACGTCTCCTTCACCGACTACGAACTGCTGGTGAAGCTGTCCGAGGCGCCCGGGCAGCGGCTGCGGATGCGGGACCTGGCCGACGCGACGATGTCCACCCGCAGCGGCGTGACCAGGGCGGTGACCAGGCTGGAGGAGGTCGGGTGGGTACGCCGGGTGACCTGTGAGGACGACCGGCGCGGTACCCATGCCGAACTGACCCCGGCCGGCGCGGCCAAGCTCGCGGCAGCCGCCCCCGGCCACGTCGCCGCCGTGCGTTCGCACCTGTTCGACCAGCTCACCCCGGCGCAGGTCGCGCAGGTCGGCGCGGCGTTCGGCCAGGTGGCGGAGGTCCTGCAGGGGCCTCGGGCCGGCACAACACCGCCAATCGGGCGAAGCCGGGCGCCGAAACCGTCAGACTGATCGGGTACGCAGCGAGCGGCCCGATCGGGAGGCGTGATGACCGGCAATCAGGACACCCGGGAGGATCCCGGCACGATCGTGCTGATCCACGGCCTCTGGATGACCCCCCGCTCCTGGGAACACTGGATCGACCGGTACCGGGCGGCCGGGTTCGAGGTCCTGGCGCCGGCCTGGCCCGGCCTGGAGGTCGAGGTCGAAGCGCTGCGCCAGGATCCGTCGCCGCTCGAACGACTGGACATCGACCAGATCATCGACCACTACCGGGACGTTATCCGCGGGCTGCGCAACCCGCCGATCATCATGGGTCACTCCTTCGGCGGAGCCTTCGTGCAGGTACTCGTCGATCGGGGCCTGGGCGCCGCGGGCGTGGCCATTGACTCCGCCGCGGTCAAGGGCATCCTGCGCACGCCGGGATCGACGGTCAAGTCGGTACTTCCGGTCCTGAAGAACCCGGCCAACAGCCGCAAGGCGGTGCCGCTGACTCCGGAACAGTTCCACGACTCCTTCACGAACTGCCTGTCGGAGGAGGAGTCGCTGGCGGTCTACGAGCGGTACTACGTGCCGGCGGCAGGCCACGTCGTCTTCGAGGCCGGACTGGCCAACTTCGACCCGCACCCGGCCACGAAGGTGAACTTCGGCAACAACGACCGGGCGCCGCTGCTGTTCATCGTCGGCGGCCAGGATCAGATCAGCCCACCGTCGCTGAACCTGGACAACGCCAACCGCTACCGCAAGTCCGTCGCGATCACCGAGGTCAAGCAGTACCCGTACCGGTGCCACTACACGATCGGGCAGGAGGGCTGGGAGGAGGTCGCGGACTATGCGCTGTCCTGGGCCATGGAGGAGGCCCGCGCTCAGCGTGCGCTCAAGCACGCCTGACGGCTCAGCGTGCGCTCAAGCACGCCTGACCGTGCAGCGTGCGGCGCGTCGCCCGCCAGCGCGTCGTCGGCAGACGTGGCGCCGGCAGGCGTCAGTCTCCCTCGCTGCGCCGCTTGAGCCCGTCTGTCTCCAGTTCCAGGTACCGGCGGGTCTGCGCGCCGGTGAACAGGTTGACGAGGGGCGCCAGTACGCCGGTCTGGTCGACGGCGAGGAGCGCCGTCGCGGTCCCGTCGGGATTGGCCGCCACCCGGTGCACGCCGACCGTGGTCACACCGGCCGAGTGCGACGTCCAGGTGAACTCGCGGCCCGGCTCGAACCCGGTGACCTCCCAGACGAGCACGGGCATCCTCGGCTGCCTGATCCTGGCGCGGCTGCCCAGTGCCATGTCACCGGAGTCCAGACGCCGCACCTCCCGCATCGACGCGGTCCACTCCGGCCAACGCTCGACGTCGACCAGCGCCGCCCACACCGTCCCCGGATCGGCCTCGATATCGACCGACATCTCGTACCGCATCTGGCACCTCCCACAACGGAACGGCCAACCTGGACCCACCAACGACCGGCGGCAGCCTATCAACCTGGCCGCTTGCCGCTCTGGTCGCTTGTCGCTCTGGTCGCTTGTCGCTCTGGTCGCTTGTCGCTCTGGCCGCTTGTCAGTCTGGCGGCAGGCGGCCGGGGCGGTGGCCTAGTGGGCGAGCGTGGAGCCGGTCACCGTCGGCTTGCGCGCGCCGAGGAAGAAGATGCCGGGCAGGCCGCTCGTCTCGAATCCGTCGCTCCGGTTGCCGCGCAGCGTCGAGGAGTCGATGCTCATCGTCCCGGTGCGGTCGTTGCTGACG
>DASXOA010000222.1:0-2675 GCA_036494675.1 Rugosimonospora sp.
TTCGTCCTGGTCAGTTCGGCCGGGGTCACGGACCCAACGGGCGCTTATGCCGACGCCTACGAACCCGGGTTCGACGACTCGGACTGGCGGGTCCTTGATGTGCCGCACGACTGGAGCATCGAGCTGAACCCGGTCGACGACAGCTCCGCGGTCAGCGGCAACGGGTTCCTGCCCGGCGGTCTCGGCTGGTACCGGAAGACGTTCGTCCTGCCCTCGTCGATGACCGGTAAGCAAATTTCGGTCGAGTTCGACGGCGTGTACATGAACTCGGCGGTCTACGTCAACGGGCAACTGCTGGGGCGGCATCCGTACGCCTACACGGGCTTCAGCTACGACCTCACCGGCATCGTGCACACCGACGGGACAACGCCGAACGTGATCGCCGTGCAGGCGTCGAACCAGATCCCCAGCAGCCGGTGGTACTCCGGGAGCGGCATCTACCGCAACGTGCGCCTGGTCGTGACCGGCCCGGTGCATGTCGCCCGCCATGGCACCTTCGTCACCACCCCGGACCTGAGCAGCACCGCGGCGGCGGGATACGGCCAGGTCCAGGTGCAGACCAGCGTGCAGAACGACGGTGGTACGGCCACGGCGGCCACCGTCGGGATCACGGTCAGGAACTCCCGCGGTTCCGTCGTAGCCGCCGGCTCCGCCACGGTCAACGTCGCGGCCGGCGAGACCGCCACGACGACCAGCATGGTCCGGGTGAACCACCCGTCGCTGTGGTCGGTTGACGACCCGGCGCTGTATTCGGTGCAGACCGAGGTGCAGGTGGCCGGCAAGATGGCCGACCGAACTGCGACCCCGTTCGGCTTCCGGTACTTCTCCTTCGACCCGGCCGGGGGTTTCTCCCTCAACGGCCAGCACATGAAGCTCCAGGGCGTGGACCTGCATGCCACCCAGGGCCCGCTCGGTGCCGCCATCCACACCGACTCGCTCGTCCGGCAGATGCAGATCATGAAGAGCATGGGCGTCAACGCCGTGCGCACCGCGCACAACCCGCCCGCGCCGGAGCTCACCGCGGTGTGTGAGCAGCTCGGTGTCCTGATGATGGTCGAGGCCTTCGACTGCTGGCACACCGGCAAGCTGCCGTACGACTACCACCTGTACTTCGACGCCTGGGGTGACTCCGACATCAAGGAGATGGTGCAGGCGCACAAGAACTCGCCCGCGGTGGTGCTGTGGTCGATCGGCAACGAGACCCCCGATACCGGGTTGCCGGACGGCCCGCCGATCGCGCAGCGGCTGATGGCCGACGTGCAGTCCATCGACACCACCCGCCCGGTGGTCATGGGCTCGGACCAGTACCGGAGCGTCCCCAAGGACGGCTCGCCGCAGGACCAGATCGTCCGGCTGCTGGACGGCCTGGGCGTCAACTACAACACCGCCGGTTCCATGGACGGCCTGCACGCCAAGTACGGCACCAAGTTCTTCTTCTGCTCGGAGATGGGGTCCGAGACGTCGACCCGCGGCTTCTACCAGGATCCGCAGCTGCTCAACACCGGGGAGAACTACACGCCGGGCAAGCGCAACACGTCGTCTTACGACAACAACCTCGCGTCGTGGACCATGAGCGGGGAGTACGAGCTGAAGAAGGACCGGGACCGGCTGTTCTGGCAGGGCGGTTTCCTGTGGTCCGGGCAGGACTACATCGGCGAGCCGACGCCGTACGACGTGTTCCCGGTCAAAGCGTCCTTCTTTGGCGCCGTGGATACCGCCGGCTTCCCCAAGGACGCCTATCACCTGTTCGCGAGCCAGTGGGACGGACCCCCGAGGGTCCATCTCGTGCCCATGGACTGGACCAGCCATCACCCCGGCGACGAGGTCGCCGTCTGGGTCTACGCCAACGTCGCCACCGTGCAGCTGTGGCTGAATGGCCGGTCACTGGGTACGAAGAGCTTCGACCGTAAGGTCACCACCTACGGGAAGCCCTATCTGGAGACCACCGAGCCGACCGGCGATGACTACAACTACCCGTCGGGCAGCTACACCAGCCCCAACGGCAGCACCGGCAAGCTCCACCTGACCTGGAACGTGCCGTTCGAGCCGGGCACCCTGGTCGCCGTCGCCACCGAGAACGGCCGCGAGGTGGCCCGGGATCAGCTGGTCACCGCGGGGCCGGCGCGATCGCTCAGGCTCACGCCGGACGAGCGGGTACTGACCGCGGACGGCACCGCGCTCTCCTACGTGAAGGCTGAGATCGTCGACACCCACGGGCACGTGGTGCCGGACGCCGACCCGTCCATCCGCTTCTCCGTCAGCGGGGCCGGCCGGCTGATCGGCACCGACAACGGCCGCGAGGAGAACGCGACCGGATACACGTCGCCGACGATGGCCGCCTTCAACGGGCTGGCGCTGGCGGTCGTCGGGTCGACCAGGAAAGCCGGGGCCATCCGGCTCACCGCAGCCGCCGAGGGCCTGCCGGTCACGTCGATCACGCTGGCGTCCGTGGCACCCGCGCGGCCAGCGCCTGCCGTACCCGGTACCGCCACCACCACCGGGACGGCCGCAGCCCCCGCCGCCACCAGCCCGGCGACCGCCGCCGCCGGATCCGGGCCGGCGGCAGACGCCAGTTATTCGGGCGCGCCCACCACCGTGCCCGCGCTGATGCTGGACGGAAAGCTGGACACCGCCTGGTCGAACTACTACGACAAGCCAGCCACCGCCAACATCAA
>DASXOA010000223.1:0-15896 GCA_036494675.1 Rugosimonospora sp.
GCACCGCCGCACCCGTGCCGATGGTGGTCACCAGCGCCGAAGAGTTGGCGGCCACCGGGAGCTTGGAGACGTCCGCGTGCCACACGTTGTCGGCCGGGAAGATCGAGCAGCCGGTCGACACCGCGCTCGCGGAGGTGCGCAGCGCGGACGGGCCGGACGACGGAAGCGCGCCGAGGTGCGCCACGCCGGACGCGACCGGGGACGGTGAGGCTTCCGACGCCACGCCGGGCCCCGATCCCGCGACCGGCTTCGACCCGGCCGCGGGGGAACAGGCGGTCAGGGCCAGGATCGGGACAATGACCGGTACCAGCCGTGCGGGGCGCATCGCGGCATTCTCGCGGCCGCGCTGGCCGCTGGCAAATGCTCGCGGCCGCTCGGCGGATCGGCCGAGCGCACAGAACAGGAGGCGCGTCAGCCGAGCGGAGAGGACAGGAGGCGCGTCAACCCAGCCGACGGCTCAACCGGCGCGGCGCCGGGCCCGGCGGGCGGCAAGCTCATCGGCGATCACGCTGTCGTCCACCCCGCCGGGCTGCCCGGCCGGCGAGGGGGCGTCATCCGCCACGATGCCGCCGGCGCGCTCCGCCGGCAGGTGGGCCAACGAACCCTGGATCTCCTTGAAGGCGCCGCCGATCGCGATGCCGAAGACTCCCTGGCCGCCCTGCAGAAGGTCCACGACCTCCTCGGGGGAACGGCACTCGTAGACCGTCGTGCCGTCGGAGATCAGGGTGATCTGCGCGAGATCCTCGGTCCCCCGGGACCGCAGCGCCTCGATCGCCTTCCGGATGTTCTGGAGGGACACTCCCGCGTCGAGCAGGCGTTTGACGACCTTCAACACGACCATGTCGCGAAACGAGTACAGCCGCTGGGTTCCCGATCCCGAGGCGTCCCGGATGCTGGGGACAACCAGCCCGGTTCGTGCCCAGTAGTCCAGTTGCCGATAGCTGATCGTGACCGCGTGGCATGCGGTCACACCGCGGTAGCCGACGGAGCCGTCCTCGACATTGATTCCGTGCGGGTCCTGCGGCTCGTCCACTGCCACTGCCCTCCCGCTGCATGGCCAGACCAACTGGCGGTGAGGAACACGCTATACCGGATCGGCCTGCGTACCGGGGAGCTCTCAGCGCGACACGCCGGATCTTCCGCGCACGGTGGCGCTACCCGGCAAAGTCCTCCGGGCTCACCTGGTCCAGGAACTCCCTGAACTTCTCGACCTCGTCCTCCTGCTCATCCGGGATAACGATGCCGTTCTCCGCAAGGACCTGGTCTGTGCAGCGAATCGGGGCACCTACCCGCAGAGCCAGCGCGATCGAGTCGCTCGGCCGGGCCGAAACCCTGACTCCCTCGCCGATCAACAGATCCGCGAAGAAGATGTTCTCCTTCATCTCCACGATCTCGACCGCGTTGAGCGGAGCCTTGAGCGCGGCGAGGATGTCGCGCATCAGGTCGTGGGTGAGCGGCCGAGGGGGCTTGACGCCCTGCTGCTCGTACGCGATCGCGGTCGCCTCGACGGCACCGATCCAGATGGGCAGGTACCGGTCACCGTCGACCTCTTTGAGCAGCACGATCGGCTGGTTACTGGGCAACTCGACCCGAACCCCGACCACGCTCAGCTCACGCACCGCCGCCTCCGTGACATGTCGTTCGGGCCGCTGGACCGCGCCACCACCGCCGCGGCAACGCCGTACCACTCATTTCCCCTTCTCTGCACGGTACACGCGCGGATGCGGGGACGGATCCCACGTAAACAGCCAAACACGCGCGCCGCACGCTCCCCAGCGTAGTGCATGATCGCGAACTACTGCCCGAGGGTGTCCCGCAGACCGGCCCTGACCAGGGCGGCATGGAGCTGCTGGGACAGCGCCGCCAGCTCCCGGACCACCTCGGCGGCACGGGCCCGGGCGGCCGGCGTGGGCTGGCGGGCCAGCGGCGCCACGAGCTGTGTGAACAAACCCACCTCGCGGTCGGCGGCGGCCCGGTAGGCCCGCAGATGGCGCGGCTCCAGCCCGTACTCGGCCAGCTGGGCGGCGACCCTGGCCACGGCGAGCGCGTCGGTGTCGTACCGGCCCGCGCGTGCCCGTACGAGGCCGTGCTGCTCCAGGTCGGCGAGTACCGGCTCGGCGAGCCCCGCTCTGGCCAGCAGCTCCTCGCGGGACAGCCTCAACTCGGCCGGTTCCGGGCGCTCCACCGGTTCGTCCACGGCCATCAGCGGCGGGCGGCGGGCCGCGAGGCCGGACACGGCCGGCCCGGGTTGCCCGGGCACGGTCCGCCCGGACACGGACCCACCGGAGGGGGCCGAACCCTGGTCGCCCACGCCGAACGCGGCTCGGGCCAGCGCGGCCGTGGGCTCTCCCCCGTCCAGCGCGGCCAACTGCTCACGGATCACCCGCAGCGGCAGGTAGTGGTCGCGCTGGGCGGCCAGCACGAAACGCAGCCTGGCCAGGTCCGCGAGTGCGTACTTGCGGTAGCCGGCCGCGCTGCGTTGCGGCTCCACCAGCCCTTCGGCCTCCAGGAACCGCAACTTGGAGATGGTCACGTCAGGAAACTCGGCGCGCAGCTGCTCCAGCACCTCGCCGATGCTCATCAGGGCCGGTGGTCGCGCCCCGGCGGCCGCTGGCGAACCCGTCATCGCGTCCCCGTCAGGGGCCCTCGTCCGGTCGTGGGCCGGCGATGAAGACCAGCCGGAACTTGCCGATCTGCACCTCGTCGCCGTTGGACAGGGTGGCCGCCTCGACCCGTTCCCGGTTGACGTAGGTGCCGTTGAGGCTGCCCACGTCGCGGACCGTGAATGTGCCACCCTCGCGGTGGAATTCGGCGTGGCGGCGGGAGACGGTGACGTCATCGAGGAAGATGTCACTATCCGGGTGCCGGCCGCTGGTCGTCACGTCGTGGTCGAGCAGGAAGCGGGCACCGGCATTGGGCCCGCGCCGCACCACGAGCAGGGCCATGCCCGGTGGCAACGATCCGGACATCCGTCCTGGTGCGACATCGGCGTCCGGACCCTCGAGCACGTCGTCTAGGGCGCCAAGGTTCAGCGTCGACGTGACGTCGAGCGGGGGGAACTCGTCGTCTGGGCGCGTCATCGCAAGGTCACCTCACGGGTCATCGGCCGGCGTCGGAGGCCCGGTG
This sequence comes from Rugosimonospora sp., assembly GCA_036494675.1. Classification (GTDB taxonomy): domain Bacteria; phylum Actinomycetota; class Actinomycetes; order Mycobacteriales; family Micromonosporaceae; genus Rugosimonospora. The sequence goes on from DASXOA010000223.1 coordinate 3,127, forward strand.
CGCGGCGTCGCTGCCGCTCGACGTTGTCCTGACGCGCGACCGCAGGGTTCACGGTCGACTGGGCGAGCCTAGCCATGGTCGAAATGGGGGGTCAACCGGACGCGCGGAGAACTACCCACCAGATCAACGGGGCTCGGCGCGCGGGGTTACTGCTCGGTGAGCTGCCGGTAGCCGCCGGCGTCCAGCAACTCATCGAGGTTGGTCGACGGATCCGGCTCGATCTCCACGAGCCAGCCGTCTCCGTACGGATCGGTGTTGAGCAGCTCAGGCTCGTCGCCGAGCCGGCCGTTGCTGGCCACGACCGTGCCGCCGACCGGCGCGTAGATCTCCGACACGCTCTTGGTCGACTCGACCTCGCCCAGCGACTGGCCCGCCTGCACCGCAGTGCCCGGCTCCGGCAGCTGGACGTAGACGATGTCGCCGAGCGCGTCCTGGGCGAAGTGGGTGATGCCCACCTTGACCGTGGGCGCGCCGGGCGCGACCCACTCATGCTCGGCGGTGTAGCGCAGACCGTCGGGAATCAACGTGGCCGTCCTTCTGTGTCAGCTGGCCGGTTTGGCGTATTGGGGCGGGGTGCTCTCGTGGAGCGCGGTCACCTGGACGGTGCCCGGAGTAACGACGGACACCGTACCGCCGTTGCTGTGCACGGTGTCGACCACCCCGCTGGGGATGTTCAAAGCGATCTGCATGGTCTGCGGATCACCGATCACGGTGATCGTGTACGGCCCGTTGAGCGTCTGGTCGTCCACCACCAGGGTGTTGCCGGTGCCGTCGACGAACGAGGTGGACGCGATGATGCGTACCGTGGCGCCCCCGCCGCCCGCGATCTGCATCGCCTCGGCGCCGGCGCCCCGCAGCTCCTCCACGGCGTCGAGCACGTCCGAGGCGTGGATCGGCTTGCTCTCGGCGCGGAAGACGACGCGCAGTCCCGGCCCGGTGGCCGGCAGGGTGCCGGCCAGGATGCCCAGCGCGTCCGCGCGCTGGCTGGCTTCGGCCAGCGCCGCCTGGCGGCTCTGGCTGCCGGCCTGCAACTGCTGCTTGAGATCCTGCTCCTGACTGATCTCCTGGCTCAGCCGGTCCTTGCGGGCGTCCAGGTCGGACAGGATCCGGACCAGGTCCTCGGGGCGCTCGGTGGACAGCTGTTCGTCGCCGGCGTTGCTGCGCAGCTGCACCACCAGGGCGAACCCGAGCAGCCCCAGCAGCAGCCCGATGACGGTGCCGGCCGCGGAGAGTCGGCGGCGCCGGGGAGCCCCCGCTGCCGCGCCGCGACCGGCCGAGGGGCGGCTCATGGCGGCTTGCGCGGCCGTGCTGGCCGGTGCCGGGACGGCCTCCGGCGGGATGGGCTCTTCGGGGGTCTCCCCTGCCGCGGCGCTCGCGGCACCGCCGGCCGGGGACGCCGCGATCTCGCCGTCGGCGAAGGGCGCTCGCGGCTCCGGTACCACCGGATCCGACGCCGCCGAACCGGACACGCCGGCCTCGGACGGCACGAACCCGGGCGACCCGGGCACCACCGACTCGGACCCGCCCGGTTGCGGGTCCACCGGCTCGGGGCCGTCCACGTTCCTGCGCTCCTGGTCTTCGGTCATCCCGGCAACCTTAGGCCCGGAACAGGTGCCGGCGGATGCCAGCCACGTTGCCGAAGATACGCACGCCCAGCACCACGACCACACCGGTGGACAGCTGGCTGCCGACGCCCAGCTGATCGCCGAGGTACACGATCAGCGCCGCCACCAGCACGTTGGACACGAACGAGATAACGAACTGCTTGTCGTCGAAGATGCCGTCCAGCTTGGCCCGGATGCCCCCGAACACCGCGTCCAGGGCGGCCACCACGGCGATCGGCAGGTACGGCTGGAGCGCCAGGGGTACCGACGGCTCGAAGACCACGCCGAGCGCCACCCCGGCGACCAGGGCGAGCACCGCGAACATCATCGTCCTCCCGAGGATGACGGCTTCGGCGACGCGGGCGAATGGGCCGCCGAGCTTGAGGGGGTTGACGGGGTGGCGCTGGGCAGCACCCTGGCGTAATGCAGCTGGGGATCCGCCGCCGCGGCGATGGTGAGGTTGCCCTGCGACTTCACCGACACCTGCATGTGGTAGTCGGTCACCAGCTCCCGGAACAGCTCACCGGTCGACGAGTTGGAGAACCGTTTGTTCAGGTCGCCGGGTCCGATCGCGACGACCTCGTACGGCGAGGTGATCGGCCGGAAGTCGACCAGGATCGTTTCGCCGGCGGTGCGGATGGTGGAGGTGGCGGTCAGCCGCTCCCCGTTGATCGCGATCGCCTCCGCGCCGTCGTGCCACAGCTCGTTGCTGACCGCCTGCAGGTCGCGGTCCTGCACCTTGCCGAGGTTTTTGGTGGCCTGGCCGGTGACCGGATCGACCTGCGTCGAGGCGTCGGTCAGCCGGATCACCGCACCGCCGCCCTGTACCTTGATCACGCCGGCCCGGGCCTCCAGCGCACGCAGCGCGTCCATGTCGCTGCCGCTCAGCGCCGCGTCGCGGAGGCCGCTGACCTGGTCGCGCAACTGGTCCGCCTGGCGCTGCATCGTGTCGGTCTCGGCCTGGCGGCTGTGCACGTCGTCGACCAGGTTGGACTGGATCTTGCTGCTCTCCGGGGTGGTGGCGACGGTCTGGTGGTACGCGACCGCCAGTAGGACGCCGGCCAGCATCAGGACGACGGTACGGGCCAGGCGGGCACCCAGGCGCCGGCGGCCCGGCGGCTCACCGCGCTGCGCGCGGCGCCGTGCCGCCTCCTCGTACCCGGGGTCCAGCGGGTTGCGGAACATCTCCGTGATGAAATCCGGAGCGAACCTGCGCTCGGCCGCACCGGACCGGTCCGCGTCGCCGACGGGTGCCTTGTCACCGACGGGTGCCTTGCGGTCACTGGCCGGTGCCTCCCGACCGCCGTCCGGTGCGCCCCGCCCGCCCAGCACGCTCACACGACCGCCGTCCGGTGCGCCGCCGCATCCCGCCGGGCGGCACGCACCAGGCCGACCGCCTGGATGACGTACAGCGAGCCGGCCGCCCAGTACAGCACCAGACCCCACCACGCCAGCGCCCAGCCGGCCGGCCACGCCACGTGCGCCGCCCCCGTACTCGCGTCGGCCAGCAGCAGCACCGGGAACGCGAAGAGCAGGATGAACGTCGCGGTCTTGCCGAGGTAGTGCACCGGCAACGGCTCGTACCCGTAGCGGCGCAGGACGAGCAGACAGACCAGCAGGACAAGTTCGCGCAGCAGCAGAGCGGCGGTGAACCACCAGGGGATCACGCTGCGGGCGGTGAGCGCGAGCAGGGTGGCCAGGATGTAGAGCCGGTCGGCGAGCGGGTCGAGCAGTTCACCGAGCCGGCTGACCTGGTGCAGGCGGCGGGCCAGGTAACCGTCCACCCAGTCGCTGGTGCCGCCGACCGCGAGCACCACGACGGCGGTCACCTCATGGTGGGAGACCAGGAAGAGATACAGGAACAACGGCACGCCGAGCAGCCGCGCGAAGCTGATGAGGTTCGGCACGGTCCAGACCCGGCGGGTCGCTTCAGAGGCCATCACCAGAGCACGCCCTCCCCCCGGCCTACTCGCTGATGACGCTTCCAGTGCCGGGCCACTATATATCCGACCCAGCCGGGCGATCCGGCCAGGGGCATCGCCGGTGCCGCGGTGCCGGAATCACGTTACGTGCCGGCGTGGCTACACCAGGCGTTCGGCGCGACTCGACGGTAGGGTTGCCCGGTGCGAATCGGCGTTGTCTTCCCGCAGACCGAGATGGGTTCCGACCCCGGCGCGATCCGGGCCTACGCGGCGGCCGTCGAGGACCTGGGCTACCGGCACGTGCTGGCCTACGACCACGTCATCGGCGCCGACCCCGAGGCGTACCCGGGCTGGTCCGGCCCGTACGACATCGACACCACGTTCCACGAGCCGATGGTGCTCTACGGCTTCCTGGCCGCGATCAGCTCACTGGAGCTGGTTACCGGGATCATCATCCTGCCGCAGCGGCAGACCGTACTGGTCGCCAAGCAGGCAGCGCAGGTCGACCTGCTGACCGGGGGCCGGTTGCGGCTGGGTGTGGGCATCGGCTGGAACCGGGTCGAATACGAGGCGCTGGGCCAGGACTTCTCCCAGCGCGGCCGGCGCCTGGCGGAGCAGGTCGACCTGCTGCGCCGGTTGTGGACGCAGCGCAGCGTCACGTTCTCCGGCGGGTACGACACGGTGACCGCCGCCGGGATCGCGCCGCCGCCGGTGCAGCGACCCATCCCGGTCTGGTTCGGCGCGCAGTCACCGGCCGCGTACCGGCGGGCCGGGCGGCTCGCCGACGGCTGGTTCCCGCAGATGCAGCCGGGGCCGGAGTTGGACGAGGCGAAGCGGGTCATCGAGCGGGCCGCCACCGAGGCCGGCCGCGACCCGGCCCGGCTGGGCATGGAGGGCCGGGTCTCCCTCGGCGCCGGCGGGGCCGACGGGGTGGCGAGGGACCTGGTCGCGTGGCGCGACGCCGGCGCCACGCACGTGTCCGTGAACACGATGCGGGCCGGTCTGTCCACGGTGGACCAGCACATCGCGGCGCTGGCCGCCGTCGCCGGAACCGGCGCGCTGAAGCGGTGAGGGCGACCCGGGACGCCGGCGGGACGTGCCCGGTCAGACCTTGGCGGCCGCGGCGTCGACCACCTCGATCAGCTCCTCGAGCGTGTACCCGCCGTCGTGGCGCTCCCCGTTGACGAAGAACGACGGGGTGCCGTTGACGCCGCTGCGCACGCCGCCGGCGAAGTCGCGCTGGATGCGGTCCAGGTAGAGGTGCTCGTTGACCTCCCGGGCCACCGTGGCGCCGGGTAGCCCGATCTGCTCGACGGCGGTCGTCACGAACGCCGGCTGGAACTGCTCCTGGTGCTCGTACAGCCAGGTGTGCATCTGCCAGAACCGGTCCCGTACCCCGGCGGCCTCCGCGGTCTCCGCCGCCACCTCCGAGTACGGGTGGACGTTGGTGAGCGGGAAGTGCCGGAACGCGAACCGTACCGTGTCCGAACGCCTGCGCAGCAGGTCGTTGATGATCGGGTGGGCCGCCGCGCAGAACGGGCACTGGTAGTCGCCGTACTCGACCAGGGTGACGGGGGCCTGGGCCGGCCCGCGCACGTGGTCGTACTCCTGGACCGGGATGCTCAGGTGTGCGGTCACCTGCAACGGCGTGGTCATCGAGCTGTCCCCTCTTCCGGCTGGTGGGCACGGCCGGCGTCACGAAGCGGTCGGGTCACGCGTAGATCGTCCGCCGGGCCGGGGTGAGCGGGCATCACCTCACCGGAATGAGTCCAGATGTTTCCAGGATGTTGCCAGGCATCGAACAACGTGCTCGAATGCCGCCATGAGGCGCGCCCTGATCGCGAGCATCGTTCTTGCCGGATCCGTCGTCGTGGTGGCTCCCGCGGCCGCCGCGGCACCCGCCGGGCCGGGTGAGCTGTCCCGTTTCGACCTGGCCCGAAAGGACTGCCTGGGTACGTCGGCCACCCGTACGTCGAAGGTCTGGTACACGGTGGCCGGCGGCGTGCTGTCCGACGTGTACAGCCCGACCATCGACAACACCAACGTCCAGACCATGCAGTTCCTGGTCACCGACGGCGCCAGCTTCACCGATCTGCAGACCCGCGACACCAGCTACACCGTCCGCGCACTGGACTCCACCGGCATGGCGTGCGAGGTCACCAGCACCGCGCACAGCGGGAAGTACCGGCTGGTCACCGACTACGTCACCGATCCCGACCGGGACGCCGTGGTGATCCGGGTACGCCTGCTGCCCGCACCCGGTGCCGGCGCGCTGAAGCTCTACGTCCGGCTGGATCCGAGCGTCAACGGCAACGGTGGCGGCGGCGCGACCAACGGCGGCGCGGACGACGGGGCCATCGACCCGGCCACCACCGCGCTGCTGGCCAGCGACCCGAACACGGTCACCAACGCGGCGAACCGGGACTACGCGGTACCGACCGCCCTGGCGTTGCGCGCCGACCGGCCGTTCCTCGCCGGTACCAGCGGCTTCGCCGGCACCCCCGGCGACGGGCTGGCTCAGCTGGACGCCGACCACCGGCTGACCGCGCACGACACCCAGGCGCTGGACGGCAACGTGGTCGACACTGCGCGGCTGGACATCCGGTCCGGGGACGCGACCCTGGCGCTGGGCTTCGGCCGCGACACCGGCACGGCGATCGGTACCGCGGGGGCGGCGCTGCGCCGGCCGTTCTCCGCCACGTACGCCCGGTACCAGGCCGGCTGGCGCGCGTACGACGCCGGGCTGCGCCGCCCGTCCGGGTGGACCGACGCGTACTGGCTGTCGGCGAACGTCCTCAAGGCCAGCGAGGACAAGACGTTCCCGGGCGCGGTGGTCGCGTCGCTGGCCAGCCCGTGGGGACAGGCGGTCAGCGCCGGCGACACCCCGGGCGGCGCCGCGGTGTACTTCGGCTCCTACCGGGAGGTGTTCGCCCGCGACCTGTACGAGGCGTTCACCGGCCTGCTCGCCGACGGTGACCTCGCCACCGCACGGGACACGGTGCGCTTCCTGTTCGGGCACCAGCAGCTGGCCGACGGCCGGTTCCCGCGCAACTCGCTGCTCAACGGCAGGACCGCGCCGGACACCGGCGGCGACCAGCTCGACGAGTCGTCGTACCCGATCCTGATGGCCTGGCAGGCCGGCCTGGCCGGCGACGCCACCCTGTGGCCCGGGATCCGCCGGGCCGCGGACTTCGTGGTCGCCCACGGGCCGTCGTTCGGCAGCGAGCGCTGGGAGGAGCAGGGCGGCTACTCCCCCTCGACCATCGCCGCCGAGATCGCCGGCCTGGTCGCGGCCGGTGCGATCGCCGACGTCCAGCACGATCCCGCCGCCGCCCGGGTGTACCGGTCCACCGCCGACGCGTTCACACGGTCCGTCAAGGGCTGGACGGTGACCAGTACCGGCCCGTACGGCGGCGGCCGCTACTTCATCAGGCTGTCCAAGACCGGTGACCCGGACGCCGGCGTCGAGTACAACCTCGGCAACGGCAGCGTCACCGCCGACCAGCGCTCGGTCGTGGACGCCGGCTTCCTGGAGCTGACCCGGCTGGGCATCCTGCCCGCCGACGATCCCGACGTGCTGCGCTCCCTGCCGATCGTCGACCAGGTCATCGGCGGCCCGCAGGGCGAGTACCGGTACGGAACGTCGAGCGCCGGCAGCGAGGACGGGTACGGCGACTGCTACACCCCCGACCCGACCGGCTGCCCGGTCGACGGCCAGCCCTGGCCGACCGCCGACGCCGGCTCCGGGCACCCGTGGCCGGTGCTGTCCGGGGAGCGGGCCGAGCAGCAGCTCCAGGCCGGCGACCGGGCCGGGGCCCGGGCCCAGCTGAACCGGATGATCGCCGGCTCGTCCGGGGTGGGTCTGGTGCCGGAGCAGGTCTGGGAGGACCCGGACCTGTCCGCGTCGCCGTACGGCACCGACCCGACGATCGCGTCGATCGGCTTCACCACCGGGCGGGCCGCCGGCTCGGCCTCCCCGCTGACCTGGGCTCAGGCCCAGGAGCTGCGGCTGATCCTGTCCCTGTCCGGTGACCGGCCGGTGGAGCAGCCGGACGTGGTACGCGACCGGTACGTGGCACACCCGCCGCCGGCCGCCCTGCCGTTGACGGTGACCGCTCCCGGGGACGGGACGACCACGGGCGCCGGCACGGTGGCCGTGACCGGGCGTACCGCCCCGGGCGCGCAGGTGTCCGTGGCCGCCTCGCCGACCGATGTCGGCACCGCCACCACGGTCGCGTCGGCCACCGCCGACCGGCACGGCGACTTCTCCGCGACGGTACCGATCGGCTTCGGCACCAACGTGCTGACGGTGGCCGCGTCGCGCGGCGGCGCCACGGGGTACGCCCGGGTCAGCGTGGTGTCCACGGCCCTGCCCGGCACCGCCGTGCTGTCCGCCGACGACCCGTCCGGCGACGATCACGGGCCGGGCAGCTACACGTACCCGACCGCGGCGGACTTCCACGACGGCGCCTTCGACCTCCAGCAGTTCCAGGTGATCGACGCCGGCGCCACCATCTACCTGCGCGCCCAACTGCGCGACCTGACCCCGACGTTCGGCTCGCCGCTGGGCGCCCAACTGCTGGATGTCTACGTACGCGACCCGGCCGGTGCGACGTTCTCGACCGCGGCGGCGTTCCCGTCGCGCAACTACGGGATCGCCGCCGACTCGGCGTGGTCGAGCCGGATCGAGGTACAGGGGTTCGCCGACCCGGTGTTCGTCGACGCGGCCGGGCACAGCCTCGGTACCGTCTCGGTCACCGCCAACCAGGCCACCCGCTCGATCCTGATCGCCGTGCCGGCCAGCGCCCTGGGCCACCCCGCCACGGGATGGGTGTTCACCGTCGCGCTGCACGGGCAGGACGGGTTCAGCACCGACCAGGCGCGCGGCTTCGACGCGACCCCGCAGCCGTACCTGTTCGGGCTGTGCGCGCCGGGTGGCACCTCGCCGGTGTGCCACATCGACCCGGGCTCGGCGCCCAAGGTGTCCGACACCCTGACCCCGGCAGGCGTCGACCAGGCCGTCGAGCTCGACCCGACAGCGGGGCCGCCGGCGTTGCACGGGCTGCCGCTGTCCTGACCGGTACGCCGACGGGCCGGCCGGTCACGGGCCGGCCCGGCGCCTTCCCGCCCACACACCCCGCACCCAGGAGACCCCCGCCAGCACCGTGAGGGCGGCGGTCACCACGCCCACCACCGACCCCACGACGAGGCTCCCGATCCAGCCACGGCTGCCGGGAAGGTAGACCCGGCCGGGATCGGGCCGGGCGGCGACAACCGGCACGACATCGCCGACGAACATGGGCTCCTTCGTGTCCACGTGGACGCCACGGCTGGTCCGGCCGCCGGCCGAGGGCGTGAAGTCTCCGCTGACGCTGATGTCGACGCCCTCGCCGGTGGTCACGGACCGGTGGGTGATGACGACGGTGCCGGGTACCCCGTGGTGCGTCGCCCGGTACCCGTCGCTGGCCTGCTGGAGGTAGACCCACGCCATCGCCCCGAAGCCCGCCAGCACCAGGACCACGAAGATCTGCAACGCCACGGCGATCCAGCGGGGATCCTCGTCCGGCGCGGCCGGCTCGGGGGTTCCGCTCGGTGCGGCGATGGCGATCACCATCCTCCGGCCGGATCGGGCGACCGCCGGCTCCGTCGTGGGGGTCCATCGCGGCCGCGGCGACGCGGGGTGGCTCATCTTATGGCCACTGGTCAATGTGCCGGCGCCGGCGCCCCGCCCGACGGCCACCGTGGCCGGGGGCGTGCGCGGCGGCGCGGTAGCGTTCATGGCCGGTAAGGCCCGACGGTGGGCTGGTGGCGACGGGTACCGAGGGGTCTGAACCATGATCAATCTTGAGGACGTCGAGGCCGCCGCGCGGCGGATCGACGCTCGGGTGCGCCGCACGCCGGTCGTCCGGGTCGAGGGCGGGGCGTTCGGCTTCGCGTACCCGACCTGGCTGAAGCTGGAGTACCTGCAGCACACCGGCTCGTTCAAGGCACGCGGCGCGATGAACCGGCTGCTGGCCGCCGCCGAGACCGGTGGCCTGGGTGACGGCGTGGTTGCCGCGTCCGGCGGCAACGCCGGCCTCGCGGTCGCCTACGCGGCCGGGACGCTCGGCGTACCGGCGGAGGTGTACGTGCCGCTGACCGCGCCGCAGGTCAAGGTGCGCAAGCTCAAGGCTCTCGGCGCCGAGGTGCGCCAGGTCGGGGCCGAGTACGCCGAGGCGAACGCGGCAGCCGTCGAGCGGGCAGCGCAGACCGGGGCGCTGTTCTGCCACGCGTACGACCAGCCCGAGATCTGCGCCGGCCAGGGCACCCTGGCGCTGGAGATGCTCGATCAGGTCGACCGGCTGGATACGGTGATCCTGGCCGTGGGCGGCGGCGGGCTGCTGGCCGGAGTCGCGGCCGCGCTGCGGGGCCGGGCACGGGTCGTGGGCGTGGAGCCGGAGACCATCCCGACCCTGCACGCCGCGCTGGCCGCCGGGCACCCGGTCGACGTCGACGTGTCCGGCATCGCCGCCGACTCGCTGGGCGCCCGCCGTCTCGGCGACATCGCGTACCGGGTCGCGGTCGACACCGGGGTCCGCAGCGTGCTCGTCGCCGATCAGGATCTCGTCGAGGCCCGCCGGCTGCTGTGGGAGCAGTGCCGGATCGCGGTGGAGCACGGTACGGCGGCAGCGCTGGCCGCACTGGTCACCGGCGCGTACCGTCCGGAGCCGGGTGAGCGGGTCGGGGTTCTGGTCTGCGGGGCGAACACCGACCCGGCCGACCTCGCTCATTGACCGGCACATGCCAGGCGGCCGGCCACCTCGGCCAGAACGCGTATCCGCGCATTCGCCCCCGGTGATTCGGAGGGCCGATCCGAATGGACAGCGCCGGCCCCCGCGTGCTAACCGCGAACCGGCGGGAGCCTAACGGCCGGCCTCAGCCTCGTACTGTTCGGCGATCGCCCGCGGAATGCGTCCCCGCTCGCTCAGTTCCATTCCCTTCCGCCTGGCCCAATCCCGGATCGCCTGGTTCTGGACCCGATCCGAGCGCGCCGGCGCGACGGTGCGGACCCGACTGGTGGTCGCCACGTGGCCACGGCCCACACGCCGGGCGGACTGGACGTACTTCTCCAGGGACTTGCGCAACTTATCGGCATGCCGGGTGGAGAGGTCGATTTCGTAGTTGGTGCCGTCCAGGGCGAACTTCAGCGTTTCGTCGGCCTGTGCGCCATCGATGTCGTCCAGCAGGTGAACTTGAACTTTGCGGGCCACATCTGCCTCCGGTCATTTCGCGGGGACTGCTGTTTCAATGATGGCATAACGGTGTAGGACAGGAACGGCACATGGCCCAATCCGGCGTTTTCAATACCCGCTGTAACGGTCCACCGAGCACATCGTCAACCTGCCGCAGGCATTGGCAGCGTTCTTTTGGGTGAACGATCGGCGACACGCGGAAGAAAGGGGGAACGCACAGAATTCATTTCCGAATGCGCGGCGTCTCCTGCCGCACGATGGCGATCAGCTCCCACGGCTGGACCTCACGGCGCACCAACCCGTCACGCTCCAGCGACTGGAGGGCGGATGTTCGGGTAAGGACCCAACCCAGGAAACCAACCAGAGCCAGGGGGATCAAGTGATCATCGCCATCACCGGGGCCGCCGGGCTGCTCGGCCGGCTCGTCATCGAGGAGCTACTCAGCCGGGGCGTACCCGCCTCGGACATCATCGCGGCAGTTCGCGACCCGCAGCAGGCGAGCGACCTCGCCGACCGGGGGCTGCAGGTACGCGAGGCGGACTACGACCGGCCGGACACGCTGCACCGCGCGTTCCTCGGTGCCGACCGGCTGCTGCTGATCTCCTCCAGCGAGGCGGGGCACCGCATCGAGCAACACCGCAACGTCATCGAGGCGGCCCTGTCGCACGACATCCGGCAGATCGCGTACACCAGCATTCTGCACGCCGACACCAGCAGCGTTCCGCTGGCCGCCGAGCACAAGGCCACCGAGGACATGATCCGGGAGAGTCGGGTTCCTTTCGCGTTCCTGCGCAACAGCTGGTACCTGGAGAACTACACCGGCCGGCTGTCGCAGATCCTCGACAGCGGCGTGATCCTCGGCGCCGCCGGGGACGGCCGGGTCGCCGCGGCGGGTCGGGCCGACTACGCCGCCGCCACGGCATCGGTGCTGGCCGGCAGTGGTACCGGGGACGCGGTGTACGAGCTGGGTGGCGACGAGCCGTTCACGCTCGCCGAACTGGCCGCCGAGATCTCCCGGCAGACCGGTACCGAGGTCGTGTACCGCGACATGTCGCCCGACGAGTACGCCAAGGCACTGATCGACACGGGCGTGCCGGACGCGTACGCGACCGCGATGGCCGACGCCGACGTCGGCCTGTCCAAGGGCGAACTCAGCACCGACAGCGGTGACCTCAACCGGCTGGCGGGCCGCCCGACGATCACGCTCGCCGACGCGGTGTCGGCCGGGCTGAGAGGCTGATCCCGCGCGGCGGCGAGCCGCCGCGTCCGGAAAGTCCCACCGCGCCGGAACTGCCGGATCCCCGGGTCAGCCGGGCTCCCGGAATTGCCTCATCCGCGGAATCAGCCGGGATCCCCGGAATCAGCCGGGATCCCGGGATCAGCCGGGATCCCGGAGTCAGCCGGCCGGCGCCGCCAGCACGGCCAGGGCCGCGCCGACGATGTAGCGCTTGTCCGCCTCGCTGAGCCGGCCGGTGCCCACGCCGTCGCCGTCCCAGCCGTCGTCGTCGCGGCCACCGTCGAGCCGGCCACCGTCGACCCGTTCGGCGTCGAGCCGGCCACCGTCAGGCCGGCCGCCATCAAGTCGGCCGTCGGGCCGGCCACGGTCGAGCCCTCCGCCGTCGGACTGGCCACCGTCGGGCTTCGGGCCGTCCGCGCCGCCGGCCCGGTGAGCGTCCCGGCCCCGGTGGGCGGCCAGTACTCCCGCGTGGACGACGCCCAGCGCGCACCGTCCGCGCAGCATCGCCGCCGGCCCCGCCGGCCCCGCCGGCCCCGCCGGCCCGAGCGGTCCAGCCGGCCCGACCGGCCCTGCCAGGGACAGCGCCAGGGCCGGGATGCGGGTCCGCAACCGGTGGCTGCGCCTCAGCTCGCGGGCCGCCGACGGGTCGCCGAGCAGTTGGCGCAGCACGGCGGACTGCTCGTCGAACAGGTCGACGAGCCGCCCGATCAGCTCCGCGTCGACCCGCCCGGCCGCCGTCGCGTCGGCGATGAACGCGTCCACCTCGTCCACCAGC
>DASXOA010000224.1:0-13946 GCA_036494675.1 Rugosimonospora sp.
CCCCGACACCACCCTCACCCTCTACCGCACCGCCCAAGAAGCCATCACCAACATCCGCAAACACGCACCCGGCGCCCCCACCACCCTCACCCTCCACTACCAACCCCACACCATCACCCTCACCATCACCAACGGCAACCCACCCCCCAACACCCCACGCCCCCTCACCACCACCGGCAGCGGCTACGGACTCACCGGACTCCGCGAACGCGCCGAACTCGCCGGCGGCACCTTCACCGCCGGACCCATCCCCACCACCAACACCGGCACATCGGCCGGAGGCAACGGCGGCGGCACACCCCCGGCCGTGCCGGGCGATGGGGAAGGGCCGGGCGGATCCGGCTGGCGGGTGGATGTAAGGATTCCGGCATGACAATCCGGGTGGTCGTGGCCGACGACCAGACCGCGGTACGCGAGGGGCTCGCGCTGCTGCTGGACCTGCTCGACGACGTGAGTGTGGTCGGCTCGGCGGCAGACGGGGAAGAGGCGGTCGCGCTGGTCGCCGAGCGGGGTGCCGATGTCGTGCTGATGGATCTGCGGATGCCCCGGTGCGACGGGGTCACCGCGACCGCGCGGATCCGTGCCGACCACCCGGGTACCCAGATCGTGGTGCTCACGACGTACGCCGAGGACGCCGACATCCTGGCCGCGCTGCGCGCCGGAGCCCTCGGGTACCTGACCAAGGACGCCGGCCGGGCCCAGATCGCGGCGGCCGTCCGGGCTGCGGCCGGTGGCCAGTCGGTACTGGATCCTCAGGTGCAGCAGCGGCTGCTCGCGGCGGCCACCGGTGCCGGGCCGGCACCCGAGGGCGGCCTGCCGGACGGGCTGACCGCGCGCGAGGGCGACGTGCTGCGGTTGATCGCGGCCGGCCTGTCCAACCGCGAGATCGCCGCCAAGCTGTACGTCAGCGAGGCCACCGTCAAGTCGCACATCAACCGGCTGTTCGCCAAGACGGGGGTACGGGACCGGGCGCAGGCCGTGCAGTACGCGTACCGGCACGGCCTGACCGACGCGTCCGCGTGACCCGACGGGTCGTGACCCGCGTCTCCGTAACCCGACGGGTCGTGACCCGCGTCTCCGTGACCTGAGGCGTCCCCGTGACCGGGAGGCTCAGCTCAGGGACGAGGTCGCGAGCTTGATGGCGAAGCCGACGAAGACCGCCCCGATTCCGGTCGCCAGCGCGCGGGACAGCCCGCGGCGGCGGCGGAACCATGCCGCCAGATAGCTCCCCGTGAAGATCAGCGTCGTCAGGTACGCCGCGCTGATCAGCTCGACGATCGCGCCCAGAATCAGGAAGGACAGCCACGGCCGGGCGTACCCGGGCTGGACGAACTGGATGAAGAACGAGATGAAGAACAGGATCGCCTTCGGGTTGAGCAGGCTGACCACCAGCGACTTGCGGAACGGGCTGCGCGCGGGCGCGGCCGGAGCGGCAGGCGCGGCTGGCGACGCGGCAGGCACGGGTGGCGGAGCGGCGGGCGCGGCACCCGCCTCGGCCGTCGATCCGGCCGGTCCGGGCGCCGGAGCGCGCCGACCGCGCCAGGCCCGGCGCAGCATGCCGAGCCCGATCCAGCACAGGTAGCCGGCGCCCGCGTACTTGACGATCGTGAACAGTGCCGGCTGCGTACGCAGCAGCGAGGCGACCCCGGCCGCGGACAGCGTCATCAGCACCGCGTCGCCGATGAACACCCCGCACGCGCCCGCGTACCCGCTGCGGATCCCGAGCCGGGCCGCGGTGGACAGCACGTACATCGAGTTCGGCCCGGGCAGCAGGACGATGGCGGCGGTACCCAGCAGGTACGCCCAGATGTTGGTGATACCGAACACGTTTCCGCCCCCGTCCCGTCCCGTCCCGAGTCAACGCTCGGTGTCTATCCCTGTGCCAGCCTCTCGGCCAGCCGTTTCCTGGCCAGTGGCCACTCGTCCACGGTCAGCCCGTAGAACACCGAATCCCGCCAGGTACCGTCGGCTCGCCGCTTGTGCCGGCGCAGCACACCCTCCCGGGTCGCACCCAGCCGCTCGATGGCGGCCTGTGAGCGCAGGTTGAGGTTGTCGGTCTGCCACTCCACCCGCACCGCGCCCAGTTCCTCGAAGGCCCTGGTCATCAGCATCAGCTTCGCCTCGGTGTTGACGCCCGTGCGCCACCACCGCCGGCCCAGCTGGGTAGAGCCTATGTGTACCCCCAGGTTGACCTCGTCCGCCGGGGCGAAGGAGGTGGTACCGATCACCTCGCCCGTACCGGCGTCGCGCGCAACCCAGGGCACCCGGAGCCCGTTCCCGGCCTGGCGCAGCAGACCGGCCACCGTCGCGGCCATCTCGTCCGGGGACTGCGGCCTGCGATGCGGGATGTACCGGTGCACCTCCTCGTCGTCCAGCGCCTCGAACAGGGCGGGTGCGTGGCACATGTCCAGCGGTTCGAGGATCACGTGCCGGCCGGCCATCACCGCCGGTTCGAGCCAGGGTGAGCGGGCGGGCCGCAGGTACCCGGGGACCGGTACGGCGACGCCGGCGCCCGGCACCGGTACGTCCGGGGTCAGGCGCAGCGGGACGACTCCGGCCCAGTACGGCAGCTCCAGGTCCTCGGGCTCGTCCACCGGCCCGCCGCCGCGCACCTTCACCGACAGTTCGGTCAGCGGCAGCGCGATCACGCCGGTGGCGGCCAGTTCGCGGCCGGTGGGCGGCCGGCTGTCCGTCGAGCGTCCGGCGGCGACCTTGTCCACCAGTGCGGTCATCGCCCGGAACTTCTCGGCAGTGTCGGCGACCTGGCGCACGGTGCCGTAGCAGACCACCGACCGGTAGTTGGCGCTGTGGTGGAACTGGGACCGGCCGAAGACCAGCCCGTCCAGTTGGGTCACGGTGACGCAGACCGTGCCGCCGTCGCGCAGCGCGAGCATCGGCCCGCTGCCGGTGGAGCCGTGCAGGTACAGGGTGTCGCCGATCCGGGCGAACAGGGTGGGCAGCACCTTGGGACCGTCGGCGGTGACGAGGCCGAGGTGGCAGACGTACGCCTCGTCGAGGATCGCGTGCGCTTCCGGCCGCTGGTAGGAGATCCGGCCCGGGTACCGGGTCGGGGTGGTGCGGCCGGTCGCCGGGTAGTCGGTGTCCATCCCGCGGCTCCTTTGTTCTGGTACAATCTGGAAACTGTGACGGTACGTTATCAGATTACCGGTGCGACGGCGGCGGGGATTTCGGGCAGCATCGAGTCGGGTGTGCGCCAGGGAGCCCTGGCGGTGGGCCAGAGCCTGCCGCCGGTCCGGGAGTTGGCCGGCACCCTGGGGGTGAGCGCGGGCACGGTGGCCGCGGCGTACCAGTCGCTGCGCCAGCGGGGGATCGTCGAGACCGCGGGGCGCAACGGCACCCGCATCCGGCCCCGGCCGCCGCTCGCGTCCACCCGTAGCGCGCGGCACCTGCGGGTACCGCCGGGTGTCCTCGACCTGTCGGCCGGCGAGCCCGACGCCCGGCTGCTGCCCCGCCTTCCCCGCCTGGACCTGCAGCCGCTGCGCGCGTACCGCGACGCCGGGCCGATCCCCGAGTTGGTCGAGTTGGCCACCGCCCGGCTGCGCGCCGACGGCGTACCGGTACCCGCGCTCACCGTGACCGGCGGCGCGCTGGACGGCATCGACCGCCTGCTCGCCGCGCACCTGCGGCCGGGCGACCGGGTCGGCGTGGAGGATCCCGGCTGGGCCAACCTGCTCGATCTGGTCGCCGCCCAGGGGCTCACGCCGGTCCCGATCCCAGTCGACGAGCAGGGGCCGACCCCGGACGGGCTGTCCACCGCGCTGTCCGCGGGGATCGGCGCGCTCGTCGTGACGACCCGCGCGCACAACCCGACCGGAGCGGCGGTGACCCGCGCTCGGGCGACCGCCCTGCGCACCGTGCTGCGCACCCACCCAGATCTGCTGGTCATCGAGGACGACCACGCCGCCGAACTGTCCGTGCTGGCGCTGCATCCGCTGGCCGGCTCGACCGGGCGGTGGGCCTTCCTGCGTTCGGTGTCCAAGCCCTACGGGCCCGACCTGCGCCTGGCCGTCCTGGCCGGTGACGAGACGACGCTGACGCGGGTCGAGGGCCGGATGCGGATCGGCGCCGGCTGGGTGTCCAGCATCCTCCAGCAGATCGTCGTGGCACTGTGGCGGGACGAAACCGTTGCCGCGCAAGTGGACCGGGCGAGGGCGAGCTACGCGCGGCGGCGGACGGCGCTGCGCTCGGCGCTGGCGGCGCGCGGCCTGGCGACCATCGGGGAGACGGGGCTCAACGTCTGGCTGCCGGTGCCGGACGAGACGGTCGCGGTGGCGCGGCTGCGCGACGCGGGGTACGCGGTCGCCCCCGGCGCGCTGTTTCGCCTGGCCACCCCGCCCGCCGTACGGATCACGGTGAGCCCGCTGTCCGACGGCGACCTGGAACCGTTGGCGGACGCGGTGCGCGACGCGGTCGCCGGTACCGGCCCCCGTCGGGGCGGCTACGCGGTCTGAGCGTTCATTTCGGGATTCTGAACCCGGCGTGCCGCGCGTCTCCAGGTGGGCGGGTCTCCCGGCGGGCGACCAATTCGTCCAGGCGGCGTGCCAACCGACCGAAGATTGGGTACACCTGTCGGTATGTCTGACATGGCTTCCTTCGTACCGGCCGGTGCCGATCTTGACGAGCTGCGTACGGAGGCGCGTTCCTGCCACGGCTGCGACCTGTGGCGGGACGCCACCCAGACGGTGTTCGGCAAGGGCAGTTCCCGGGCGCGCGTGGTGATGGTCGGCGAGCAGCCCGGCGACGTCGAGGACCGGCGTGGCGAACCGTTCGTCGGGCCGGCCGGCGTGCTGCTGCGCCGCGCGGTCGGCGACGTGGGGCTGAAACCGGAGGACCTCTACATCACCAACGCAGTTAAGCACTTCAAGTTCAAGCAGGCGGCGACCGGCAAGCGGCGCATCCACCAGACGCCGGACCGGGTCGAGATCGTGGCGTGCCGCCCGTGGCTGCTCGCCGAGTTCGCGCAGTTGGCTCCGACATTCGTGGTGGCGCTGGGTGCGACGGCCGGCCAGGCGCTACTCGGCCCGTCGTTCCGGGTCACGAAGATGCGCGGCACGCTGATGCCGTGGCCGGAATCGGCGTACCACCCGGAGGACTATGCCCAGCCGGGTGGCGCGGCACAGGTGATGGCGACGCTGCACCCCTCGGCGATCCTGCGCGCCGACGATCGGGACGCGGCGTACGCGGGCTTCGTCAAGGACCTGAAGGTGGTGGCGGACGCGCTGGCGTGAGCGGCCACGCTCCGACACTTCTTCGGCGTACAGGTTCAGACGGCACCCGGATCGGGAACGCATAGGGATGATCCACTACGACAGCTGTCTGGACGCCCGGGACCATTTCGCCGAAATGTTGGACGCGGCGGAGCGGGGCCGGGTACCCACCGTGCGACGCGACGCGCGGACCATGGCCGTCCTGGACCTCGAACGCCTGCGGAGCCTCCTCGCGGCCGAGGCCCCGTCCCGTGCGCGGGTCGCCCAGGAGGCGGACGGATGGTCGGTACTCGTTCCCGGGGTACCGGCAGCGGCCGACGGCGGCACGTTCGAGGAGGCGGTCGACGAGATGATCGACGCGTTGCGCGAGTACGCCGAGGACTGGCAGCAGGGTCCGGCCGACCCGCCGAGCCACGCGAACAACTGGAGCCTCGTGCAACTGGTCGGCCTGAGCGACGACGAGCAACTGCGCGACTGGCTGTTGGAGTCAGTGCGGTGAGCTGCCCGGATCGTAAAGAGAGTGTCATGCCGGGGCCTGCGCTGCTCGATGGGCCGGAATCGCCATCTGACACACTCGGTCGTCATGGAGCAGCACCTGTACGAGCCCGTCCATGAGGAGTTCCGGGAGTTGTGCCGGACCTTCCTGGCGCGCGAGGCCGTTCCGTACCACGCCTCCTGGGAAGAAGCCGGCCTCGTCGACCGCGCGGTCTGGCGCAAGGCCGGCGCCGCCGGGCTGCTCGGCCTGGACGTCCCCGAGGAGTACGGCGGCGGCGGGCAGCACGACTTCCGGTTCAACGCGGTACTCGTCGAGGAAATCATCTCGGCGGGAGCCACCGGGCTGGGCTTCGGGCTGCACAACGACATCGTGGCGCCGTACCTCACCGAGCTGACAACCGACGAGCAGCGCAAGCGTTGGCTGCCGGGGTTCTGCTCGGGACAGACGATCACCGCGATCGCGATGTCCGAGCCGGGTGCCGGTTCGGATCTGGCCGGGATACGCACCTCGGCCGTCCGTGACGGCTCCGACTATGTCCTCAATGGACAGAAGACCTTCATCACCAACGGCGAGCACGCCGATCTCGTGATCGTCGTTGCCCGTACCGAGCCGGATGCCGGTGCGCACGGGTTGTCCCTGCTGGTGGTGGAGCGTGGTACCCCCGGATTTGAGCGCGGGCGGCGGCTGGACAAGGTGGGGCTGAAGGCCAACGACACGGCCGAGCTGTTCTTCAACGACTGCCGGGTACCGGCGACCAACCTGATCGGCGCGGAGAACCAGGGCTTCTACCATCTGACCGCCAACCTGCCCCGGGAACGGTTGAGCATCGCCGTCGCCGCGGTCGCGGGCGCCACGCACATCCTGGACGTCACGCTCGACTACGCCCGCAGCCGTGAGGCGTTCGGCCGGCCGATCGGCAAGTTCCAGCACAACCGGTTCCTGCTCGCCGAGCTGGCCACCGAGGTCACCATCGCCCGGACGTTCCTGAACCACTGCGTGGCGGAGTACAACGCGGGCCGGCTGAGCGTGGCGGACGCCGCGATGGCGAAGTGGTGGACGACCGAGCTGCAGACGAAGGTCGCCGACCGGTGCGTGCAGCTACACGGCGGGTACGGCTACATGAGGGAGTACCCGGTCGCGAAGGCCTGGCTGGACAGTCGCGTGCAGACCATCTACGGCGGTACCACCGAGATCATGAAGGAGATCATCGGCCGCTCGATGGGTCTCTAGGCGGACCGGCGCTCCGCGACGGTCACCACGTGGCTCATCAGCAGCATCGTGGTGACCGGGCCGACCCCGCCCGGTACCGGCGTGATGGCGCCCGCCACCTCCGCCACCGCCGCGGTGTCGACGTCACCCACCAGCCCGCCCTCCGGCGTCGCGTTGGTACCCACGTCGATGACCACGGCGCCCGGCTTCACGTAGTCGGCGGTGACCATCCCGGCCCGGCCCACCGCGGCGACCAGGATGTCCGCTTCCCGTGCCACGGCCGGCAGGTCGGTGGTGCGGGAGTGGCACACGGTCACCGTGGCGTTCTCGGCGAGCAGCATCAGGGCGGCCGGCTTTCCGACCACGTTGGAGCGGCCGATGACCACCGCCCGCCGGCCGGCCAGCGGGGTGCCCTCGTGCTTCAGGATCCTGAGTACTGCGGCGGCCGTCGCCGGCGGGAACGCGTCGGCCGAGCCGGACGCGAGCAGGCCCAGCGACACCGGGTTGGCGCCGTCCACGTCGACCTCGGGCGCGATGGCGCTCCCGACGTCCTCCAGCCGCAGCCCGCCGGGCAGCGGCGTCTGGCACATGACGCCGTGCACGCCCGCGTCGGCGCCGGCCCGGGCGAGCGCGTCCCGGATCGTGCCGGCATCCGCGTCGGTGGGCAGTTCGACGGTACTGGCCTGGATGCCCAGCTTGCCGGCGGCGCGGATCAGCGACCGCACGTACCACGCGGCACCCTCGTCGCGCGTGGCCACCACGATGACCAGCCCCGGTACGACGTCGGCCTCGCGCAGTACGGCGACCCGGCCGGTCAGCTCGGCGCTCAGCTCCTGAGCGATCTTCTTCCCGTCGATCAGCATGCTTCTCCCACCCTGCGGCCGTCCAGCCACTGTCATCCGCGCGGCGCGATCCTGTCCGGCGGCGGCCTTCGCGCGGCCGTCCGGACCGGGCACCCGGCCCCGTCAGCCCCCGACGCCCCGCCGGACGTTGCCCACGATCTCCCGGCCCAGATCGCCGGCGGCCACGTGCGCGTCGAGTTCCCGACGCAGCTCGGCGCGGACCGCCTGGTCCTTGAGCGCGGCCAGGTTGACCTCGACGTTGATCGCGGCGGACTCCAGCGCGGACACCGCCAGCGACGCGGCCACCCCGACGTCGGAGAGCACGTTGCGGTTGGACCTGCCGGGCAGCGCGGCGGCCAGCTCGATGATCCGCGCGGCCACTCCGGCAACCCGCAGCGGAGGCTGGGCGGCCTCGGCGGTGGCCGCCTGGATCGCCAGGCTGCGCGCCGCCTTCTCCTCATCGGTCTGCCTGGCCAGTCCGTAGGCGGCCATCACCGCGTCGAACGCGGCCTCGTCGGCTCCGGCCAGCTCCAGTGCGCGCAGGCGCAGATCCCGGGCCTCGGCGCCGATGGGGCGCACGTAGGCCTCGTGCTCGGCGTACGCACCCTTGCCCACGGTCAGGTTGACGACCATCTCGACCAGGGCGGCACCCGAGGCGGCCGCGAGCGCGGCGGCCGCACCGCCGCCGGGTGTGGAGGCCGACGAGCCCAAGCGCTCCAGCCAGTCTCCGAGCATGTCGTGCTGCACGTAAAGGACCCTAGCAACGCGGATCGCCGCCCGGTGCCGCGCCCGTCCGTGCCGCCCCGGCCGGTACCCCGCCCCGGCTGTCGCGGCCGCCGGCTGAGCCTCCCGGATCGGGGTACCGTTGCCGGGTCGGCGCTCCCGGCCGGCCGGCCCGGAGCCGGCGGGGCAGACCTCGTGGAGGAGATGGAACGTGCGGCTGACCGACTTCTGGTACCGGCTGGACCAGGTCTTCGGGGCGGGCTACGCGGCCAGTGTCGCCGCCGACCAGGTGCTGCCCCAGCTGGACGGCCGGACGATCCAGCAGGCCCTGGCCGCGGGGGAGGAGACCGTGGTGGTCTGGCGGGCCGTCGTGGCGGCCTATCCGGAGCGGGTACCCAGATCCATCCGCTGACTTCGGGGTGTCGCGGCAAGGGTCGTACACCTGTACGGGTATTGTCCACAGCGTGGTGCTTATCCACAGGTCTCGGCCAGTCGGCTGTTTTCTGTCGGACCCAGCGCCTAGCGTGTCCGCGTGAAGAGTTCCTCGGCCAAGACATCATCGAAATCCGCGAACGTAGGGGTGGCAGCGATGGGAGCAGCAGCGCCTGACCGCGAGAAGGCACTCGACCTAGCCCTCGCGCAGATCGACAAACAGTTCGGCAAGGGTTCCGTGATGCGACTGGGCGAGCGGCCGGTGGTCCCCATGGCGGTGATCCCGACCGGGTCGATCGCCCTGGACGTGGCCCTGGGCGTGGGCGGCTACCCCCGCGGCCGCGTCATCGAAATCTACGGACCGGAGTCCAGCGGAAAGACCACGGTCGCCCTGCACGCGGTGGCCAACGCGCAGGCCGCCGGCGGCATCGCCGCGTTCATCGACGCCGAGCACTCGCTCGATGCCGATTACGCCCAGGCGCTCGGCGTCGACACCGATGCGCTGCTGGTCTCCCAGCCCGACACCGGTGAACAGGCACTGGAGATCGCGGACATGCTGGTCCGCTCCGGTGCGCTGGACGTGATCGTGATCGACTCGGTGGCGGCCCTGGTGCCGCGCGCCGAGATCGAGGGCGAGATGGGCGACAGCCACGTCGGCCTGCAGGCCCGGCTGATGAGCCAGGCGCTGCGGAAGATCACCGGTGCTCTCAACAACTCCGGCACCACCGCCATCTTCATCAACCAGCTCCGCGAGAAGATCGGCGTGATGTTCGGGAGTCCCGAGACGACGACCGGTGGCAAGGCGCTGAAGTTCTACGCCTCCGTCCGGCTCGACGTGCGGCGCATCGAGAGCCTCAAGGACGGCGGTGACGCGGTCGGCAACCGCACCCGGGTCAAGGTGGTGAAGAACAAGGTGGCCTCGCCGTTCAAGCAGGCCGAGTTCGACATCATCTATGGCCTGGGCATCTCGCGGGAGGGTTCCCTCATCGACGTCGGCGTCGAGCAGAGCATCATCCGCAAGTCCGGCGCCTGGTACACCTACGACGGTGACCAGCTCGGGCAGGGCAAGGAAAACGCCCGCAAGTTCATGAAGGAGAACCCCGACGTGGCCGCCGAGGTCGAGAAGAAGATTCTCGAAAAGCTGGGTGTGGGCGCCGGGCTCGCGGCCGATGCGGCCGGTGGTCCCGAGGTCGTCGCGGTCGACTTCTGATCGTGCCGGGTAGGCGACGCGGAGCCCGTACGGGCCGGGGCTGGGATGCCGCTCCGGCCCGGCCCCGCCGGGCCACGCCGGAGGCCCGGCCCGGCCCCGCCTCCGGTGAGGGACCGGAGTGGATCGTCTCCGACGAGCCGTTGTGGACTCCGGAGGAGGACAGCTATGCCCGCGACCCGCGCGGCGACCGGGAACCCGCCGACGGTGATTCCGGCACGCAGGAGCGGAGCACTCAGGAGCGGGGCATGCGGGGCCGCGCCGGCGGCCCGTCGGGCAGGGGCGGCTGGTCGGGGCGCGGCGCCGGCCAGTCCACGAGGGGTGGCTGGTCCGATAGGGGTGGCCGATCCGACCCGCACGGGGACCGGTCCGGCACAGACGGTGACCGGTCGGAGCGGCCCGGCGAGCGCGGGTCGGAGCCTGCGCGAGATCCCGCCCAGGTAGCCCGCGACATCTGCCTTCAGCAACTGGCCGTCCGCCCGCGCACCCGCGCGGAACTCGCCGCCGTGCTGCGTAAGCGCGGCATCTCCGACCAGGTCGCGGCGGAGGTCCTCGACCGCTACGACGAGGTCGGGCTCATCGACGATGCCGCCTTTGCCAAGGCCTGGGTCACCACCCGGCATCACGGCAAGGGGCTGGCTCGGCGAGCGCTCGCTGGCGAGCTGAGCAAGCGCGGGATCGATGGCGAACTGGTCGGGGCCGCGCTGGAGGAGATCGACCCGGAGACCGAGGCGACGACCGCCCGGGCCCTGGTCGACCGGAGGCTGCGCACGATGTCAGCCGGGCAGCCCGAGGTCATGTTCCGGCGGCTGGTCGGGATGCTGGCCCGAAAGGGGTACCCGCCCGGGTTGGCGATCACCGCCGTGAAGGAGGCGCTCGCCGCCCGTGAGGACGAGGTGGGGGAGTTCGCCGACGTCGTCGATCCGGACGACCTCCCGGATCTGATCGGCGACGCGGACGATCCGATCCGCTGACCCGGGACTCATCCGAAATAACGATGCGCACATTTCCCCAGGTAGGCGCGGCGTAGCAGTCTGTGCCCGCCGCTGCCCGATCAAGTGTTCTTGACCGAACCGGTATCGGACACCTAGCCTCGGGTTACCAGAGGAGAACGTCCGACCATCGCGGCTAACCGCACAACATAGATCGCATAACAGTACGGCATCATTTAGTCGTTTTTACGCGGCTAGTACCACCCTTCGTCGACGCACGGTCAACGCGCGACGACTTGACGTACCCGCAGTACGGCACCGTCGCCGTACGGCACCGTTGACCACACCCGCGCATCGGACCTCCTCAACCGGGCAGCGCACCTGGCTTCGTCGCAAGCCCTGGTGCGGGCGGGAAGGGAGGCGGCCGTGACAGCGCTCGTCATGGTTCTCGTGGGCGTGGTCGTCGTTCTTGTCGCCCTCGTCGCCGTAGGCCTCACCGTCACCATGCGTGTCGTACGCCCGCTCCAGGCCGGTCCGCAGGGCACGACGCAGCCGCCCGCCGATGCCGGGTTCGTCGCCGAGCGCGACCGCCAGGAGCAGTCCCTGGCCGCCCTGCGCGACGCCGCCGACGAGGCCAGCACCGTGGCCGAGGAGGCGCGGGCGAAGACCACCACCGCGCGTACCGAACTGGCGGCCGCGAAGGCCGAGGCCAACGCGGCGCGCGCCGAGGCCAAGCGGGTACTCACCGCCGCTCACACCGAGGCCGACACCATCCTGGAACGCGCCCACCGGCAGGCCGAGCAGGACGCCGAGCAGGCCCGGGTCACGGCACGGCGCACCGGCGAGCGGGAGATCGCGATGCTCACCGCGACGGCCCGGGAGCAGTCCGCCGACGCCGAACGGCGCCAGCAACGCCTCGACGAGCGGGAACGGCTGTTCGCCGAGGAGGCCGAGCGCCTCGCCGAACGGGACCGGCGGATCAGCGCGTCGGAGGCGGAACTGGTCGAGCGGGAGACCGGCCTGGTGAGCCGGGAGAACGTGATCGCCGTACTGGAGGACGACCGCCGCCGTGAACTGGAGCGGCTGGCCGGGCTGACCGCCGAGATCGCGAAGACCGAGCTGATCGAAACGATCGAGACGCAGGCCAAGCGCGAGGCGGCGCTGCTGGTCCGGGACATCGAGAACGACGCCCGGACCACCGCCGACCAGCGCGCCCGGCACATCGTGGTCGACGCGATCCAGCGGGTGGCCAGCGAGCAGACCGCGGAGAGCGTGGTCAGCGTCCTGCACCTGCCGACCGACGAGATGAAAGGTCGGATCATCGGCCGCGAGGGCCGCAACATCCGGGCGTTCGAGTCGGTGACCGGGGTCAACCTGATCATCGATGACACACCCGAGGCGGTGCTTCTGTCGTGCTTCGACCCGGTACGCCGTGAGATCGGCCGGTTGACCCTGGAGAAACTGGTACTCGACGGGCGGATCCATCCGCACCGCATCGAGGAGGTCTTCGACCTGGCCCGGCACGAGGTGGAGCGGCTGTGCCTGCGGGCGGCCGAGGACGCCCTGGTCGAGGTCGGGATCACCGACCTGCACCCGGAGCTGATCACGCTGCTGGGCCGGCTGCGGTACCGCACGAGTTACGGGCAGAACGTTCTCAAGCACCTCGTCGAGACCGCTCACATCGCCGGGATCATGGCCTCTGAGCTGCGGTTGGATGCCCCGGTTATCAAACGCTGCGCGTTCCTGCACGACATCGGGAAGGCGCTCACCCACGAGGTCGAGGGCAGCCACGCGCTCATCGGCGCCGACCTGGCCCGCAAGTACGGCGAGCCGGAAGACGTGGTGCACGCGATCGAGGCGCATCACAACGAGGTGCCACCGCAGACCATCGAGGCCGTGCTCACCCAGGCCTCGGACGCCTGCTCCGGAGGGCGGCCGGGGGCCCGGCGCGAGAGCCTGGAGGCCTACGTCAAGCGGCTGGAGCGGATCGAGGAGATCGCCGGCGGCAAGCAGGGCGTGGAGAAGGTGTTCGCGATGCAGGCCGGCCGGGAGGTCCGGGTGATGGTCAAGCCGGACGACGTGGACGACATCGGCGCGGCGGTACTGGCCCGGGACGTGGCGAAGCAGATCGAGGAAGAGCTGACCTACCCGGGGCAGATCCGGGTCACGGTCGTACGGGAGTCGCGGGTCACCGAGATCGCCCGCTGACTCGAATGCGGGCCTCGGCGGCTACCTCGGGGCAGCGCAGCCGGAGCCGGGGTGTGGCGGAGGCGAGCACCCCAGCGGCTACTCTGGGTGGTCGATGGAGAAGGGGCCTAGGGTGCCGAGAAGTTTCAAGGTCGTGACGTACGGCTGCCAGATGAACATGCACGACTCGGAGCGCATCTCGGGTCTGCTGGAGACTGCCGGATATGTCCGGGCCGGTGACGCCGACGCGCCCGATGTCGTCGTCTTCAACACCTGCGCGGTCCGGGAGAACGCCGACAACCGGCTGTACGGCAACCTCGGCCACCTGCGCCCCACCAAGCTCGCCAATCCGGGCATGCAGATCGCGGTTGGCGGCTGCCTGGCGCAGAAGGACCGGGGCGACATCGTCACCCGGGCACCGTGGGTCGACGTGGTCTTCGGTACCCACAACATCGGCTCGCTGCCCGCGCTGCTCGACCGCGCCCGGCACAACGAGCAGGCCGAGGTCGAAATCCTCGAATCCCTCGAAGTCTTCCCGTCGACGCTGCCCACCCGGCGCGAATCGAGCTACGCCGGCTGGGTGTCGATCTCCGTTGGCTGCAACAACTCGTGCACGTTCTGCATCGTCCCGTCGCTGCGGGGCCGGGAGCGCGACCGCCGGCCGGGGGAGATCCTGGCCGAGGTCGAGGC
>DASXOA010000225.1:0-3269 GCA_036494675.1 Rugosimonospora sp.
ATGATCTCCTCATACGTTGCTGCCGCACCGGTACCGGCGAGGACTTGGCGCAGCCTCGTGCGCGACCGGTGGAGCCGGGACCGCACGGTCCCCACCGGGATGCCCAGCGCGGAGGACACCTCCCGGTAGGTCAGCTGCTCCCAGGCGATCAGCAGCAGCACGTCCCGATCGCCGGACGGCAGCGCGGCCAGCGCGGCGCCGAGCAGCGTGCGCACCGCCTGGGCGCTGACATCGGCCGCCACCCGATCGGCGTGACCAGGAACGGCATCCTCGGCGACGGCGGCATGCATGATCCGGAACTGGCGGGCCTCGTCTCTACGATGCTGTCCGATCAGGTTGGTGGCGATCCCATACAGCCACGGCCGGGCATCGGAGTGCCCGAGGTCGTACCGATCCCGCTTGACGAACGCGGCCAGAAAGGTCTCCGCGAGCAGGTCATCGGCGACCTGGCGGCCAGCACGCCGGGCAAGGTAGCGGTAGATGTGCGGCGCGTGCCTGTCGAACAGCACGGCAAACCGTTCCGGCTCCCGCCAGGAACTCTCAATGACTACAGCATCCTCCGCCGCCGCGGGCGCCCGGCGGTTCCTCATGCCTGACCTTCGTTCATCGCCCATGCCCTTCCCGGGTATAGAGGCTCCACCGGTTATCCGCACCAGGCGCCCAACAGGTTCACCGTCGCTTGCCAGGAGCGCCGACAACCAGCCCATACAACCCGCTGGACTGCTCTGCGGTAGGGCGAAAGGAGCGGCGTGCTGGGAGCCAACTCGGGAGCCAGCCGGGCGGACAACCTACCGGCTATTCCCACGAAGGTATGGGCCAATCGCAGGTGTCCGACCTCATTGCAGGAGAGCCGCGGCCCTGACCGTGGAATCGTCGGGGGGCGAAGCGTGCCACCAGCGTCAGCAACCCCGGTGAGTGCTACAGCCGGGACTAGGTGGCTGGTGTGATTCGCGTGTCTGGTGAGGTCGTCGTGGCTTCGGGTATGGAGGCGTGGTCATGACGGGTGTCGGCGAAGCCCTCGATGTGGCCTAGGTCCTCGAGACGATGGTCGGTGATCTCGATGGTCCTGGTGCGGTGTCGACGGTGCCGAGTCGCGTTCCGGCCGTGCTAACGCTAACCCGCCGCGACTGCCCATCCGGTCGGGTTGGCGCGCAGGCCGAGCACGGCCAGCCGGGCGAGGTTGTGTGCGGCGGCGAGCAGGTCGAAGTCGGCGGCGATCTTTTCTCGGCCACGCATTCGTGCGCGGCGTCCGCCGTGCCGGCGGCGCATCAGGTGCGCGATCTTGCGTTCGACCTTGGGTCGGGTGGCCCGGTAGTCGGTGATCCAGTCCGGGTCACGTTGTCGGGTCCGGGCGGCGGCGAGTTGCCGTTCATAGGCGCCGACGGTGACGGTGCGTCCGTCGGGCGCGGTGGTGCACTGCTGGCGCAGCGGGCAGTGCGTGCAGAAGGGCCAGAAGCTGACGGTGCCGGCCCCGTTGCTGCGGCGCCGGATCGGTGCGGTGTGCCCGGCGGGACAGCGCGCCCTGTCGGCGTGCAGGTCGATAGCGAAGCGGTCCTTGGCGAACATGCCGCCGGCCGCGACCGGCTGCTGGGTCTTGCACCGGTCGTCGATGCCGGCCTTCTCCAGCCGGTCATGGAACCCTCCGCTGCCGTAGGCGTTGTCGCCGTAGACGCGCGGCGTGTCCGCACCGCCGGTAGCGCGCTCGTCCTGCGTGGCCTCGGTCCCGACCGTGTCGGTTTCGGCGGTGGCGCTCTGGCCGTTCGAGCGGTGTTGTTCGAGCAGGTCGTTGATGAGGGCTTCGGCGACGGTGGCGTCCCCGGCGTTGCCCGCGGTCACCGTGGTGTTGGCGATGATCTCGCTGTCCGGGTCCACGGCGAGGTGGCCTTTGTAGCCGTCGAAGCCGCGCGCCGCGGTTTTGTGCCCGTGCCGGGCCTGCGGGTCGACGGTGGAGATCACCCGATCCGCAGCGACCCGGCGGGCGATCGCGAAGCCCCCGTCATCGCGTTGTTCGAGGTCTTGGCCGAGCACGGTGGCCAGCAGTTGCGCGGCCTCGGCGACCGGCTCGTCCAGCTGCCTTCCTTCCAGCACCGCCAGGCAGGCGAACCCGTCCTTCGCCCGCGAGTCGATCAACTCGTCCCGGGCCTGGGCGTCGTCCCAGTCGATGACCGGCTTGCCGGCGCCGGCGTAGTCATCCCCGCTGGACAGCGCCGCCCGCAGCCGCTCCTCCAGATCGCCGTCGGCTGCTTTCAGCAGGCCGCGGATCGCCGAACGGATCAGCGTGATGGTGTCCATCGTGGCCACCGCGTCATAGATCGGCGCCGAGTCCAGCACCCGCTTCACGCCCAGCAGCCCCGCCGCACCCGCTACCTGCGTGCTCACCTCGAAGATCCGCCGCGGCCGATCCGAGCCGGCCAGCCGGGCCCGCATATCCACCAGCACGGTGTGCGCGAACCGGCCCCACCCGCCGGTGTCGTAGCCACCCACCCCGGCCGCGTAGCGCCACCGGGCATCGAAGGCGTACGCCTCGACCGCCTCGCGGTCCGACAAGCCCTGCAGCCGCTGCAACACCATCACCGTCGACACGATGCTCGGCGGCACACTCTCGCGCCCCCGCGCGCTGAACAGGTCGGCGAACATCTCATCCGGGAACAGCCCGTCCCGCTCCCGATGCAGCACCGCGAAGATCGAGTTCTCCGGCAGCGTCGCCTCGCAGAACCGGTTCACGTCATCGAGCAGGTCCCCCTGCCGCTCGGCCAAGCCCAGACTCATCAACCACCCCAGGAGAAGACACCGTTGCGATCACCGCGATTCTCCCAAAATGATCACGACAGTCGTCGCACCGACGCGCCGCAAAAGACACCAGCCACCTAGGGTTGGTCTCGTGCCGACCGTCACCGTCCGCTACTGGGCCGGCGCGCAGCGTGCCGCGGGCCTCGAGCGCGAATCGCTGACGGCGGCGACAGTCGGCGAGTTGCGCCGTCAACTCGAGGCCCGCCCTGAACTTGCGCGGGTCGCTGCCGTCGCGTCCTTCCTGGTCGACGGCCAGCAGGCCGGCGAGACCACCGCGCTGTCCGACGGGGCCGAGGTCGACGTGCTGCCGCCGTTCGCCGGCGGGGCAGTCGACCGCCCATGGTGGTGACCTTCCGCCCGGATAGCGTGGGAGGCGTGGCGCGGATGACAGCGGTGGTCAGCGGGCGCGTGCAGGGCGTCGGCTTCCGCTACTGGGTGCGGCAGGAGGCGCAGTCACTCGGCCTGGTCGGATCGGCGAC
>DASXOA010000226.1:0-14783 GCA_036494675.1 Rugosimonospora sp.
CGTCATCCGGTACCGCGGCCGTTCCTCGTCGTGGCGACCCAGAACCCGGTGGAGATGGACGGCACGTACCGGCTGCCGGAGGCGCAGCTGGACCGGTTCCTGATGAAGCTGTCGGTCGGCTACCCGGACGAGGCCGTCGAGATCGACGTGCTACGCGGCGCCGCCGCCGGGCGCAGCCCCGACATGCTGGAACCGGTCACCGACACCGCCACCATCGCCCAGGCCATCGAGCTGGCCCGGCGGGTCTACCTCGCCGACCCGCTCTACACCTACGCGGTCCGGCTGGCCGCCGCCACCCGCACCCACCCGCAGGTCCGCGTCGGGGTCAGCCCCCGCGGCGCGATCGCGCTGACCAAGGCGGCCAGCGCCTACGCGCTGCTGGACGGGCGCAACTACGTGGTCCCGGAGGACCTGCAGGCCCTCGTCGAGCCGGTCTTCGCCCACCGGCTGCTGCTGTCCCCCGACGCCCAGCTGCGCGGCGCCAACGCCGAGCAGATCCTCGCCGGTGTCCTGGAGTCCGTCGCCGTCCCCTCGGCGCAGCCAGTGTGAAGCCCACCGCGCGCGGACTGGCCCTGCTGGGCGGGGGTGCGATCCTGATCGGCGTCGGGTTCGCCTTCGGCTACCCCGAGCTGGCCGTCCTCGGCGCCGCCGCACTGCTCGCCGCCGCCTGGGCGACCGGCGACGCGGTCTGGCAGCCCCGGCTGTCCGTGTCGCGCACGGTCGAACCCGACCGGGTCACCCGCGGCGATCCGTGCACCCAGACGCTGGTCGTGCGCAACGGCAGCCGGCTACGCGCCGCCACCCTGATCGCGCAGGACCTGTGCGGCGGCGCGCCGGTACCGGTACCGCTGATCCGGCTCCGCCCGGCGCGGGACACCACCGTGACGTACCCGGTGCCGACCGCCCGGCGCGGGGTGGTACGGGTCGGGCCGCTGAGCGTGACCCGCCGCGACCCGCTCGGCCTGCTCGGTTCGGCGCGCACCCACGGCGGCACCGCCCAGGTCTGGGTGCACCCCCGTACGCATCCGCTGCTGGCCGTACCGGTCGGCATCGCGCGCAGCCTGGACGGGCGGGTGGACCGGGTACCGCACGGCAGCATCACCTTCGACGCCCTGCGCGAGTACGTCATCGGCGACGAGCTGCGCCGGGTGCACTGGCGCACCACCGCCCGGGTCGGTCAGCTCATGGTGCGCGAGTACGTGGACACCAGCCTGCCGCGCCTCGTCGTCCTGCTCGATGACCGGGCCGGCGCCTACCCGGTGCCGGAGGGCTTCGAGGAGGCCTGCGAGGTGGCCGCCTCGGTACTGGTCGCCACGCTGCGCGAGGACCTGGCCGCGGAGTTGCTGCTGGTCAGCGCCTCATCCGCGATCGGCGCCCACGACCACCGGGCGGTCGGACCCTCCGGTGCCCGCCGGGTCGACGCCGCCCCGCTGCTCGACCGGCTGGCCGAGGCGCAGCTGCGCGCCGGCGGTGAGCTGAGCGCGGCGGTCGAGCGGCTGCGCCAGTACCGCCTCGGCGACACCCTGATCTACCTGACCGGCCCAGGGAACGCCGAGGACCTGGCCACCGTCGGCGCCCTGCGACCCCGGTACCTGACGATCGTGGCCGGCGTGTTCGGCGACCCGGCCGGCGTACCGTCCACTGTGGAGGGTGTGCGCGTCTTCGCGGTACCCGACGCGTCCGCGTTCGCCGCCGCCTGGGACGGGGTCGGCCGGTGGTGAGGCGCCTGGCCGTACCGGTCGTGATGGGCCTGCTCGTCACGCTCGCCGCGCTGCCCCTGACCAGGATCTACCACGGCGACCTGCTCACCCGGCTGCTGCTGGGCGCGGCACTGGCACCGGTCGCGCTGTCCACGCTGACCCGCCGGCTGCCGGCCTACACCGCGGCGCCGATCTCCGCCCTTGCCCTGCTGGGCTACACCCTGCTCGCGGTACGGATCTCCGCGCACCACGCCGAACTGCACGGCGCGCTGTGGCCGCTGTGGCGCGACGCCGCCCACAACGGCATCCCCCGCCTGCTGACCGCGCTGATCCCGATCGAACCGCAGCCGGACACCGTCCTGCTTCCGGTCGTCGCCACCTGGCTGGCCGCGCTGGCCGGCGCCGAACTGGCGGTACGGTTCCGGCGGGTGCTCTTCGGCTACGCTCCCCCGACCGTGCTTTACGCCGGCACCCTGCTGGT
The DNA here is from genome assembly GCA_036494675.1 of Rugosimonospora sp. Lineage (GTDB taxonomy): Bacteria > Actinomycetota > Actinomycetes > Mycobacteriales > Micromonosporaceae > Rugosimonospora. The sequence goes on from DASXOA010000226.1 coordinate 2,182, forward strand.
TGTCGGGCCCAACGCGCATCCGGCGCTGTGGCAGCCGCTGACCTACGCCGCCCTCGCCGCCGCCGGACTCGCGCTCACCGCCCACCCGTCCGGCGCCGCCCCACCCGACCTGGACGCGCAGGCCCGCTGGGCACTGCGGGCACGGCTGGCCACCAACGGAGCCGCCGCGCTGGTCGTCATCATCGGGTGCAGCGTCGCCGTCGGGCCGGCACTGGCCGGCCGGGTCAGCGCCACACCGGTCGACCCCCGCCGCTACGTCAGCCCACCCGACCTGTCCGCCGAGGACGAGAACCCGCTGATCCGGCTGTCCGGCTGGGCACTGAACCCGACCGAGAAGCTGTTCGACACCGACATCACCACCACCGTGCCCACCGACGAGCTACGCATCCGGCTGGCCGTCCTGTCCGACTACGACGGGGTCAACTGGCTGGTACACGGCGACTACCGGGAGGCCGGCGTCGCCCTACCGCCGATCAACGGCCCCGGCGCCCCACCGCCGGGCGGGCGGCCCATCGACGCGCGCATCACCGTCGACGATCTCGACGGGCGGCTGCTGCCCGCCGCCGAGGCCGCCCGCGAGATCGACGGCGTACGGGTCGGCTACGACCAGTCCACCGGCACCCTGATCCTGCCCACCGGGCTGTCCGGCGGGCTGAGCTACACCGTGCACTCCGCGGCGCCCACGCCAAACGTCAACCTGCTGCCCGGCGCGGACGTGCCCTCCGGCCCCGGCGTCGCCCGGTACCTGCAACTGGGCATCGGCGCCCCGGACGCGATGACCAGACTGGCCACCCAACTCGGTACCACCATCGCCGCCCCCTACCAGCGGGCCCAGGCGATCGCGCAGTTCCTGTCCGACCACTACACGCTGGTCACCGACGCGCCCAGCGGCCACGCCTACCCCAACCTCAACTTCTTCCTCTTCGCCGCCCGCAACCTCGGCGGCCAGCGCGGCACCACCGAGCAGTTCGCGGCCAGCTTCGCCGTCCTGGGCCGGATGCTCGGCCTACCGACCCGGGTGGTGGTCGGCTTCACCGCCCGCCCGGGCCACAGCAGCGTGCTGGGCCGCGACGCGCTGGCCTGGCCGGAGGTGCTGTTCACCGGCGTGGGCTGGGTACCCTTCGATCCGCTGCCGCACCCGGACACCCCGGCCCGCCCGGTCGAGGACGACTTCGCGCCCAAGCCGCCGCCGTCCCCGCCACCACCCTCGCCGGCCCCGACCGTCGCGGCGTCGGCCTCGGCGCACCCGCACCGGCCCTCAGCGAGCGCGAGCGCCGCGGCGCTGCCGGGCGCCGGGGTGAGCGGCGGCCTGCTCGCCGGGCTCGGCGGCGGCCTGCTCGCGGCGCTGGCCGCGGCGGCGGCCGGCGTGATCCTGGGCCGCCGCGCCCAGCGCCAGCGCCGCCTGGACCGGGGGTCGCCGGCGTCGCGGGTGGCCGGTGCCTGGCACGAGGTCCTCGACGGGCTGCGGTTGGCCGGTCGACCCGCCGGGGCGCACCTGGCGGTGACCGAGGTGGCGGCGTACGCCGCCGCGACGGTCGAGGAGCGGAGCCGGTCACGCCGCCCCGCCGGCACCGGTTCGGGGCTGCCGGCCCCCGCACTGGACGACCTTGCCGCACTGGCCAACCAGGTCACCTTCGCCGGCGCCACGGTGCGTGAGGAGGATGCCCGGCTGGCCAAGGCGCAGGCGCTGGCCTACGTCGGTGAGCTGCGGGCCCGCCGGCCGTGGTGGCGGCGGCTGCTGTGGACGGCCGACCCGCGCCCGCTGCGCTGGGACCGCCACACGACCGCGACGCCCCGGCCCGGGCACCCGGTCGGGGAGACGCCCGGGCCGGGCTGAGCGGTCAGGGACGGGTCAACACCACATCCGCGTACCGCTTCGTGGTGCCGATCAGCGCGGCGTTGGCCTCATCGCTGCGGTACACCCAGTCCTGCGCCGCGGCCGCGGCCAGCCCCCGGGCGCGCTGGCGGCGCAGCAGCGCGTCGACCCGCACCGGCGTGGCCGCCTCCAGGTACAGCACCAGGTCCAGTTGCCTGCGCGCCAGGGTCCACGGCGGCGAGGGCAGCAGCAGGTAGTTGCCCTCCACGACGAGCACCCGGGTCGCCGCCGGTACCGGGATGGCTCCGCCGATCGACTCGTGCAGCACCCGGCTGTACTCCGGGGCGTACACCACCTCACCGGCGGCCGGCCTGCGCAGCCGGTGCAGCAGCGCGGCGAAGCCCCACGCGTCGAACGTCTCCGGCGCCCCCTTGCGGTCGGCCAGCCCGAGCCGGGCCAACTGGGCATTGGACAGGTGGAACCCGTCCATCGGCACGGCCACCGCGCCGCCCTCGCCGAGGCTCGCGCACAGGTCCGAGGCCAGGGTGGCGGCCAGCGTCGACTTGCCCGCGGCCGGCGGCCCGGCGATGCCGACCAGGATCCGGCCGTGCCCGGCAGCCAGCAACGGCTCGATGGCCGAACGTGCACCGGCCAACACAGTGGGATGGGAGGTGGCCACGATCAGTACCTTCGCACAGCCCGCCACCGTTGGGCCCCTTTTCGTTGCCCCACGATGCTGGCGTACCCTACGCCGCGGCCCGCCCTCCGGTGGGCTCCGTCGATGAGAGGGGATCCCGTGCAGGGAGCCGAGAACAAGCTGGACAAGGCCTACCAGGGCAAGAGCGTGCAGGAGCTCGCCGACGCCCCGGTGGCCGCGCTCGCCGGCGTGTCCGACAACGCCGCCGACCTGATCAAGCAGGCCCTGGGCATCAAGACCATCCGCCAGCTGGGCACCAACCAGTACTTCCTGGCCGCTCAGGCCATCGCCAAACTGGCTGAGTGAGTTCGCGCCGTCGCCGGGGCCACCCGCCCCGGCGACGCGCCCGGCCCGCCGTGTCAGCCGTCGCGCTGGCGACGACGGCGCAGGATGCGGTCGTGCTCCCGGATACCCCGGTGCGGCAGCTACCTCGTCGCCGCCTGCCGGTCGATCCTCGCCGCGGCCTGCCGCTGCGCTGCGGGCGACCGGCCCGGCCGAACGGACGGGCGGACCACCAGCAGGAGCAGCAGGCCGGCCGTGCACAGGGCCGCCCCGGTACCGTAGGCGAGCCGGTAGCCGAGGTGCTGGGCCAGGCCGAGCAGCGGACCGGCGAGTATCGCCCCGATCGGGAACGAGTTGGCAAACAGCGTCGTGGCCCGTCCCGGGTGCCGCGGCAGCATGTCCTGCATGTAGGAGATGCCCAGGCCGGACACCGCCGCGATGAACGCGGCGTTGACGATCTGCGCGATCGCCAGCAGCGGGATGCTCGATGTCGCCGTGGCCAGCGCGTAGTACCCGATGCCACAACCGGCACCGGCGAGTACCAGCGCACGCAACGGGATCCGGGTGCTCAGCGCACCGAGGCCCAGCATCAGCGGGATCTCCAGCGCGGCGCACAGGCCGAGAATGAGACCGGCGTCGGCGACGTCGCCACCCAGATCGGTCCTGACGAACAGCGGCAGCGCCTGCACGCCAAGGGTCAGCGGGCACTGCAGCAGCGTGAACGCGGCCGCGGTCAGCAGCAGCGTCCATCGCGGTGCCTCGACCGTGTCGGGAACGCCGGCGACGGGCGCGTCATCGGAGGAGACCGCCGGCGCGGCCGCCCCGATCTCGGTGAGCCCGAGAATCGCGACCAGGGCGGCGATCGCGTACATCGCCGCGGCGGTGCCGTACACGTACCCGAAGCCGCCCAGGTTGAGCAGGAGTGCGGCCAGCGGCGGCCCGGCCACCCAGGCGAGCGAGAACACCGTGCGCAGGATGCTGATGCCCATCGCGGCGCGGCTGGAGCCGTCGCGGGACAGGACCTGACGCGCGTACGCGAACGTCTGCGGGAACAACGATCCGGCCAGCGCCGTGGCGCTCACCGCCAACGCGAGCAGTACCCAGTAATCGCGCACGAACGCGGTCAGCCCCGAGGCGATCAGGCCCGCCAGGGACGCGCCGATCAGCAGTGCCCGGCGGATCGCCCGGCGGTCGGAGAGCCACCCGATCAGCGTCGACGCGACCACGCCCGCGAGCGGCGCGACGATCAGGAACACCGTCACCCGGACCGGGCCGGCGTGCACGTCCGTGCTCAGGAACAGCGACAGGAACGGCACGACCATGGCCAGGGAGACGCCGACGGCGAGGAACATCAGACCGAGGGGAAGCAGGGCGCGCCCGGAGTGTCGCGCAGCCGGCACGACCTGGGGCGTCACCGGGCCCGACCGGTCCGGGTCCGCGGAATCAGGTCCCACGGTGGGCCTGGACCTCGTCGAGCCGGTCGTGGAGAAAGGCACGCTCGACGTCGTTGTCGGTCAGCGTCAACGCCTCCTGGTACGCCTGCGCCGCCTGCCCCCAGCGGTGCAGTTGGCGCAGGAAATCCGCACGGGCGGCGCTGAGGTACCCGTAGGTGGCCAGCGACGGCTCGTCCAGCAGCGGCGCGAGCGCCTCCAGGCCGGCGCGCGGGCCGTCGCGCAGACCGATCGCGACCGCCCGGTTGAGCTCGACGACCGGCGAGGGCCACAGCCGGACCAGGACGTCGTACAGCGCGACGATCTCCACCCAGTCGGTGTCCTCCCACCTCGGCGCCTCGGCGTGTACGGCGGCGATCGCCGCCTCGACGGCGTACCTCGTCGGTGGCCGCCGGCGCAGAGCGTCGCCGAGCAGGCCGGCTCCCTCGGCGATCATCCGGGTGTCCCATCGCGTCCGGTCCTGTTGCGGCAGCAGCAGCATCCGACCGGTGGCCGACACCCGGGCGTCGCTGCGCGCGTCGATGAGCAGCAGCAGTCCGAGCAGCGCGGTGACCTCGGCGTCCTTCGGCATGAGCAGGTGCAGCATGCGGGCCAGGCCGATCGCGCCGTCCACCAGATCCCGGCGGACCAGATGCGCGCCGATCGGTGCCGTGTGCCCGGTGGTGAAGATGAGATGGACGACTTCGCCGACGGCGGCGACCCGCTGCGCGAGGTGTTCCGGCGCCGGCACCCGGTACGGGATACGAGCGACCAGGATCTTCTTCTTGGCCCGGGTGATCCTCGCCGCCATGGTGGTCTCCTGCACCAGGAACGCGCGGGCCACCTCGGCCGTGGACAGCCCGCACACCAGCCGCAGCGTCAGGGCGACCTGGGCGTCGCGGGACAGGGCGGGGTGGCAGCAGGTGAACGCGAGTTGGAGACGGTCGTCTCCGGCAAAGGTGTCGTCGGGGCCGGGTACCGAGTCGTCGGCCACCAGCAGCGGCAGGGCCCGGCGCAGCACCCGCTCCCGGCGCAACACGTCCAGTGCCCGGTTGCGGGCCACGGTCGTGAGCCAGGCGCCCGGCCGATCCGGGATGCCGGTGCGCGTCCACGTCTCCAGCGCCTGCACGTACGCGTCCTGAGCGCACTCCTCCGCCAGGTCGAGGTCCCGGGTCAGGTGCGCGGCGGTGGCGAACACCTGGGCCCAGTCGCGGCGGTGCGCCTGGGCGACCGCCGCGACGACCTCGATCTCACCCGTGGTCCACCACCGGACGGATCTCCACCCCGCTGTGACCGGCGGACACCTCGGGCAGCCGGGTGGCCAGCGCGATCACCTCGTCGAGGTCGGCGGCTTCCAGCACGTAATAGCCGCCCAGCGCCTCCTTGGTCTCCAGGAACGGCCCGTCCGTGGTGATGACCCGGCCGGCGGGATCCGTACGCAACGTGGTCGCCACCGGCGCCGGCTCCAGTTCTTCGCCGCCGACGACCGCCGACCCGGCCGCGTCACGGAACGCGACATGGGCCGCGTCATGTGCCCGCTGCTCCTCGGGCGACATCGCGCCCCACTGCTGATCGTCGCCGTAAATGAGGATCAGGTACTTCGCCATCTCGGATGTCCGTCCCATCGCGTTGAGCCCGATCGGGCCCGCCTACCTGGACGACGAGTCAGCCGGGCCGCAGATCGACAACGGAGAAAACAAATTCCCGGCCAGCCTACGAGAGCACCACCGGGTGGGGCCATCACGTTGCCGGCGGACCGTTGTGATCAGTCCACGCCGAAGGTGAACACCGTGGTGCTGCGGTACTCCTGGCCCGGGCGCAGCACGGTGGACGGGAAGTTCGGCTGGTTGGGCGAGTCCGGGAAGTGCTGCGTCTCCAGCGCCAGCCCGTCCCCCTGCCGGTACGCCCGCCCGGCCGGCCCGACCAGCGTGCCGTCCAGGAAGTTGCCGGTGTAGAACTGCAGGCCCGGTTCGGTGGTCTGCACGGACAGCGTGCGCCCGGACTCCGGCTCGACGATCCGGGCGGCCACCTGCCCGCCACCGAGCACGTAGTTGTGGTCGTACCCGTGGCCTGCCACCAGTTGCGGGAAGCTGTCGCGGATGCGCTCGCCCACGGCGGTCGGCGAGGTGAAGTCCAGCGGGGTACCGGCGACCGGCTCGATCGCGCCGGTGGGAATCAGCCCCGGCCCGACCGGCGTGTACCGGCCGGCGTTGATCTGCACCACGTGGCGGTACACGTCGCCGCTGCCCTCACCGGCAAGGTTGAAGTAGCTGTGGTTGGTCAGGTTCAGCACGGTCGACGCGTCGGTGGAGGCGGCGTAGTCGATGCGCCACCGGCCGTCCTCGCTCAGCGTGTAATCGACGCGCAGTTCCAGCGTGCCCGGGAAGCCCTGGTCGCCGTCCGGGCTGGTGTGGTGCAGCCGGATCGCCGCGTCCCCGCACTCCTCCACCTTCCACACCCGCTTGTCCAGCCCGATGCCGCCGCCGTGCATCGCGTTGGGACCGTCGTTGAGCGGGATATGGTACGGGCGCCCGTCCAGGGTGAACCGGCCACCGGCGATCCGGTTGGCGTAGCGGCCGGTGATGCAGCCGAAGTGGGGGCTGCGGTGCACGTAGTCCTCCAGCGTGGACAGGCCGAGCACCACGTTGGCGGGCCGCCCGTCCCGGTCCGGCGCCTCGATCGCGCACACCGCGCCGCCGTAGCTGAGCACCTGCAGCCGGATCGGGCCAGCCGAGAGCGTGTAGCGGTCGACCTCCTCGCCGTCCGGCGTGGTCCCGAAACGCTCGGCGGTGACCGGCATGTGAAGGCTCCTTCGCGTCGTGAGGTGCCAGCGCAGCCTATCGAGGAAACACACCGCCCATGCGACTGTCTGTGCGATACCCGATTCCGCCCACTGTGCGCCATTTAGGCGGGCGGCAGCACCACCGTGGCCACGGAGGTGTCCACCAGGCTGCCCAGGTGCAGAACGCCGTCGTGCTCACGGACCCCGGTGACCATGTGGTACCCGTGCTGGCCCTGCAGGTCGTAGACCACCTGCCCGTCGGCGTCCACCGCCATCACCCAGGTGGTGTGCCGGGGCGGCGGCTGCATCCTGGCGGGCAGCGCCCAGATCGTCTGAATCACCTTCGGGTTACGGGCGTGCGCCCAGTCCAGCAGCCGGTTGCGCGGGCTCGGCAGGGCGATCCACAGCCGACCGTCCGCCCCGGTCGACAGGTTGTCCGGGAAGCCGGGCAGGTTGGCGATCAGCACGTCGCGTTGCCCCGCCCGCGGACCCGACAGCCAGACCCGGCTCACCCGGTACGCGCCGGTCTCCGCCACCGCCACGAACGACTCGTCCGCCGCCAGGGCCACCCCGTTGGCGAACTGCAGATCCGAGGCCAGCACCTCGACCGTGCCGGACGGATCCCAGCGCAGCAGCCGCCCGGTACCCGAGTGCTCCATCAGGTCCGCCCGCCAGTGCGCCAACGTGAAGCGCCGCGAGGAGTCACTGAAGTAGATGGTGCCGTCGCTGGCCACCGCCGCGTTGTCGCACAACAGCATCGGCTCCCCGTCGACGTGGTCGACGAGCACGGTGACCGTGCCGCGCCGCGGGTCGACCCGCAGCAGGCCCCGGTACGCGTCGCAGACCACCAGGTCACCGGCCGGATCAACCTCGATGCCCAGCGGCCGCCCGCCGGTATCGGCAACCACCGCGACCTCGCCGTCGGGTGACAGGCGCAGCAGCCGCCCGTCGGCCACCCCGGTGTAGACGCTGCCCTGCGCGTCGATCGCGATGTCCTCCGGACCCCGGCCGCCGACCGCTCGCAGGCGGGGCGCGGGCATCGGGGGTTCGCTGTCGCGCTGGCGGGCCCGCCGCGGCGCGCTGGGCGCCCGCCAGACCACGGGGTGGATGCTCGGTCGCTGCACGGTCCCCTCCTACCCCTGAGCGGATGATCCCGATGCCTGTCAATGCATCGTGCCGGGCCCATCCTGCGGCCGCAAGCGGAGTTCGCGCCCGGCACCACACGGGCGCCGGGCGTACCGCAGGATGGGCACATGCGCGTGTTCTTCGGGGTCCTGGGCGGCATTCTCCTGCTCAGCACCCTCGGCAGCATTCTGCGCAACATGGTGGTGCCACGCGGGCTGGGTTCGCTGCTGACCAAGGTCATCTGGCGCGTCCTGCGCAAGACCATGGCAACGCTGGCTCTGCCGTTCGACAACTACGAGACCCGCGACCGGCTGCTGGCCTGGCTCGCGCCGCTGGTCCTGGTCGGCGTGCTGGCGTCCTGGCTGGTCTCGGTCTTCTGCGCGTACGGGCTGATGGTCCACGCGATCTCGGCGCTGAGCTGGCCGGCGTCGTTCCGGGAGGCCGGCTCCAGCTTGTTCACCCTCGGGTTCGCCTCCGGGGCCCGCTCCCAGCTCAACGCGCTGGACTTCGTGGCCGCCGCGACCGGCCCCCTGATCATCGCGCTGCAGATCGCCTACCTGCCCACGCTCTACGACGCCTACAACCGGCGCGAGACCGAGGTGACCCTGCTGCAGGCCCGGGCCGCCGAACCGGCCTGGGGCCCGGAGCTACTGGCCCGCCAGGCCCTGATCGGCACCGTCGACCAGCTCAAGGAGCTGTACCAGAACTGGGAACGGCTGGCCGCCGACATCGGCGAGAGCCACGCCAACTACCCGGTGCTGCTGGCCTTCCGCTCCCCCCGCCCGTACCGCAGCTGGATCATCGGTCTGCTCGCGGTGATGGACGCGGCGGCGCTGCAGATGGCGCTGACCCCGACCACCTCGCCGTCGCCGCCGGCCCGGCTGATGCTGCGCTCCGGTTTCACCGCGCTGCGCGACATCGGGCGAGTCGTCGGCTTGCCCTTCGACCCGGACCCGATGCCCGACGCCCCGATCCGGCTGACCTTCGCGGAGTTCCTCGACGGGGTGCGCCACGTGGAGGAGGCCGGGCTGCGCTCGGAGCGCACCGCCGAGGAGGCCTGGCCGCATTTCCGCGGCTGGCGGGTCAACTACGAGGAGATCGCCTACGCGCTGGCGCGCATGGTGGACGCGGTACCCGCGCCGTGGAGCGGCGAGCGGGACTGGGCCAGCCAGCCGATGGCGCCACGCCGCCCCGTGGACCGCCGGCCCGACCCGGCGGCGCCGGGCACGAAGCCGCCCGCCTGATCACACCGGCCGTCCGGGCGCGTGCCGCAGGCGCGTGAGGACGTACTGCTGGGCCACGATGGCGATCAGGACGAGATCGGCGGCCGCGATCGTGGCGGGCGGGGGCAACCGCAGCAGCGCGGGTACCAGGGCGAGGAGTACGGCCAGGGCGATCAGACCCGACCAGGGCGGACGGCGGTCGATCAGGAACGCGGTCAGGTTCCGCGCGGCCAGGAACAGCGCGGCCCCACCGACCGTGACGGCCACGGAACTCGCGCGGGGCGGGCCGTGCGGATGCTCGATGGCCAGCGCGTCGCCGACGGCGGTGGCCACGACGCTGCCCACCAGGGCCAGGTGCAGGAACGCCGTGTCCATCGCGAGGCGACCCGGCGCGTCGGACCTGTCGATCACGGAGCCGAGCCGGCCCTCGCGCGGGATGAAATACACCACGGCCAGCAGTGCCGCGTTGGCGAACGACAGAGCGAATGCCACCGTACGGGCCAGGTCGAAGCCGGCGTCGCTGTAGGCCACGCCGACCGCCAGGATCAGCTCCCCCAGCGCCACGATGAAGATCTGCTGGTAGCGCTCCGAGAGATGCTCACCGACCACCCGCAGCTCCTCCCAGCTGGAGCGGCCCAACCACGGCGTGGGCCAGCGCAGCCGGGTCATCACGTAGTCCAGGGTCACCGCCCCGGCCCACAGCGGCACCCGGACGGCCGGCACGACGGCCCCCACCACCCAGGGAATGCCGGTGAACCCGAAGGACACGACGATGCGCACCGACCGCCACATCCGGGGGTGCCCCCGCAGCACGGAGGTGAACGCCAGGCCGCGCCCCACGTGCACGGCCAGGTACGCGCCGGCGAACACGGACGCGTGACGGCCGAACGCCTCCGGTACCGAGGCGGCCATCAGCAGCCCGCCGAACATCACGACGATCAGGAACTCGCGGGTGACCCGGTTTCCCGTGTCGTACCAGTTCGCCGACCAGGCGGTCGTGACCCACACCGCCCACAGAGCCGCCAGCAGCAGGAACGTCCGTGCGGCACCGGCGACGCTCAGGTCCGCCTGCAGGTTCCGCGACAACCGCATCAAGGCGAAGATGAACGCCAGATCGAAGAAGAGCTCCAGATAGGAGGCTCTTCGCGGGTCGCTCTCCTGGCGCAGGACCCGGCGTGCCCTGCTCTGCGTCATGCCCGGGTCGTGCCCGGATGCGACGTGATCATTCCCGGCCGGACGCGCCAGAGCGGGTACCGCGCCGACGGCCGGCGGTCAGGCGTTGACCTCGACGTTCGCCATCTCGCCGATGCGCTGCAGGTAAGAGCGGATCGCGATCAAGGCGGCGATGCCGTCGCCGACCGCCGAGCCCAGTTGCTTGGTCGCCCCCGCGCGCACGTCGCCGGCGCAGAACACCCCCGGCACCGAGGTGGCGAACGTGTCGTCGGTGACCACGAAACCCCACCGGTCCAGCCGCAGCGTGTCGCCCAGCCAGCCGGTGTTGGGATCCAGCCCGATGAACACGAACGCGGCCGCCGGCGTGAAACGCACGTCCCGGCCGGCTGCCCGGTCCCGGGCCAGCACCTCGGTCAGCCGGCCGCCCTCGCCGGCCATCGACACGATGTCGGTGTTGGTGTGCACGACGAACCGTGGATCCTTGTCGATCTTCTCGCGGACCAGCGCCGAGGCGGTCAGCTCCCCGCGGGTCACCACCCGGATCCGCCCGGCGAACTGGGACAGGTACAGCGCCTCCTCCAGCCCCGAATTCCCGCCCCCGATGACCATCAGCTCCTCGACGCCCCGGTAGAACGGGCCGTCGCAGACCGCGCAGAAATGCACCCCGGCGCCGACCAACTCGTCCTCGCCCGGTATCCCCAACCGCCGGTACGTCGAACCGGTACTGATCAACACCGTCGGGGCGCAGACCTCCTGGCCGCCGCCCAACCGCACGCACAGGCACCCGCCGTCCGCCTCGATGGTGCTGGCCGCCACCGCCTGGAGCAGTTCCACGCCGTAGCGGCGGGCCTGCTCGATGAACCGGTCGGCCAGGTCGCCGCCGTCGATCCCCTCGGGGAAGCCCGGGTAGTTCTCGATCCGTTCGGTCACCCCGGCCTGCCCGCCCAGGCCGGCCTTCTCCACCACCAGCGCCTCGATGCCCTCCCGCGCCGCGTAGATGGCCGCGGCCAGGCCCGCCGGCCCGCCGCCCACGATCACCAGGTCGTAGGACTCCCTCTCGGCCGTCACCGCCAGACCGAGCTTCTCGGCCAACTCGTCGTCGCCGGGATCGACCAGGTGGCTACCGTCGGGGAAAGCCACCGTCGGGATGGTCCGGCCTCCGTTTTGCACCCGCTCGACATGGGCCCGCCCCGCCGGATCCTGGTCGATGTCGATCCAGTCGTACGGGATCCGGTGCGCGGTCATGAACTTCTTGGCACGCCGGCAGTCGGGGCACCACGGTGCGCCGTAGACCTTGATGTCCGCCACGACCTAAGCCTCACATACAAACGCCGGCCGGGGTGGGCGGCGCGACCCCCACCCACCCCGGGTCCCTGGGCGTTGCGGGCGGGCCGGGCCGGCTAAGGGGCCCGACCCGACCCGCCCGCGACACCGGCCGGCCTTGCTGCGTTGGCGTGCCGGCCGGCGTCCGCCGGCATCAGCCGGCCGGAAACAGCATTCGGCAATCCGCGTTGGCGATCGCGAGGTCCGGCTGCGTCCGGAACCTGTGGTAGGTCGAGGACGCAGCCGCGCCGCCGTCCAGGTGCGCCTGGACGGTCGGCCGCCGCGGGTCACCCTCGTTGCAGGGCCGGATGTCCAGGACGGTGTCGCCGGACTTCATCGGGTCACCGTCGGGCATCGTGGCCCTCCGGCCGGAGGGGATGTACCGAACCTGTCGCATGGTGGAACTGCGGACCCGGGCGAAGCGGTTACCGCCGGTCCGGGTCTGCGGGATCGCCGCTCCGAAGGCGTCCTGGCGCGTCCACGGGTCGAAGTCCACCGTCGCGATCGAATCCCCGGCGCCGGGGCCGGTGGCCGCGACCTGGATCGTGATGTTGGCCGGGGCAAGGACGTGGACGCCGGAGGCCGGTGCGGCGACGTGGACGCCGGGGGCCGGTGCGGCGACGTGGACGCCGGGGGCCGGCGCGGTGGGCTCGCTGCTGGTCGCCGTGGTAGCGCCGCCGGACCGCGTGACCGTCGCGGTCCGGCCCTGGGTGATCCTCCGGATGGCGTGGAGCCGAATGGCGTGAAAAGC
>DASXOA010000227.1:0-4623 GCA_036494675.1 Rugosimonospora sp.
CACAGGCCGACGTGGCAAGTGAGCCTGAGCGCAGCCGGAGCCGGTCTGTGGCGGAGGCGAGCACAGGCCGACGTGGCAAGGCGTGAGCCTGAGCCCATATGCCTGAGCCCCGGCATCGCCTGAGGCACAGCGGGCCGCCCCCGGCGCGTGGCGTCGGGGGCGGCCCGGACCCGGTGCGGTACGGGGGAATCAGTGCGCGACGTCGAGCACCACGCGGGTCGGCGAGGTGAGCACCATGACCCGGAAGCCGTGCCGGTGAGCGGTGCTGACCCGGGCCGTCATCATGCCGGCACCGATGACGGTGAACGACACCCCGCGCAGCTCCGGTAGTCCTATGTAAACATTCGACGGACCGGCGTGGCTCGCGTGTGGCGAGGTGGTCGGCGAACCCTGGCCGGTGAAGAGGATGTCGATGCTCGACCCCGTACCGGCATAGCCGGCCCGCAGTTCCGGCCGCGCGGAACCCTCGATGTCGAACACGAGCCGGTCGTAGCCCGGGTGACGACCCGAGCGGACCCGGTCGACGAGCACGTCCGGGGCGGTACCCGCCAGGCTCACCGGCGATGCCCGGAACGGCTGGCTCGGCTGGTGCGCCACGTCGACCACCACGCGCGGTGGGTTGGCCAACGTGAATGCCCGGAACCCGACCCGGTCGGTCAGGCCGAGCCCTGCGGCGATGTGCGCCTCGAACTCCCCGCCGAACTTGATCTGGCGCAGCGTCGGCAGTCCGGGGTTGCGTACCGTGCGGAGGTTGAAGGTGCCCGCCCCCGTGCTCGGGTCGCGGGTGTAGGCGCCGGTGAACTCGACGTGCAGGTGCGCGGCGCCGGCCAGCGGTACGAGTGCGCCGGTGCCCTCCTGGCGCAGTTCGCCGTACTCCACCCGGTAGCCCGGGGTGCCGCCGGTGAAGTCGAAGACGGTGCGGTCGTAGGTGGCGTGCCGGCCGGTACGCACCCCGGTCAGCACGGGAGGCGTCGGGCCCGAGGGTTCGGCGGTCGCGGTACCGGTGACCGGGGCGGTGGAGGTGGGCGCGGAGAGGTCGTGGCCGGTCGCGGACGCCCACGCCGCCGGGGCGAAGAGGGCGATCCCGCCGGCCAGTGCGGCGGTGGCCAGCATGGCGGTGCGGCGGAGGGTGAACAACATGGGGGCTTCCTTCGGGGGTACGGGCGGAAGCTGCTCGGGGGGCAGCCGGCGGTCGATCGACCGCACCAGTACCACGCCGGCCCCGCGCCGCCGGTTTACCGGCGCCGGGGGTGACCCCCCAGCGGTCGCGAAGGCGACAGCCGACCGGCGACCATCGCAGACCGACCGCCGGCCTCGGTGGCCGCGGCGGACGGCGCGGGTCGCGAACCCCGCCCTACAACACCCGTACCGGCTGCCCGGCGAGGAACGCCTCGACGTCCTCGACCGCCTCGCCGAAGAAACCCCGGTAGGTCCCACGCGTCACGTAGCCGAGGTGCGGCGTCAACACGGTGTTCGGCGCGGTGCGCAACGGGTGGTCGGCCGGCAGCGGCTCGACATCGAAGACGTCCAGCCCCGCCCCCGCGATCCAGCCCTCCCGCAGCGCGGTGAGCAACGCGGCCTCGTCGACGATCGGCCCGCGCGACGTGTTGATGAGGTACGCCTCCGGGCGCATCGACCTCAGCTCCGCCGCCCCGATCAGTCCGCGGGTCCGGTCGCTGAGCTTGAGGTGCACCGTCACCACGTCCGAGCCGGACAGCAGTTCGTCCATGGTCACCGCGCGAGCGCCCACCGCCGAAGCCTGCTCCGGCCGCAGGTTCTGGCTCCACGCGACCATGTTCATGCCGAACGCCCGCCCGACGGCCGCCACCTGAGCGCCCATCCGGCCCACCCCCATCACCCCGAGGGTGCTGCCGGCCAGGTCGCCGCCGACCGTGCTCTGCCAACCGCCCGAGCGCACCCGCTGCGACTCCGCCGGGATGTGACGCACCAGGGCCAGGATCAGGCCCCACGTCAGCTCGGCGGTACCGGTGGGCAGGCTGGCCGTGCCGCAGACCGTGACACCCTGGCGTCCAGCCGCCGCCACGTCGATGGCGGCGTTGGCCATGCCGGTGGTGACCAGCAGGCGAAGCCGGGGCAGGCGTTCGAGCACGGCCCGCGGGAACGCGGTGCGCTCCCGCATCGCGACCACGACGTCGTACCCGACCAGCCGCTCGACCAACACGTCCGCGTCGTCGACGTGGTCGGTGAAGGCCGTCACCTCGGCCCGGTCACCGAGCCGGTTCCAGTCGCCGAACTCCCGCGCCACGTCCTGGTAGTCGTCCAGCACCGCGACCCGAACGGTCATGTCCACCCGCCTCCCGGAACGCCCGACGCACCACCGGCGATCATGCCATGGCGCCGTCCGGCGTCACCAGTCCGCGTCGGTTTCGCCGTCGCCTCCGCCGAACTGACCGCGGTCGTCGCCGTGGGCGGCGTGCAGGCTCACCGGCCGGCCGCGGACCCAGACGCTGTCGGAGTGGATCGCGTCCCACCCGGTCGGCAGGATCACCTTGCGCCGGAACCAGGTCGCCGGATCGCCGGAGCTGAGCTGCATGCCGGTCAACCCGTACAGGCAACTGGTGAGGAAGCCGCCGAGGTTGGCGGTGAACGGACCGGCGCGCGGGTGGTCTGGGAAGGCGGTCGGGCTGTATTCGGTGGTGATCGTGTAAGGGTCGATGACGAACTGCCCGTACCCCTTCTCGAAGAGGTCGAGCGCGGCGGCCCGGTCGCCGAGACGGGCGCCGTACACGCCGAGCATCGCGGAGAGCATCGGTTGCCCCGCGTACTTGTCCGCCAGCGAGACGTAGTACTTCAATGTCCGGCGCTCGGTTTCCGGATCGACCTGGAAACCGACGGGGAACAGTCCGGCCGCCGCTTCCGGGGTCGCTCCCTGTTCCTCGTCGGGCCGGTAGTCGTCGTGGTTGGAGATGATGCCGAGCTCTGGGTCGTTCGGGATCACGATCCCGTCGGCGATCGTCTGCCAGCACCGGCGGTACGCCATCTGCAGTTCCCGCGCGATCGACGTGATCTCACGCAGCGCCATGATGGCGGCCATGTTCGTGAAGGCGCTGTTGTTGACGGTCGTACCGATCTCCGCGATGCCGATCACATTACGGATCTCGTACCCCCGGTCGGTGCGCTCGACGCGGCTCTCGATCCAGTCGGCGACGCCGGACAGTACCGGCCACGCCTCGTTGCGGGCGAACGTGCTGTCGCCGGTCGCGTGCACGTACCGGGCGAAGGCGAGGGCGACGTCCATGCTGATGTGATGCTCGGTCGCCGGGCCGCGCGATCCGATCGGCGCGGCCTCGTGACCGAGTCGCAGGCTGCTCTCCCACGGGAACTGGGCACCGTGGAAGCCGGTGAGTGTCGCGTTGGCGTTCGCGGCCGCCAGCCGGGAACCCCGGTAGCGGAGCATTCCGGCGGCCGCGGCCGGCTGGGTCAGCAGGAGCGGCGGGACGGCGAACGTCTCCAGGTCCCACATGAGGTGGCCGCGATAGTAGTGGTAGTTCGGCCAGTACGACAGGCCGAACACCGACGTGGCGCTCGGCGAGGACGCGTGTACCGAGGCCTGGAGGTAGTAGAACGCGGCATCGACGAACGCCTGCCACCGGGTCGGCGCTCCCTCCAACACGATCCGCCCGCGCCAGAGCCTCTCCCACGCGACTTGGTTGTCGCGGCGCAGGTTGTCGAACCCGCGCCAGCGCGCCTCGTCCACCAGCCGGGCCGCCTGCATGTGCGGCTGGGAGTGCAGGGACTCTGGGACGAGGCTGACCACCTGGCGCAGCCGGTACTCGTGGCCAGCCCGAGCGTAGAACGCGTAGGTGGTGTTCAGCCGGTCACCGGACCGGTGGTCGAACGTGCGCTGGAACTGGTCCATGCCCAGCAGTTCGGTCGAGAACGTGATGCCGCACGCGCTGAGGTCGCCGAGACTGCGCCAGCGGAACGGTCCCTCCGGCCAGTCCGACCGGCTCTCCAGGCTGCCCGGTTCGTTGTGGGTCCACGAGCCGGGGGTGTCGCGGGAGTCCACGCTCGTCGCCATCGACAGTTCGCAGTCCCGGTCGACGCGCAGCTTCACCTCCTGCAACACGATGGTCGGCTGGGTGCGGCTGCACAGGGTGAGGATCTCGATCTCGGCCCGCGCGTCGTCGGCCTCGAAGTCCACCACGGTGTGCAGTTCGCCGCAGGAGAAGTCGTAGCGCTGTTCACGCAGCCGTGCCCGGCCCGGATCGGAGAGGGCGACGCGGCCGATCTGAACGTTCCCGCCCAGCGGGTAGGGAACGGGAGCGAACGACTCGACGAGCGTGGCCGGGTCCAGGCCCTCGAACCCGCTGAGCATGGCGATGCCGTACAGCAGCGGGATGTGGCCGACGCGCAGGCCGATGAGGCCGTTCGACAGGTACGCCGGTAGGAAGTCCGGCTGCCACTGGTGGACCGGACGCGGACTGATCGGCCCGGCCACGGAGCATCCCCCCTCGTTGGACCACGGGCCTACCCCGATCTCCGGCGGCCAAACCGGATCCGGCGAGGAGCTTTCCGGCCGGGCCTCCGGGGATCATGCTTCCGGGTCGCCCGGCACGCTCCGGCCCTCCGATCGACGCGTGACCGGAGGGCCGGAGGGCC
>DASXOA010000228.1:0-21356 GCA_036494675.1 Rugosimonospora sp.
TTCCGAACGGACGATAATCGCGGGGCCGGCCTGTGGCAGCCGCACCTCCGCGACCCGGAAGGGACACTGATGAGGGAGCCCGATCTCGCCACCCCACCCGACCTCGTCGCGCCACCCGAATTCACCGCTCCACCCCAGCCCACCGCCCCGGCCGAGCGCGTCACTCCGCCCGAGCCCGTCGGGCCGGCCGAACTTGCGCCACTCGCCCGGGACTGGTTCGACGCGATCGCCCGCATCGCCTTCGTCCCCGGTGGCCGCGCCCGCGCGCTGCCGATCCTGCTCGACTGCCTCGGCCAACTCGCGGCCGCGCTGCGGGCGCGGCCGTCGGACGACATCGCGGGGTACCGGGTCGGCGCCGCCCTGGTCGGCGCGAACCTGTCGTCCCCGGACACCCTCGGCGTCAGCCTCACCCTGCTGAGCCAGCGGCTGCCGGCCGACCTCAACCTCGACGACGAGCGGACCCGGTCCGCACTCGCCGTGCTGCTCGGACGGCTCGCCACCGGCTTCACCGACGCGCTGCGCGACCATGCCCTGACCGCGGCCGAGGGCATCCACCGTGCCGAGCGGGCCGCCTGGCGGCACAAGCAGCAGCGCCTCCAGAGCAACCTCCAGGACGCGCTGCTGCACGACCCGGTGACCGGCCTGCCCAACCGAGCGGCACTGACCCAGCGGCTGGCCCACCTGATCGCCGATCCGCCGACCGGCTCACGGCTGGGCATCTGCCTGCTGAACCTGGACCGGTTCAGCGCCGTCTATGACAGCCTCGGCCCCGGTGCCGGCGACCAGATCCTGCTCGCCATCGCCTCGCGGCTGCGCACGCTCGCCGCCCGGCACGGGTACTTCATCGCTCACCTGGGTGGCGACGAGTTCGCCCTGCTGCTCGAACGCACCACCAGCGCCGAGGACGTCATCAAGGCGACCGACGAGGCGCTGGCCGCGCTGCCGGAACCGGTCTGCCTCGACGACGGTCACGAGATATCCGTCAGCGGCCGGGCGGGCATCGTGGAGCGGTCCGCCGCCGGCACCGACCCCATCGAACTGCTGCGGGCGGCACACATCACGCTCGGCTGGGTCACCCGCAACAGCCGCTCCTCCTGGGCCGTGTTCGACCCCCGGCGCAGCGCCGCCGACCTGGCCCGGCACGCGCTGGGCGCGGCCATGCCCGCCGCCCTGCGCAACGGCGAGTTCACCCTCGTATACCAGCCGCTCGTCCGGCTCATCGACCGCACCGTGGTCGGGGCCGAGGCACTGGCCCGCTGGCAGCATCCGCAGCACGGGATGCTCGGCCCGGCACAGTTCATCGGGGCGGCCGAGGACACCGGCCTGATCGAACCGCTCGGCCTGCACCTGCTGCGGCTGGCGTGCACGCAGGCCGCCGGATGGCAGCGTCTCGCCTCCGGACCGCAACTGGTCAGCGTCAACCTCGCGGCCACACAGATCCGCCATCCGGCGCTGCCCGCCCTCGTCGCCGACGTGCTCGACGGTGCCGGGCTGCCCGCGCACCAGCTTCAGCTGGAGATTACCGAGAACGCGTTCGACGACACCGGCGACGCCACCCTGGCCAACCTGCACGCGCTGCACGACCTCGGAATCCGGCTGGCCCTCGACGACTTCGGCACCGGATACTCCAGCTTCGCCTACCTGTCGGAGCTGCCGATCCAGGCGGTCAAGCTCGCCACCGGATTCCTGCGGGGGCTGAGCCGGCCGGACGCGCCGCGCCGTTCCAACCGGACGATCCTGCCCGCGCTGATCTCGCTGTGCCACGACCTCGGTCTGACCATCACCGCCGAGGGCATCGAGACCGCGGCGCAGGCACATCACCTGACCCGGCTCGGCTGCGACCTCGGGCAGGGCTTCCACCTCGCCGAGCCCACCGGCTCGGAGGAGATCCCGTCCCTGCTCGGCGGGATCATCAACGCGACGAGCGAATCCCCCGACGGGCAGCCGTAGCACCGGCGGCGGACCGCCTCGGGCTGGCGGGGTGGGCCACCACCGTCCACAATAGACAACTGCTCCGTGCCCGCCCCGCCCGGCCCGGCCGGCCCGGCCGGCACCGCGCTGGACCATGGCGCCTACCCGGTGCGCCTCTCCGCGCAGTTCGGGCATCATGAGCCGGCACCTCGGCCGCACCGCCCGGCGCGTGGGCCGCGCGGCTCAGACGGCGGGCGGTCGCCCCGCGACCCCGTAGGCGGGCGCCGTCCGGTTCGTCCCCGCCCGTTCCAGGACGTGGTACCTGGCCGGACACGCGGCGCCGTCCCGGGTGTGATTCCGCCCCGGCCGGGTATCGCGTACGGCAGCGGTCAGCGGTGTGCGGAAGGGACGATGGGCGTGGTACGTGACGTACGGGTACGCCCCGCCCTGCTGTACCTGGCCAGCGGATGGTCCACCCTCGTCACCGATGTACACGGCCGGATCGCCGGTACCGACCCGCAGGGATTCTTCGCGCACAACACCCGGCTGCTGTGCCGCGAACGCATCACCGTCGACGGCCGCGAGCCCGTGGCGTTCCACACCGCCAACGTCGGCGCCCACGCTCAACTGTCCTATGTGGAGCTTTCCGACGGCGAGAAGCTGCCGTCCGAGGCCTTCTACCTCACCATCGAGCGTTTCCTCGGCGAGGGTCTGCGTACCAGGCTCGCGTTGCACAGTTGGGCCGCCGCCCCGCGGCAGGTACGGATCGCCGTCACGCTCGCGGCCGACTTCGCCGATACCCAGGAGGCCGAACGCGGCTCCTACCAGCGGCACGTCGAGGTACGGCGGGAGTGGAGCGCGGCACGCAACGAACTGCGGCTGAGTTACGGCGCTCCAGAACCCGACCACCCGGATCTCGATCGCGCGGTGGCGATCCGGGTGGAGGCCCCGACCGCCGTACGGTGCGCCGGGGACACCATCGAGGCGACGCTCACCGTCGCACCGAACGAGTCGTCCTTCCTCGACCTCGTGGCCGAGCCGGTCTTCGACGGGCACCGGATGACCGCCCCGCCGGCGAGCTACGCCGAGACCCCCGACGCGGCCGGCCGGGCACGCACCGAACTCGCCGCCGAACAGACCCGCCTGCGCAGCTCAAACCTTGATGTCGCCGCGGCCTGGACCACCGCGGTCGAGGATCTGGCCAACATGCCGCTGGGCTCCCCGCCCGGACCGGCCGCGCCCTTCGCCGGGGTGCCCTTCTACCAACAGTTCTTCGGCCGGGACACGCTCACCATCTCCTGGCAGGCCATGCTGGCCGGCCCGACCATGCTACGCGACAGCCTGCGGCTCAATGCCGCGCACATCGGCCGGCGGGTCGACGACTCGCACGACGAGGAGCCGGGGAAGCTGCTGCACGAGGCGCGGCACGGGCCCCTGTCGGCGCTCGGGATCGATCCGCTGGCCGGGTACTACGGCGACTGGGCCGCGCCGCTGGATTTCCTGGTGTTTCTCGGCCAGTACCTCGCCTGGACCGGCGACCGCGCGACGGTCCGTGAGTTGCGCCCGGCCGCCCACGGCGTGCTCGACTGGCTGTCCCACCGCGCCGACCCCGACGGCGACGGATTCCTGGAATACCACCGCCGAACCCCGGACGGGGTGAAGAACCAGGGCTGGAAGGACTCCGCGACCGCGATCGTCGACGAGCACGGCCGGGTGGTGGACAACCCGATCGCCACCAGCGAACTCCAGGGATACCACTACTCCGCGCTGCGTCACGGCGCCTTCGCCCTCGCCGCGATCGGCGAGCGGGCCCGCGCCGCCGCGATGGTCGCCCGGGCGGCCCGGCTGCGCCGGCGCTTCCACGCCGCGTACTGGATGCCCGACCGGCACAGCTACGCCCAGGCGCTGGGCCCGGACGGACGGCAGGTCCGCTCCGTCAGCTCCAACGACGGCCACCTGCTCGCCACCGGCATCGTGCCCAACCGGTTCGCCCGTGCCCTGGCCCGCCGGCTGTTCGCCGACGACATGTTCAGCGGCTGGGGCCTGCGTACGCTGTCCAGCGACCACCCCGCGTACAACCCGTTCAGCTACCACCGCGGCACGGTGTGGCCGGTCGACGCCGGCACCACCGCGCTGGGCCTGGCCCGCTACGGCTGCGTGGACGAGTTGTACCGGCTCGCCGAGGCCACCTTCTCCGCCGCCGCGCTGTTCGAGGGGCACCGGCTTCCGGAGGCGATCAGCGGCCTGCCGCGCGACGCCGAGCACCCGCACCCGGGCGTGCACCCGCAGGCCTGCTCGCCGCAGGGCTGGTCGGCCAGCGCGGTCATCGCCGTCGTGCAGGCGCTGCTGGCGCTGCGCCCCGTCGCACCGCTGCGCACGATCCTGGTCGATCCGCACCTGCCCGACTGGCTGCCCGACCTCGAACTGCACGGGGTGCAGGTCGGCGACGCGACCTTCGACCTCGCGGTGCTCCGCCGCCCGAACGGCCGGGTCGTCGTGCGTACCCGGGGCGATCGCGTCACGGTGGTCCGCCAGCCCACGCTGCAGGCCCGATTGTCCTATCAGTCCGACGGCCGGTAGCCCGCCCATCGGCGGCCCGCGCAGACGGCCCGCGCAGATAGCCCGCGCACCCGACTTCCGGCACGGCGTCAAGCCACCACGAACGCGGCCCGGGAGGCGGCCCGGGTGGGCCAGCCGCCCTCCGGGCCGCCACGTTCCAGACCCAGCATGACGTCCGGGTTGGCGCGGAATACCGGGTTCAGCCGGGCGTACAGGTGAGCGACGGGGCCGGGTTGCTGCCCGTCCAGTTCGCCAGGAATCCGGCGGTGGTCGTCGCGCCCGGCGCCAGGCTGCCGTTGTAGGACACGTTCGTCATCGTGACGTTCGCGCCGGACTGGGTCGTCGTGGCGTTCCACGTCTGGGTCACCGTCTGCCCGGCGGTGAAGCCGAGACCCACCGTCCAGGCGGACATCGGTACGCCGCCCGAGTTGCGGACGGTCACGCTGGCCTGGAAGCCGCCCTGCCACTGGCTGACGACCGCATAGCTCGCCGCGCAGGCCCGGCCACCCGTCGGCGTGGGCGTCGGCGAGGCCGACCGGGACGGGGACGGCGAGACCGACGGCGACGGAGAGGCCGACCGGGACGCAGACGGCGACGGGGAAGCCGAGCGCGACGGGGAGGGCGACGAAGGAGGCTGCGACGCCGACGGCGTCAGCAGCGCGGCCAGCGGCGGGTACCACCGGTTGGACATCTTGAGGTTGCCGGAGTCGTTGGGGTGCACACCGTCGATCGTGTCGGTACTGTCGTCGAACCCGGTCCACTGGTCGACCACGATGACCGGTGACGCGGCCGTGCTCTTCGCGTTCGCCCAGGCCGGGATCTGGCTGTCGAACGCGACCACCCGCGCGGCGCACTCCGCGCAGTTGCTGGGGTTCATCGGCAGGATCTGGGCGACCAGCACCTTCATGTTCGGATTGCTGGCCCGCATCTGGTCGACCAGCGTGCCGAACGCCGCGAGGATCGTGGCCGGGGCGATGTTGCTCCACACGTCG
Source organism: Rugosimonospora sp. (assembly GCA_036494675.1). GTDB lineage: Bacteria > Actinomycetota > Actinomycetes > Mycobacteriales > Micromonosporaceae > Rugosimonospora. The sequence goes on from DASXOA010000228.1 coordinate 5,463, forward strand.
TTCGTGCCCAGATGCATCAGCACGATGTCCGGATGGGTCGCGGACAGCCAGCCGGGAAGCTGGTTCTGGCTGACGATGTTGGTGGCGAGGATGCCGCCGTGCCCCTCGTTGTCCCCGTCGTACGCGACGCCACAGCCCTGTGGCGGCAGGGTACCCACGAAGTCGATGTTCGTGTAGCCGGCGCTCTGCAGCCGGTTCCACAGCAGTGCGCGCCAGCAGCCGGGCGAGCCGGTGATGGAGTCGCCCAGCGGCATGATGCGGATCGGCGTTGCCGCCGACTCGGCGGGCCGGGCGATGGCCAGCAGGGTGAGCATGAGGGCGAGCGCCGTGACGACGGCGCCGATGATGCGCTTGACCATGATGGGAATCCTTTGCCGCTTGCGGGGACCGCGAATGACGACCGGCCGCGCGGACGCGGTCGGCTTCGGCAAGGCCCCGGCGGCCACAACCCGATGCTTCCCGTGATGATAGGCCATTATCGATGGATCGACGGACCCGCGGAGCCTGACAGGCCCGCACACAGCCTGCCCGCACACAGCCTGCCCCGCACACAGTCTGCCCCGGTCACAGCCCGGCCCGGTCACAGCCAGCCCCGGGCCTGCGCGTTGCGGCCGGCCTGGAACCGGGTCGTCGCGTCCAGCCGGGCGAGCAGGGCGCGGATGCGCCGCTGCGTGGTCCGCATGCTGCAGCCCAGCGACCGGGCGATGCCTTCGTCGGTGAGGCCGGCTCCCAGCAGCGTGAGCAGTTGATGGCTCTCCTGGTCCGGGCCGTCCCGACGGTCGCCCACCGTACCCCGCTCCCGCAGCGGCGTGGCCCGATCCCATTCGGCCTCGAACAGGATGCACAGGGCGTCCAGCAACGACGAGCGGTGGATCACGAACGCGGCCGAACCCTCATGCTCCGCCGAACTGATCGGGATGATCGCCATCCGGTCGTCGCCGATGAGCATCTTCAGCGGCAGTTGCGGGCGTACCCGCGCCTGCTCGCCCGCCTCCAGGCTGAGCCGGATGTCCCCGGCCAGCCGACCCGGCCAGGAGATGGACTGCCGGTCGTAGATGACCCGGTACCGGATGCCCTGGTTCAGCCGGGCGCGCTCGCTGCCCAGGTTGTGCCCGGGCGGGCTCACGTACGGCGGCTTGTCGAACCCGCGTACCTGCGTCCGCACGGTCTGGTGCAACTGCGCCACCCGGTTGCTGATGGCGTCGTGACCGACCAGCACCTCCACCGAGTGCTCGGGATGGATGTACCGCGACGCCGCCCGGTAACTGTCCATCAGCCGGTGCACGGTCGCCCGTACCTCACGCAGTTCCGCCTCGCGCCGGCCGATCAGGTCGCCGACGGCCACATCGGGTGCGGCGGCGAGGTATCGCGCGGGCCGGCCCGCGACCCTGCTCACCATGCCGCGCTCGACGAGCCGGGCCAGTGCCCGGCCGGTGAGCGGGGCGGGCAGCCCGCACTCGCCGGCCAGCTCGCCTGCGCTGGCACGGGGATTGCCGACGACTGCCGCGTAGACGCTGCCATCCGGCTCGGGCAGGCCGATGGATTCGAGCACCGCGCTTCCTTCCCGGTGGCGTAACCCCGCCACCTGGCGTGTATTGGTCAACCTGGCTATCTTGCGCCACCGGGCATGCGCTGCAACCCTGACCGCAGCGCGGCTGATCATGCCGTCGTACGAAGGGACGAGGATGGCCACCACCGTTGTCTCGCGCCGGCGCCGGTTCGCCGCGCTGCTCGCCGGGCTGGCCGGCGCCGTCGGCATCGCCACCGCCGCGGCCACCGCCACGCCCGCGCTGGCCGCTCCGCCGCCGGTACCGGCGCCCGCCGGGAGCCCGGCATCCGGCGCGGTACCGTCGGCCGTCGCCGCCCGCCTCGCCATCGGGAACGCGGCGCCCGTCGGGAACGCGGCGTCCACCGGAAACGCGGCGTCCACCGGAAACGCGGCAACCACCGGAAACGCCGCGTCGACCGGGAACGCGGCAACCGCCGGGAAGGGCGCCGCGACCGGGACCGGCGCGGCCAAGCCCCCGGCGCGTACCGGAGTCGCCGGCGGCGTCCTCGTCATGCTCGCCAGCGGCACCACCGTGACCGGCAGCCCGATGGCGTCGGGCCGGTCGCTGGGTGTCCGCGCACCGGCCACCTCCAACGCCGCGACCAACAGCGCGCTGGCCCAGGTGGGTGCGAAGTCCATCCACCCGTTGCTGCCCCAGCTTTCCGGCGCGGACGCCACCGCCCTCGGCGACGCGGCGCGCGCCGCGCTCGGTACCGGCGCCGTCGACCCGAGCCGGCTGGAGGTGGTCGACGTCGGTACGGGCGACCCGGTGGCCGCCGCCCGTACGCTGTCCGCCTCGGCCGGCGTCGCGTACGCGGAGCCCGACCGCTACGTCGACTCGATGGCCACCCCACCCGTCCCGCTGCCCGCCCAGCAGCCCACCCCGGCCGGTGGAGCCAAGGCGGCCGGTGGAGCCAAGGCGCCCGCGACCAAGGCACCCGCGACGGCCGCCCCGCCCGGCGGAGGTGCCGGCACGCTGCCGGACAACTACGGCCTCACCAGTTCCCTGCAGAGCTTCCTCAACGCCGGCGGCGTGGACGCGATGGGCGCGTACAGCGAACTCGGCACCCGCTACGGCCAGCTCCCCGGTACCGGGGAGATCATCACCAACGTCTCCGTCGGCGACCTGACCGACCAGTCCATGGCCGACGCCGGCGACGGCTACGTGCGGACCAACGGCCCCACCACCGTCGTACGCAACGGGCAGCGCTACCTCGACCTGCCCTCGATGCCGCTGATCCCCACGTACGTGGCCGGGTCCGACGGAACCCTCGACCCGACCGGGTCGACCGAGGACGAGGATTCTTCGCTCGGTGAGGTGATGCTCGACTTCGGCGTCATGGCCCCGCTGCCGCACGACCGGCAGCGCCCCGACGGAACCGGGAGCGGTTACACCGATCTGCTGGGCATCGCGCCCGGCGCCCAGTACCGGCTCGTGGTGCCCCAGCAGCCCACCATCGACCAGATCGGTACCGCGCTGATCGCCGCCGCGAACCAGAACCCGCGCCCGAACGTCATCACCGCGAGCCTCGGCTTCGGCACCGACACCGCCGGCTTCCCCGGCCGGTACCTGGAGGACGACCCCGTCCTGCAGTCCATCATCGCCGGCATCGTGGCGCACCAGCACATCGTCGTGTGCGTATCGGCCAACGACGGCACCCGGCTGTACACGCCGGCAGCGGTGGGCCCGGACGGCGGCGCCACCCCCACCGACCTGACGCACAGCGTGGCGGCACGCACCACCATCGACGACGACGCCGACTCCACCACGCCCAGCGAGGTGCTCGACAGCGGCGCGATCGCGGCCGGCGGCACCACCCTGGACGACACGCTGGCCACCAGGGCGTCGTCGACGTCGGGCACCGTCGTGGAGACCAGGATCAGCGGCGCCGGCAACTTCGCCTCGGGCTTCGGCAGCCGGGTGAACGTCTCCGCGCCCAGCGACGGCATCGTCACGTTCGAGCACACCGGCGGCGGCGCGGCCGACGCGGTGACCCCGGTGCTCAGCGGCGGCACGTCGGCCTCGGCGCCGGAGATCGCGGCCGCCGCCGCGGTGGTGCTGCAGGCCGCCCGGCTGACCCACCACACGATGAACCCGACCGATGTCCGCAGCCTGCTGGAGAAGACCGGCCGGGCGGTGCCGACCCCGGCCGCGATCGACCGGACGCTTCAGGTGGGTCCGCAGGTCGACGTCAGCCGGGCAGTGGCCGCGCTGCTGCCGGCCGCGCCGCAACCCAGCGTGGTACGGGTGTCGGTGGCGCACCGCGTGACGATCGGCCTGCTCGGCGGGGAGTTCCTGGAGGACACCGACCCGGGGCGGCTCGACCTGGCCGGGCCGAACGGCACCGGCGCCGGGCTGACCGGACCGGTCACCTTCGGGGTGGACACCGTCGGGCTCCCGGCGACCGGCGCGCTGGACTACGTGCTGCGGGTCGGCACCAAGGAGTTCCACGCGGACCAGCCGTCGATCCGGGTGCTGCCGGCCGATCTGCTCGCCGCGGCCGGCCTGCCGGTCGTGGCCACCAGCGACCGGACGCTGACCTACACGCTCCAGGTGCGCAGGGGCGGGAAGGTGGTCGCCAGCGCCAGCCGCAGCCTGGCGATCGGCCCGACCGACGGCACCTACGCCGAGGCGGGCGCCCCGTCGGCTCCCGCGACCGCCAGGGCCGGCGCGCCGGTCACCGTCCACTACGACCTGACCGGGGTACGCAAGCTCACCGCACCGCAACTGGCGGTGTCCACCGTCGGGCACTGGAGCCCGGCGACCGCGCCGCTGTTCACCGCCGGGTACACCGTCGACCTGACCGCGACCAAGGGTACGGTGACGATCCCGGCCAGCGCGTTCCACGGCGGTGCCGGGCTGTACGGCATCGGCATCGTGCAGAATTCCGAGGCCCTCCAACCGATCTACGGTGAGTTCACGCCGATCGACCTGACCGGCACCGGGTCGGCCCGGCCGGCCGCCCCGACCCTGTCGACCGGCACCGGCCGTCAGGCCACCGCGTACGGGCACCTGGCCACCGTCACCCGGGCCGCGCCGGACTTCACGATGCGCTACGACGTGCGCGACGTGGCACAGGCGACCGGCGCGGTACTGGAGATCTCCGCACCCGCGCCGACGGTGTACGGCTCGCTGAACACGTTCACCAACGCCAACGGCAACACCCGCGACTCCGACGGCGTCAACGCCGGTTCGGTGGCGTACCTGCCGCTGTCCGGGAAGTCCGGCACCATCGGACGCAATGCGCTCACGCTGGGCATCGCCACGTCGATGAGCTACAACGTGCGGATCCTCGCCACCGACCGGCACGGCGCCGTGGTCGGCCAGGCGTCGCCCAGCTCGCAGCTGACCGTCGACGACGGCCTGGTACCCGGCGGCGGCACGGTGGACAGCTTCGGCATCGCCGGCAAGGACTCGGTGGTCGCGGTGCACGACGCGGGCGGCGCCTCGGTGCTGCGGTACGCGCCGTCGACCGGCCGGTACGGTGCGGCGCTGGCGCACGACGCCGACCCGGACGGCCGGTACGAGGTGTTCGGCGTCGACGCCGGTGCGCACCGGGCCCTGGTGATGCACTGGAGCTACTCCTCGACGGATCAGCAACTGCTGACCTACGACACCGGCACGGGCCGGCTGGTCGCGTCCGTCGCGCTGCCCGGCTCGCAGTACCAGGTACTCGGCGGCCGGGTCGACGCCACCCGCCACCGGGCCGCCGTGCTGGCCCGCCACCAGCCCGACAACGCCGACACGGTGCTGCCGGTGAACCTGGGCAACGGCACCCTGGGCACCGCCATCCCGGCCGACGCGCCAGGGATCGGGGCCGGCTGGTACGGCGCGATCGACATCGACTCCGCGACCGGCGTGGTCGACCTGGCGCACCTGGGCGGCGGGCTGATCTGCTTCGGCTCCCCGGCCGGCGCGCTGGCCGAGGTGAACCTCGACACGGCCACGGTGACCCCGTCGGCGACCGTGCCCGGCTGCGCGTACGGGTTCGCCTCGGACGGCGAGGCCGGCCAGCTGTACCAGCTGAGCTACCGGTCGTTCTCCGTCAACATTCTGGGCACCACGAGCCTGGTACCGGTCTCGGCCGGCACGCTCACGCCGGGCACCTCGCTGGCGGTACGGACCCAGGTCGGTCTGGGCCTGGCGGTCGACGGCACGCACCAGCTGGCCCTGGTGGCGTTCTCCACCCCGACGCCGAAGGCGGTGTTCGGGGTACCCGGCGGCCTGCTCACCGACAGCAACTCGACCAGCCAACTGGCGGTCGTGGACCTGACCACCGGTACCACGACCAAGGTGCTGACCGGGCTGAACCTGACGGCCGTCTTCGGCGGCCCGTACGACCGGGACACCGAGCACTCCATCCAGCTCGATCCGGCCACCCGCACCGGGTGGACCTACGGCCCCGGCGACACGCAGATCGAGCAGTTCTCCTACTGACCCGCAATTCCCGGGTCGAACCGTGGGGCCCCGCCACCGGCGGGGCCCCACGGCGTTGCGGGGAGGCTCAGAAGTGCGGCTGCCGGCCGGACAGGAAGGCCGCCACGCCCTCCGCGTACTCGGGGCTGGCGGTCGCCGCGTCGTACAGCGCGGTCACCTCGGGATCCTCGCCGGTGCCGCCATCCACGATGCGGCCGATGATGGCCTTCGCGCCCCGGACGCTGACCGCCGCCCGGGTTGCCATCCGCTCGGCCAGCGCGACCGCCCGCACCGGTACCTGATCCGCCGGATGCACCTCGTTGACCAGTCCGATGCGCAGCGCCGTGGCCGCGTCGACGAGGTCCGCCGAGAACAGGATCTGCTTGGCCCACGCCGGGCCGACCGCGTCCACCAGTTTCCTGGTCGAGTCGAAGTGATAGACCAGGCCGAGGTTGGCCGGCGTGATTCCCAACCGGGAATCGACCGCCGCGACCCGGATGTCGCAAGCCAGCGCGAGTTCGCAGCCGCCGCCGACGCAGACCCCGGTGATCGCCGCGACCGTCGGGATCTCCAGGGTCGCCAGCGCGCGCTCGGCGGCGTGCACCGCTGCGGAGTACCGGCGGGCGCCGTCGACCCCGGAGCGCAGCGTGCCGAACTCGCTGATGTCCGCTCCGGCGGAGAAGTGTTCGCCCCCGCGGACGATCAACGCGCGTGCGCCGGCGGCCCGCACCCGCTCCACGTATCCGGGAATGGTCTGCCACATGTCGAGGCTCAGCGCGTTGCGCTTGGCGCGGCGGTCGATGACGATCGTCGCCAGCCGGCCGTCGAACTCCAGTCGTAGATGCTCGGACATACGGCCATCCTGCCGGCTCCCACTCCGGCGCCTCCGGCACCCCCGGCCGCGTCGCGCGTCGGGCCCTTCGCGGCCCCGCGCCGGACGCGACCCGGCCCGACGTGGCACAGCCCGGCCCGACGTGACGCGGCCGGCCGGGCCCGGATAACGGAAACCGGCGACCGGTACATCGGCATCCGGCCGGCCGGCGGGCGGACCGGGCCGCCGCACCCGGCGACTCTCCTCGCCCACCACCCTGGTCAGGCACCCGGCCGCCGATCTCGGAGAGCGTTCTCCCGGACATCTCGTCGATACCAGAAACTGCGCTTATGTCGTTTGTTCCCGCGACGGGGACCGGGCGCCGTACGATTTCGTCGGCGAGAATGGTTCGCTAATGGTGCCCGCCACAACAAATACCCTGGCCAGTAAGCACATGCCGTTCGGCAACGAGATCAATCGATCTTCCGTTACCGAAACGTGCCCTGCCGGTCACCTTGACACGGATCTGAACCACGACAACTCTCTCTTGGAGAGCGCTCCCCCACCAGTCCCCCGGAACCCCTTCCGGATCAGTTTCCGTCCCAGCCCCACCCGGCCAGCGCGACGGCGCCACCACCGGCGCATCACCGGCCTCACCACCGGCGCACCACCGGCGGCCGCCGCGCGATGCCGCACATCCGGAAACCATGGAGATGCCATGCAACCCGTTGCTCCCCCACGTGTCGCGCATCGGCGCAGACCGATCTATCTGCTGGCATTGATCGCCGCCGTCGCCGCGCTGCTCGCCGGCTACGCGCTCAGCACCTCCACGACCGTCGCCAACGCGGCGACCACCCTGCTGTCGCAGGGCAAGCCGGCGACCGCCTCGTCCGCGGAGAACGCCGGCACCGCGGCCTCGGCGGCCGTCGACGGCAACACCGGCACCCGCTGGTCGTCGGCGTTCAGCGATCCGCAGTGGCTCCAGGTCGACCTCGGCAGCCAGGCCACCATCAGCCAGGTCGTGCTCAACTGGGAGGCCGCCTACGCCAAGTCGTTCCAGATCCAGACGTCCAACGACGGCACCACCTGGACCACCATCTACTCCACCACCACCGGCACCGGCGGCGTCCAGACCCTCAACGTCACCGGCACCGGCCGGTACGTGCGGGTGTACGGCACCGTGCGGGCCACCCAGTACGGATACTCGCTCTGGGAGTTCCAGGTCTACGGCTCCACCACGACCGGTACCGGCTGTGGCACCACCAACGCGGCGCTGAACCGTCCCGCCAGCGCCTCGTCGACGGAGAACGCCGGCACCCCCGCATCGGCCGCGCTCGACGGCAACACCGGCACCCGCTGGTCGTCGGCCGCCAGCGATCCCCAGTGGCTACAGGTCGACCTCGGCGCCTCGACGGCCATCTGCCAGGTGGTCATCAACTGGGAGACCGCGTACGGCAAGTCGTTCCAGATCCAGACGTCCAACGACACCAGCACCTGGACCACCATCTACTCCACCACCACCGGCACCGGCGGCGTCCAGACCCTCAACGTCACCGGCACCGGCCGGTACCTGCGGGTGTACGGCACCGTGCGGGCCACCCAGTACGGGTACTCGATCTGGGAACTCCAGGTCTTCACGGGCACCGGCACGCCGACGTCGCCGACACCCTCGCCGACACCGACGCCGACCACCACCCCGACCGGCCCGCCGGTCACCGGCGGCGGTTCGCTGGGCCCGAACGTCATCGTGTTCGACCCGTCCATGTCCAGCGCCAGTATCCAGAGCCAACTGGACACCGTGTTCAACCAGATGCAGAGCAACCAGTTCGGGACCCAGCGCTACGCGCTGGCGTTCAAGCCCGGCTCGTACAGCGGCTTCAACGCCCAGATCGGCTTCTACACCTCGATCCTGGGCCTCGGGCAGAACCCGGACGACGTGCAGATCCACGGCGACGTCACGGTCGACGCCGGCTGGTTCAACGGCAACGCCACGCAGAACTTCTGGCGTTCCGCGGAGAACATGTCGATCTACCCGTCGGCGGGCTTCACCCGGTGGGCCGTGGCGCAGGCCGCGCCGTTCCGCCGGATGGACATCCACGGCGACCTGAACCTGGCCCCGAACGGGTACGGGTGGGCCAGCGGTGGGTACATCGCCGACAGCCGGGTCAGCGGCATGCTGCAGCCGTACTCGCAGCAGCAGTGGCTCACCCGGGACAGCCAGATCGGCGGGAACCTCAACGGCGTGTGGAACCAGACGTTCTCCGGGGTCATCGGTGCCCCCGCACAGAGCTTCCCCAACCCGCCGTACACGGTCCTCCCGACCAGCCCGGTCACCCGGGAGAAGCCGTACCTGTACCTGGATTCGGGCGGCAACTACAACGTGTTCGTCCCGTCGATGCGCACCAACTCCTCGGGCGTCACGTGGGCCAACGGGAACACCCCGGGCTCATCCATCCCGCTGACCCAGTTCTACGTGGTCAAGCAGGGTGACACCGCGCAGACCATCAACAACGCGCTGAGCCAGGGCTTCAACCTGCTGTTCACGCCCGGCATCTACCACGTCAACCAGACCATCAACGTGACCCGTGCCAACACCGTGGTACTCGGCATCGGGTACCCGACGATCGTGCCGGACAACGGGGTCGACGCGATGCACGTGTCCGATGTGGACGGTGTGAAGCTCGGCGGCCTGCTGTTCGACGCCGGCACGGTGAACTCGCAGAATCTGCTGCAGGTCGGGCCGAGCGGTTCGACGGCCAGCCACGCCGGCAACCCGACGTCGATCCAGGACGTGTTCTTCCGGATCGGCGGCGCGGGCGTCGGCAAGGCGACGACCAGCCTCGTGGTCAACAGCAACAACACCATCATCGACCACATCTGGGCCTGGCGCGCCGACCACGGCACCGGGGTCGGGTGGACCAGCAACACGGCGCAGAACGGCCTGATCGTCAACGGCAACAACGTGATGGCCTACGGCCTGTTCGTCGAGCACTACCAGCAGTACGAGGTGCTCTGGAACGGCAACGGCGGGCGGACCGTCTTCCTGCAGAACGAGATGCCGTACGACCCGCCGAGCCAGGCGGCCTGGCGCAGCGGGGCCAACGGGTACGCGGCGTACAAGGTGGCGGACACGGTCACCTCGCACGAAGCGTGGGGCCTCGGCAGCTACTGCAACTTCACGGCCGACCCCTCGATACACGCCGACCACGCGTTCGAGGCGCCCACCAATGCCGGGGTGAAGTTCCACGATCTGCTGACCGTGTCACTCGGCGGGATGGGAACGATCGACCACGTCATCAACAGCACCGGCGGCGCGGCCCAGGGCACGGCCACGGTACCGGTGAACGTGGTCAGCTACCCCTGATCCGTACCGTCCATAGTGGATAGTTGTGCGCCCCGGCGGATTCCGTCGGGGCGCATGACATCGAGGAAGCCCTCATGCCGGGCGTACTGTGCTGTCCCACCACGCGTGGAAGTGGTGCACCGGGCCGTGGCCGGTACCGACGTCCAGGCCGTCGGCGGCGGCCAGCGCACCGGTCAGGTACCGCTTCGCCTCGGTCACCGCCTCGACCCAGCCGGTACTGCGCGGGCGCAGCGCCGCGATCGCCGAGGACAGCGTGCACCCGGTGCCGTGCGTGTTGCGGGTCGCCACCCGGGGCGCCGTCAGCCGCACCGGTCCCCCGGCGACGTCCCGTTCCCCGGCGACATCCAATTCCCTGGCGGCGTTCAGAGCCAACAGGTCCGGGCACTCCGGCCCGGTGAGGTGGCCGCCCTTGAGCAGGACCGCCGGGCCGAACCGGACCAGCTTCGCCAACTGTTCGCGCATGCCCGCCTCGTCGGTCGCCTCCCGCACGCCGAGCAGGTCGGCCGCCTCCGGCAGGTTGGGCGTGACCAGGTCGACCAGGGGCAGCAGCACCTCGCGCAGGTCCCGTACCGCGTCCTCGGCGAGCAGCCGGTCGCCGCTCTTGGCCACCATCACCGGATCCAGCACCACATACGGCGGCCGGCGGGCCGCCAGTACCCCCGCCACCGCCCGGATGACGTCGGCGGTGCCGAGCATGCCAATCTTGACCGCGTCGACGCGCACGTCGTCGAAGACCGCGTCGAGTTGCGCGGCGACGAACGCCGCCGGCACCGGACAGATCTCCCGCACGCCCCGGGTGTTCTGCGCCGTGAGCCCGGTGACCACGCTCATCCCGTAGGTGCCCAGGGCGGAGAAGGTCTTCAGGTCGGCCTGGATGCCGGCCCCGCCGCTGGGATCGCTGCCGGCGATCGTGAGCAGGTTCGCCACCATCACGCGGCCTCCGTCCCGGTCGGCAACGTCCGGCCGGAGAACCTGGCCGACACGGCCGCCAGCAGCAGGGTGGCCAGCGCCGCGACGGCGAACGACGCGAGGGACGCGCTCGCCCACGACGGCGGGTGCAGCCGCAGCCACGACTGGGCATGTGTCCAGAAGCTCTGCCACGCACCGACCGTTCCGGGGTTGACGAGCTGGTACGCGACGAAACCCAGCAGCCACGGCACGAGCAGGGCGGGGCGGGCCGGCGCCGTGGCGGAGGTGTCCCAGGGACCGTGCTGGCGCAGCAGGAAGTACCGCACCGCGAAGACCGCGAACATCGGAACGAAGACCGAGCCGAGCAGGTACAGGAAGTCCTGGTACGCGGCGATCCGCAGCACCAGGGCGCCGGCGGTGGCCAGGGCGCCGATCGCGACGGCCAGCACCCGCCGGTCGGTGAGCGGCCGCAGGTTCTGGATGGAGACCACGGTCGAGTAGACGTTGGTGAACGACTCGTCCAGTTCCCGCGCGATCAGCACGGCAAAGGCCAGCCAGCCCAGCGGTACCGCGAGGAACGCACCGAACAGTTGCTGCTGCGGGTCGCCGTCGCCGGAGGCCAGCGTGGTGAAGGCCAGCAGCCCCAGGCTGTAGCAGGCGATCTGGGTGACCGAGTAGCCCAGCAGGGATCCGGTGAACGCGGCGCGCGGCGAGCGGGCGTGCCGGGAGTAGTCGGCGGCCAGCGGGATCCAGGACACGGCGACCGCGATCGCGACGTCGGCGGCGGGCCAGAAACCCGACCAGGAGCCGTGGGTCAGCGACGGCAACGGGTGGCGGGCCGCCTGCACGACGAGGTACCCGACCGCCAGTACCACGGCCACCAGCGCGTACCGGCGCAGCAGCCGTACCGCGCCCAGCGGCCGCAGCGCCATGCACGTCGTCGCCACCCCGGCCACCACCACGTACGGCCAGTGCACCCGCCACGGCAGCAGGCGCTGCGCCGCGGCCGAGATGACGGCCAACTCGAAGATCGCCCAACCCAGGCACTGCACCAGGTTCAGAACCGTCGGCAGGTACGACAGCCGGGCGCCGAACAGGCCCCGCAGCAGCACCATCGCCGGCGCCGCGGTCTGCGCCCCGGCGTAGCTGGCCAGCGCCAGCAACACGGTTCCGATGAGGGTACCGGCGACGGTGGCGGCGAACGCCGCGGCCAGCGACAGCCTCGGCACGCCGGCCGGCATCAGCACGAACAGCGCGCTGACCGGGCCGAGCAGCGTCATGCCGAGGTTGCCCCACAGCGCGACCTGGTCGAGCAGGCCGAGCGTGCGCGGCGGCGGGTCGGCCAGGGTCGGGCCGGGTTCGGTCCGGACCGATTCCCGCGTGTCGAGGACTGTCGGGTTCATCTGCACTCCCTACGCCGGCATTACCCGGTCAGGTTCGGCGGTCGGCGGCATCAGCCGCCCTCTCAGCCCGGTACGCTCCGAGCTCCCGCGGTTTGTGGTGGGAAGGGTCTGGGATTACAGCACTGCCATGCCCCGGGTCGGCGAGGACGCCTGGGCGTGCACCCGGCGGGGGATGCGACCGGCCCGGTGAGCCAGCCGGCCCGCGGTCACCGCCGCGGCCATCGCCGCCGCCATCATGGCGGGGTCCTGTGCCCGGGTCACCGCCGAGGCGAGCAGCACCGCGTCGCAGCCCAGTTCCAGGGCCAGCGCGGCGTCCGACGCGGTACCGATGCCGGCATCGAGCACGACCGGCACGGTCGCCTCGGCGACGATCAGTTCGACGTTGTGCGGGTTCAGGATGCCCAGGCCGCTGCCGATCGGGGCACCCAGCGGCATGACCGCCGCGCAGCCCAGCTGTTGCAGCCGCCGCGCCAGGATCGGATCGTCGTTCGTGTAGACGAGCACCGTGAACCCGTCGCCGACCAGCCGTTCGGTCGCGTCCAGCAACTCGGCCGGGTCGGGCAGCAGGGTCTCGTCGTCGGCGACGACCTCCAGCTTCACCCAGTCGGTCTCCAGCGCCTCCCGGCCCAGCTGCGCCGTCAGCAGTGCCTCCCGCGCGGTACGGCAGCCCGCCGTGTTGGGCAGCACCCGTACCCCGCGTCCGGTCAGCACGTCCAGCACGGAACCCGAGGTACCCGGGTCGATCCGGCGCATGGCGACCGTGCACATCGCGGTACCCGAGGCCGCGATCGCGGCGTCGAGTACCTGCGGGCTCGGCGCGCCCCCGGTACCGAGGATGAGCCGGGACGCCAGCTCCTGCCCGGCGATGATCAGTGGATCGTCCATGTCATCCTCCCTGTACGGCGGTGAGCAGCTCGACCCGCTGGCCCTCGCGCAACGTGACCTGCTGCCAGGTGCCGCGCGGCACGACCGACCCGTCGACGGCGGCGGCCACCCCCCGGACGGAGGGGACCCGGTCGGCGATCAGGTCGGCGAGGGTGACGCCGTCGACCAGGTCGACCGGCTCGCCGTTGAACGTCACTGTTATCCGGTCGCCAGCGGCGCCGACACAGGTGGCGTCGCGGTCAAGCGACCGGTCTCGAGTAGTTATCCGGTCGCCAGCGGCGCCGACGGAGGAGGTGTCGCGGTCAAGCGACCAGTCTCGGATGGTCATGCGGGTACCTCCGAACGGGCGAACCGGCGCGGGTCGCAGGCGGCCACGTCGATGTCGGGCTCGGCGCCGGTGACCAGGTCGGCCACGGCGTCGGCGGTCAGCGGCGCGAGCAGGATCCCGTTGCGGTAGTGCCCGGTCGCCACGATCAGGCCGTCCAGCATGCCGGGCCCGATCATCGGAAGGTTGTCCGGCGAGCCGGGGCGCACGCTCGTGCTCACCTCGTCGAAGTGGACCTCGCCGAGGGCCGGGATGAGCAGTTGGGCATCGCGCAGCAGCTCGTACACCGCGCCGGCACGGGGCCGCAGATCGAACCCGGCCTCCTCGCTGGACGCGCCGACCACCAGGCCGCCGTCGCCGCGCGGTACGACGTAGACCGGGCTGCCCCGCACGGCCCCCCGCACCACGTGCTGGAGCAGCCCGCGCGGGCCGCGCAGCCGCAGCGTCTGACCCTTCACCGGGCGCACCGGCGGCAGCACTCCTCCCGCCAACGCGCCCCCGGCCGGCGCTCCCCCGGGCGGGCCTCCGACGGTCGCCGACCACGCGCCGGCGGCCAGTACGACGGTGGCGGCGCCGATGTGCTGCCCGTCCTCGGTACCCACGCCGGTCACCCGGTCGCCCCGGACGAGCCAGCCGCCGACCCTGGCGCGGACCTCGCGCACGCCCGCCGCCGCGGCGGCCCGGCGCAGGGCGCCGTGCAGCAGCCGGTTGTCGATCTGGTGGTCGTCGGCCGCCCAGAGGCCGCCGGGCAGCCCGGCGGCCAGGCCCGGTTCGGCCTCGCGCAGTTCCCGGGCGGTCAGCAGCCGCGAGTCGATGCCGAGCGAGGACTGGAACGCGTGCAGGTCCCGCAGGGCCGCGAGGTCCGCGGCGTCCCAGGCGGCCTGTACGGTGCCGCACCTGCGGTACCCCACGTCGACGCCGGTGAGCGCGGCCAGTTCGGCGACGAAACCCGGGTACCGGGCGGCGGACTCGCGGTTGAGCGCCAGCAGCGAGCGCCCCTCGTAGTGCAGCTCGGTCACGGGCGCGAGCATCCCGGCGGCGGTCCACGAGGCGCCCGAGCCCGGCTCCGGATCCACCACGGTCACGGCCAGGCCGCGCTGCGCGCTGCGCCAGGCGACCGAGAGCCCGATCACCCCGGCGCCGACCACCACGACGTCGGCGGTGCTGCCCATCCGACCTCCCGGCGGATCCGCCGCGGGCACCAGGGCGCCGCGGCTGGCGGCTGGGGTCGAAGGGCGCTCCCTGCGCCGGCATTACCCGGATCAGGTTCGACGGTCGGCGGCTCCCAGCCAGCCCTCTCAGCCCGGTCTACCGGGCTCCCGTGCACGACTCACCATACGCGCCGGGGCGGACCCGTGCATCGGGTACCGTCGGCCAGCATGACCCCACGCTCACCCGAGCAGATCCGCGCCGCCCTGGGCCGGGCCCGGCTGTACCTGTGCACCGACGCCCGATCACGGCAGGGTGACCTGGCCGACTTCCTCGACGCGGTGCTCGCCGGTGGGGTGGATATCGTGCAGTTGCGGCAGAAGGGCCTCGAAGCCCGGGACGAGCTGCGCCATCTGGAGGTGTTCGCGGAGGCGGCGGCCCGCCACGGGAAACTGTTCGCGGTCAACGACCGGGCGGACCTCGCCCACGCCTGCGAGGCGCCGGTGCTGCACCTGGGCCAGGACGACCTGCCGGTGCCGCTGGCTCGCAGGATCGTCGGCGACGGGCCGGTGATCGGCCGCTCGACGCACTCGCCCGGCCAGTTCGACGCGGCGCGCGACGAGCCCGGCGTCGACTACCTGTGCGCCGGACCGACCTGGGCCACCCCGACCAAGCCCGGTCGCCCGGCCGCCGGACTGGACCTGCTGACCCACGCCGCGCGGACCGCCGACCGAGCCGCCAACCAGGCCGCCGATCGGACCCGGCCGTGGTTCGCCATCGGCGGCATCGACCTGGACCGGCTGGACGAGGTCCTGGCCCGCGGCGCCCGCCGGGTCGTGGTGGTCCGCGCCATCACCGAGGCGGACGATCCGGGCGCTGCCGCCCGCGCCTTCGCCCACCGTCTGGCGGAGGCAGCGGCCACGGAGGTTGCCCCTCATCCCGGCGCGGCCCCTCATCCCGGCGCGGCCCCTCATCCCGGCGCCGCACCGCACCCTGGCACCGCCGCAGCCGCCGGCGGCATGCCGGGGAGGTAGCCGCGCCCGACCGGCGAGACGCCGGGGCGGTGGCCCCCTCTCGGGCAG
>DASXOA010000229.1:0-8159 GCA_036494675.1 Rugosimonospora sp.
CCGGACCGAGCCGGACCGGTGGGGCGGCGGGGGGTGCGCCGGTACCGTGGAGTTCCGGCACGTCCGTGGCGGCCAGTTTCCGCATACTGGCGATTGTCGATGGCCGTATTTCGGCGAGCGTGCCGCTTTGTAACGCGGCGATGACATCACGTCAGCCGTCGATGTGTTACTCCCCGGGGCGGGGCCGCGGCACGCCGCCCGCCGCGTCGACGCCGCCCGCTGCGCCGCCGCTCGCCGCGTCCACATCGCTCGCCGCGTCGACGCCGGCCGGTACCTCGGCGCCGCCCAGCACGTCCACCCGGCCGTCGGCGAGCCGGTAGTACATCCCAACCACCGCGCACCGGCCGGCCGCCACCGCGTCGCCCGTCGCCGTACCGGGCCGGCCGATCGCCTCGATGGTGCGCTCGATGTGCACCCGGGTGATGCCCTCCTGGTCGCCGATGCCGTGCGCGTGCGCGTATTCGATGCTCGGCGTGACGCCGTCGACGATGGCGCGCAGCCTCGAGTCGGGCGCCCCGGCTTCGGACATGGCATCGCGGCCGGCACGGATGCCGCCGCAGTTGTCGTGCCCGAGCACGATCACCAGCGGCACGCCGAGCACGGCCACCCCGTACTCGATGCTGGCGAGCACCTCCGCGCCGACGACGTGGCCCGCGGTGCGGACCACGAACAGGTCGCCCAGGCCACGGTCGAAGATGATCTCGGCGGCGAGGCGGGAGTCGGAGCAGCCGAACACGACAGCGAACGGCTGCTGCGCGAGGGCCACCGCGGCGCGGTGCTCGGCGTCCTGATGGGGATGGACGCGGGTACCGGTGACGAATCGCTGATTTCCGGCGAGCAGTTCGCCGAGTGCCTGCGCGGGCGTACCAAATCGGGGTTTCAGGGCCGGCATGTGCGCGGGTCGTCCTTCCGGAGTCGGGTCGGCCCACCAACGGTACCCAGTCGCCGGGGCCGGCCACGTAAACGCCGGGCGGATTGTGGCCGTGCCCACCCGCCTGTCGGATTTTCGTCCGGGCGCCCCGATCCGGAGGGCCGGCGCCGGCGCTCTGGACTCCGCCGTTCGATCATCGGCGCCGCCGGGCGTGTGCCATCGTCGGGTATGGGGGTCGGACCGCTGCCGATGATCCGCCCCATGCTGGCCACCCTCGGCACCGTGCCCGCGCCGCCCGGCTGGGGGTACGAGTTCAAATGGGACGGCGTGCGCGCGGTCGTCTACCTCGACGCGGGGAAGCTGCGCATCGCCTCCCGCAACGACCGCGACGTCACGGGAAGCTACCCCGAGATGCGCGGCCTGCTCGCCCGTTTCCCGCGGCGGCGGATGGTGTTCGACGGCGAGCTCATCGCGCTCGACGACCGGGGTGTGCCCAGCTTCAGCCTGCTCCAGCAGCGCATGCACGTCCGGGCGCCGAGTGCGGCGCTGGTGGCCCGGGTACCGGTGCGCCTGCACCTGTTCGACCTGCTGTACCTGGGCGGCAGACCCGTTCTCGACCGGCCGTACGCGCGGCGGCGCGAGGAGTTGGACGGGCTGGGCGTGGACGACGAGGTGGCCACCACGCCGCCGTACTGGGCCGACGACGCGGGGCGGGACCTGATGCGGGTCGCCGCCGACCTGGGCCTGGAGGGTGTGGTCGCCAAGCGGCTCGACTCCCCGTACCACCCGGGCTCCCGTTCCCGTTCCTGGATAAAGGTTCCGCTCAACACGACGGCGGAGGTCGTCATCGCCGGGTGGAAGGCCGGAGGCGGACGCCGCGAGGGAACGATCGGCTCGCTGTTGCTGGGCATGCACGACCGGGCCGGGGACCTGACGTTCGTCGGGCACGTCGGTACCGGTTTCACCGGGGAGATGCTCCGCGACCTCACCCGCGCGCTGCGTCCCCTGCGCCGGTCCTCGTCGCCCTTCGCCGAACCGGTCCCCCGCGAGCATGCCCGCGACGCGCACTGGGTCGAGCCCCGGCTCGTGGGAGAGGTGGCGTACCGGACTCTGACGCCGGACGGGCGCCTGCGCCACCCGTCCTGGCGGGGCCTGCGACCCGACCGTGAGCCGGCGGAGGCGACCCGCGACCTGTTGCGGTAGGCGCTGTTCGCGGTAGGCACCGTCCCGCGTCGTGGTGACTGCTTACCACGATGTGGTACGTGATCGGTACGGTACCGTGATCCGGACGACACCCCGGGGAGGGTACGGATGGCACGCGCACTGGCAGGCGACTTCGACTACGACACGAAGGGCGCCGGTTACGCGGTCCAGCGCCGCCCCGATCCCCGGATCGCCGCGATGGTGCACGCCGGGCTCGCCGACGCCCGTACCGTCCTCAACGTCGGTGCCGGCGCGGGTTCCTACGAGCCGACCGACCGGTACGTTGTCGCCGTCGAGCCGTCCGCGGGCATGCGCGCCCAGCGCCCTTCCGGTGCCGTACCGGCACTGGACGCGGCGGCGGAACGGCTGCCGTTCGACGACGATTCCTTCGACGCGGTGATGGCCACCGTGACCGTGCACCAGTGGTCCGATCCCGCGCGGGGGCTTGCCGAGTTGCGCCGGGTCGCGCGCGGCCCGGTCGTGGTGCTCACCTTCGACGGGGACGCCCTGGACCTGCTGTGGCTGGCCGAGTACGCAGCCGAACTCATCAGTGCGGAACGTCGCGGTACCCGGCGATCGACGGGATCGCCGCCGCGATCGGGCGCACCTGCGACGTGCTCCCGGTACCGATCCCGATCGACTGCGTCGACGGCTTCACCGAGGCGTACTACGCCCGCCCGGAGATGTTCCTGGACCCGAGGGTGCGGGCCGCGCAGTCCGCCTGGGGCTTCGTCGACGACGACGCCATAACGCGCGGCATGGAGCGGCTGCGCGCCGACCTGGATTCCGGCGCGTGGGACGAGCGCTACGGCCGGCTTCGCACCCAGCCCGAGTTCACCGGTTCGCTGCGGTTGCTCGTCGGCCGTCCGTAGAGTCGGGTCGTCGCGCTTCCGGGGCGTCGCGCTACCGGGTCCGCGCAACCCGCCCGGCTCAGCCGGGCAGGTCGCAGGTGGGGGCCTGCCAGGTGAGGGCCGAACCCCAACTGACCGGCGACGTGGAGGACGGTGGATCGTCGACGATGGCCTGGCTGGTCGCCTTCGGCAGGTTGCCCGTCTGCAGGGTGGACCACTGGTCGTACGACCAGACGTCGGGATGCAACGTGTCGTCCCAGGTGTACGTGCCGGCGGTCAGCCAGATGTACTGGTAGAACGGGATGAAGCCGGCGTACCACAACTCCCACTCGTAACAGCCGGTCGTCAGGTAGATGGACTTCGTGGTGTGCGCGTCCGGGCCGTCCGGGAACCAGCTCAGCTCCTGGGTCCGCAGGTTGTAGGCGGTCGGGTAGACGACGGCCTGGGCCGGTCCCGGTGTGGCGCTCACCAGTGCGATGGTCGCCGCGGCGGCCGCGGTGATGGCGGCAAGAGTCCTCGGTACTCGCACGACGTCTCCCCGAAATGTCCTCGGTCCCCGTGTAGCGGGAGCCTGGCGCATTCTGGCATAGACATCGACGGTTATGGAAGCCCTCTCGCCGCCATCGCCCTTGTCGCGGCCATAGTCGTTGTCGCGGCTATCGGCGTTGTCGCGGCTATCGCCGTTGTCGCGGCCGCCGGCCGGCTTCGCCTCAGATGAGGGCGGCGTCGGCCAGGTGCTTGCCGACCCGGGCGACCTCCTCCGCGTCCAGCGGGATCTGCGGCAGTGCCGTCGTCGGGTACGCGATGATGCCGCGCAGGTGCAGCGCCGCCTTGAACGCGCCCAGCGCCGACGAACTGCGCCCCATCCGGGAGCCGCCCGTGTTCACCAGATCGAACAGCCGGAACAGCCGCTCCTGCTCCTCCCGTGCCGCCACCCAGTCGCCGCGTCGCGCCGCCCGGTACAGGCGCACGTACCCGTGCGGATCCACGTTCCCCAGGCCCGGCACCACTCCGTCCGCGCCCATCCACAGCGCCGCGTCCACGGTCAGCTCCGAACCGGTGAACACCGCGAACGACGGGAGTTCGCGGTCCCGCCGGCCGAGAATCACCTGCCGCAGCCCGCCCTCGTCGCCACTGGAGTCCTTGAGCCCGGCGAGCACTCCCTCGGCGGCCAGGTCCAGCAGTTGCGCCGCGCCGAGCTTCGTGTGCACCGAGACCGGCAGATCGTAGGCGTACAAGGGGATTCCGGCGCGCGCCGCGATCGTCCGGAAGTGCACCGCGATCTCGGCGGGATGGGTACGCGTGTAGAACGGCGCGGTCGCGACGATCCCGTCGGCACCCGCGTCCAGCGCGGTGTCCACGTGGCCCAGCACCCGCGGCGCGGTCATGTCGATGACGCCGGCCAGCACCGGCACCTGGCCCGCCACGTGGCCCACCACCGTGTCCAGCACGGTACGGCGGTGCCGGTCCGGCAGGAACGCCGCCTCCGATGACGAGCCGAGCACGAACAGCCCGTCCACTCCGCCGTCCATCAGGTGGTCCACCAACCGGACCAGGGACGCGGCGTCCACGTCGTGCTCGGGCGTGAGTGGCGTGCACACCGGCGGGATGACGCCGGACAGGGGACTGGGGTTACTCATCAACGCTCCTGCGCTTGGCTGATCAGGTCGAGGTCGGTCGTGCCGTCCGGGACCGGGTGATGGCATCGGTACTCGTGGTCTTCTTCGTCGCTCGCTGTCGCGGGCATCTGCTCGGCGCAGCGGTCGTCGGCCCGCCAGCACCGGGTGCGGAACGGGCAGCCGGACGGCGGGTGGGTCGCCGGCGGAACGGGCCCCACCAACGGGATCGGGTCGATCGGTGAGAGCAGCCCGGGAGTGGCCGAGAACAGCGCCCGGGTGTACGGGTGGCGGGCGTGCGCCGGTACGGCCTGTGCCGGCGCCTGCTCCACGATCCGGCCGAGGTACATGGTGACCACGCGGTCGCTCATCCGCCGTACCGTCTGGATGTCGTGCGATACGAAGACCATCGCGAGGCCCAGTCGCTGCTTGAGGTCCAGCAGCAGGTTGAGGATCTGGGCGCGCACGGACACGTCCAGCGCGCTGGTCGGCTCGTCGGCGATCAGCAGCCGGGGCTGCAACGCCAGTGCCCGGCCGATCGCGACCCGCTGGCGCTGGCCGCCGGACACCTGGCTGGGCAGCACGCCGGCCACGCTGGCCGGCAGGCCGACCAGGTCGAGCAGTTCGCGTACCCGTGCCTCGCGCTCCCGCCCGGTGCCCACCCCGTGCACGTCCAGCGGGTCGCGCAGCACCTGCCGGATGGGCAGCCGCCGGTTCAGTGCGGTGGACGGGTCCTGGAAGACCATCCCGATGGTCGACCCGATCGTGGTCCGCCGCGTCGAGCGGGACATCGACGCGATGTCCGTGCCCTGGAAGCGCACCGTGCCCGTGGTGGGTTGTTGCAGCCCGACCAGCACCTTGGCGAGGGTGGACTTCCCGCAGCCCGACTCGCCCACGATCCCCACCGTCTCCCCGGCGGCCACGCTCAGGTCCACCCCGGTGAGCGCGTAGACGTGGTCGCGGCGCAGCAGCCCGCCGCTACGCGCCCGGTACACCACGTGCACGTCGTCGAGTTGGGCGAGGGCGGGTGCGGCCACCGCGGGCGAGGCGGCCGGTGCCGGGGAGTCGAGCGCGGTCATCGTGCCTCCGCTGGGGCGGCCGACGCGGTACCCGGGTCGGCGGCGACGGCCGGCGCCGGGATCTCCAGCGCCGGGTGGTGGCAGGCCACCGAGTGGTACCGTCCCTGGCCGGCCAGCAGCGGCTGCTCCCGCCGGCAGATCTCGGTGGCCATGGGGCAGCGGTCGGCGAACCGGCAGCCGCTGGGGAAGTCGGCCGGCGTCGGCACCACGCCGCGGATCTGGGTCAGCCGCTCGGCGCCCGACTCCAGCGACAGCACCGAGCCGAGCAGCCCACGGGCGTAGTGGTGGGCCGGCGCGCCGGCCAGGGCGGCGGTCACGCCCGATTCCACGATCTGCCCGCCGTACATCACCATCACCCGGTCGGTCACGTCGGCGACCAGGGCCAGATCGTGGGATACCAGGATCAGGGCGAAGCCCAGCTCGGCGCGCAGCCGCAGGAGGAGCTGGATCACCTGTGCCTGGACGGTCACGTCCAGCGCCGTCGTCGGCTCGTCGGCGATGATGAGCTTCGGGTCGCGGGACAGCGCCATCGCGATCAGGACCCGCTGGCGCTGCCCGCCGGACAGCTCGTGCGGGTACGACGACAGGGTCCGCGCCGGATCCAGCCCCACCAGGTCCAGCAGTTCGGTCGGGGTGCGCCGGCCGCCGGCCCGGACCACCTGCTTGAGCTGGGCCTTGACGGTCATCGCCGGGTTGAGTGAGGACAACGCGTCCTGGTACACCATCGCCATCTCGTGCCCGAGCAGCCGTCGGCGCGCCGACCGGGTTGAGGTCAGCAGGTTCCGGCCGGAGAACAGGACCTCGCCGGTGACCCGGGCGCCGCGGGGTTGCAGGCCCATGACGGTCAGCGCGGTCAGCGACTTGCCGGAACCGGACTCGCCGACCAGGCCGAGCACCTCGCCGGGGCGCACGTCGAAGGAGATGCCGTCGACGATGTCCACCCCGTCGTGCCGGTCGGCGAACCCGATGGCCAGGTTCTTGACCTGGAGCACCGGTTCGCCCTGCGGCAGCGGCCGGGCGCGTTCGGCGAGCCGCCGTGCCGCGTCGGCGAGGCCGGGCAGTTCGGTGATCTCGCCGGAGCCCGGGGTGGCCTGTTCCAGCGCGTCGATCTGGTCTTCCTTCTTCGTGGTACCGGCACTCCGGGCGGCCGGCGCGGCCCAGGCGTCGGAGACGCCCTCGGCGAGGATGTTCAGCGCCAGCACCGTGAGCAGGATCAGCAGGCCCGGGAAGACGGTGGCCCACCAGCCGCCGAGCAGCACCATGTTCTTGCCGTCGGCGATGACGCTGCCCCAGGACGGCTGCGGCGGGCGCACCCCGGCGCCGATGAACGACAACGACGCCTCGAAGACGATCGCGTCGGCCACCATGATGGTCGAGAACACCAGGACCGGTGCGGCACAGTTGATCGCCACGTGGCGTACCAGGATGTGCCGGGTACGGGCGCCGATGACGCGCTCCGCCGCCACGTAGTCCTCGCCGTACTGGGACAGCACGTTTGCGCGCACCACCCGGGCGAAGGACGGCAGGTAGAGGAACGCGATCGCGCACACCAGCACCGGGATGCTGCCGCCGAACACCGCGACGAGCACGGCGGCCAGCGCGATGCCGGGGAACGCCATGATGACGTCGAGGATCCGCATGATGACCTCGTCGACCGCCTTGTGGGAGGTCGCCGCGACCGCGCCGATCACCGCCCCGCAGGACAGTGCGAGGGCGGTGGCGCCCAGGCCGATGATCAGGGACCAGCGGGCACCGTAGAGCAGCCGGCTGAAGATGTCCCGGTTGGTGCTGTCCAGGCCCATCCAGTGCGCCGCGCTGGGGCCTGAACTGGAGGCCTCCTGCACGTACGGGGAGTGGGTCGCGAGGACCGGAGCGAGGATCGCGGAGAGCACGATCACCGCGATGACGGCGAGGGAGATCCACGAGGGCAGGCCCAGCCGCCGGAGCCGGATGCCCGGCCGGGACAGTCGTTTCGCGAGTCCGCTGCGCATCAGGTGGCGCTCCTGAGTCGGGGGTTGACCAGCATGTACAGCACGTCGACGACCAGGTTCACCACGACGAACCCGGTCGCGATGGTGAGCACGACGCCCTGGACGACGGCGGGGTCGCCGTCCTGCACCGCGGTGATCATGAGCTGGCCCATGCCGGGCAGCGAGTAGATGGTCTCGGTCACCACCGCGCCGCCCAGCAGGTACCCGACCCGCAGGCCGAGCACGGTCAACGGATTGATCAGCGCGTTGCGCAGCACGTTGCGACCGACCACGACGACCGGGTGCAGTCCGCTGCCGATCGCCGTGCGCACGTAGTCCTTGTCCAGCTCCTCGACCATCGACGTGCGGATGATCCGGGTGAGCTGGGCGGCCACCGGCAGCGACAGCGACAGCGCCGGCAGCGCCATCGAGCGCAACCAGCCGCTGAACGAGTCCGCCGGATTGACGTACCCGCTGGTGGGGAACCAGCCGTGGTCGACGGCCAGGTACTGGATCATCAGCAGCGCGAGCCAGAATCCCGGTGCGGCGACGCCGATCAGGGACACCAG
>DASXOA010000230.1:0-13097 GCA_036494675.1 Rugosimonospora sp.
CACCTCGTTGAGGTACGCCAGCTCGTCGGTTTTCTTCCACGCGGTCAGCATCGCGCTGGTGGTGTTGTAGTTGACGCGTTCCTGGCGCAGCGTCCACGCCTCGGCGCGGGCAGCCAACGCGAGGTTGTAGACCTTCCGGACACACCCGAACGTCCGCGCAAGCTCAGCGGCCTGCGCGTCAGTCGGATGGAAGCGGTACTTGAACGCCCGCTTCACGGTCCTGGCCACGGCTCACACATTAACAGAATTGTTTGTGAACACCGCGCAGACGCGCGGGTACACGCCCATCCGCCTTGCCGGCCGATCGGCTACCCCTGCCCTGCTCCGCAGGCGTTCCGTTTCCTCCCCGGCCTCAAGGCCGCAGTATCCACCAAAGGAATCCGATGACCACCGCGAAACACGACATCCTCCAACGCATCCGGGCCGCCCTCAACGACCACCCCGCGCCACCACCGATCCCCCGCAACTACCACCACACCCTGCCCGAAGGCACCGACCTCGTCACCCTGTTCGCGCAACGCGCCGCCGACTACCGCGCCACCATCACCCGTACCCCCGCCACCAACCTCCCCCACGCCATCGCCGAAGCCGCCGCCGGACGGCGCCTGGCCACCCCCACCGACATCCCCGCCGAATGGACCACCAACCTCGACACCATCACCGACAATCCACCCCTGACCAACCACCAACTCGACCACACCGACGGCGTCCTGACCGGCGCCGCCACCGCCATCGCGCTGACCGGCACCATCATCCTCGACACCGGCCCCACCCAGGGCCGCCGCACCCTCACCCTCCTACCCGACTACCACCTCTGCGTCCTCCACACCCACCAAATCGTGGGCACCCTCACCGAAGCCCTCACCCGACTCGACCCCACCCGTCCACAAACCTGGATCAGCGGCCCCTCCGCCACCAGCGACATCGAACTCAACCGCATCGAAGGCGTCCACGGCCCCCGCACCCTCCACATCCTCATCGCCGAGTAACGACGCCCGCACCGGCAACGGCGCCACGCTCAGCCCGGTACCCTGGCCACTCCGACGACACCCACCCGGAAGACATCGTCCATATCGGACGGTACCGGCTCGTCAGGTCGCCACAGCGGATCGAACACCACGCCGGGCTCCACCAGATCCAGGCCGGAGGATCGCGGGATCGACGGGTACCCAACGGGTCAGCAGCCGCGAACGGGTCAGCGCAGGACCGCCGCGATGCCGAGCGCCACGAGGCCGGTACCGACCGCCAGCAGCACCGCGTGCGCGAACCCCATTCCGCCCTTGGTCGGCGTGGCCCCGGTGGGACGCAGTTCCCGGCGCCCGAGCGGCACCGGCTCCCGGAGCAGGTAGAGCAACACACCGCTCTGGCCGATCGTGAACATCCAGAACCAGGCCCAGCGATTGGCGGCCCGGTGTCCGCGGCGGAAGAGCATGTGCAGCAGTGTCAGGAGCCAGACCCCGATCGCCGCCGCGCGCAGCGGACCCCAGGTTGCCTTGAACAGCCACAGTTCCGAGCCGTTCTCGTTGCTGTCGCGCTCGACCAGTCCGACCGGGTGCCCGGAGGCGTCGATCTGTCCCCGGACCCAGTCCTCCTCCCTACCGGGCACCGGCTGGCCCGGTACCGCCGCGCCCGGCGCATCGACCACGGCCTGCCGCCAGCGCACCCAGTCGTCGACCCAGCGAACCTCATGGCTGGCCGGCCAGAACTCGATGTAACTCACCCGCCCGGCCGCCAGATCGGCGGTCAGGTCACCGGCCGAACGCGACGCTGGGAACACCGCCCCGATCACGGACAGGGCGGCGAGCACGAGCACGACGATGGCGCCGAGGCGGATCGTCCGCCCGGGCCATCCGGTGATGCGCGGCTCGTCCAGCACGGCCGGGTCGACCGGTAGCGGCGGGGTGCGAAGAGGCATGCATCCATGATGGCGGATGGCCGCCAGCGCCGGTTCCCGGCCGGTGGCGCTCGAACGCCGAGGTCAGGCGCTGCGCGGCCCTGCCCGGTGAGTCTTGTTTCGACAGGCAAGCCCGGTATGCGTATCGTGAGTCGACCTTTCCTACCGCGACGGGGAGTCCTGGCATGTCATTGCGTACGAGGGCCCTTGCCCTAGCGGCCGGCGTGTTCGCGCTGGCCGCGACGATGTTCGCCGCGGCGCCGACGGCGTACGCCGCGAGCGCACCCACCTCTCTACCGGTCAGCCAGTTCAGCCTGACGTCCAACTACCACCAGTACGACGCGGTGAACAGTGCACTCACCTCGACGCTGGGCACCGCCACCGTGGACACGGTCATGGCCAACGCCAATCACGACCGGACGGCCATCACCGGCTCGCTCGGGGTCGCGGGCTACGCCGCCGGGTTCGGGTTCGACTCGGGCGACAACAACGACTGCACGAACTACCCGCAGGGCATCACGAGCAGCCGGGACGCCGTCGGGACCGCCGACAGCGGCAACTACGACGGGCATCAGCTCATCCTCGTGAGCTGGTACACCACGGACGGGTGCGGCGGCGCGCAGACCCGCAGCCGGATCACGCTCGTCGACTGGGATGCGACCTACCCCAACGACTACCGGAAGGTGCTGCTCGTCGAGCCGACCGGCACCGCGGCCGCACCGAACTTCAAGGACATCCCCGTCCACGCCGGCGGGGTGTCCTGGTACGGCGACTACCTCTACGTCGCCGACACCGGCCACGGCATGCGCGTGTTCAACATGAAGGACATCCTGAAGACGAACACCGGCGGCACCGCGGACCAGATCGGCCGCCAGTCCAACGGCACCTACTACGCCCACAACTACGCGTACGTCCTGCCCCAGGTCGGCACGATCACCGCGAGCACCACGTCGGGTACCCCACTGGTCTGGTCGAGCGTCTCCCTCGACCGGGTCAGCGGATCGATCGTCATGGCGGAATACACCTGCCAGTCCGGGTGCACCGCCTACCCCAACCGGGCGCCCCGCGCGATCCGCTTCCCGTTCGCCTCCGGCGCGACGACCTTCGCCGCGACGACACAGGCATCGGAGGCGCTGCAACTGCCCTGGTACCAACTCAACGGGGTCGCCTCGCACAACGGGCGTTGGTGGTTCAACTCGTCCGGGGCCAAGCAGTTGTACTACTGGACCCCGTCCACCGGCTCGCACGCGTACGCGTGGGTCAGCGGCGGCGAGAGCATCAGCTACTGGGAGGACACGACGAACCCCGATCTGCTGTGGTCGCTGCAGGAGACTCCGGGGCACCGCAACGTCTTCGCCGTCGATCAGGCCACCTACGGCCCCTGAGCCGGCATCGCGCATCCCCCGGCGTACGACCCCGACCCCAGCGGTCGGATCAACGTCACCCTCGTGACGGACGCGGCCAGCCACCTCGGCTGGCCGCGTTCGTCATACCTGCGGTCCGGCACCACCGAAACGATCGACCCGCGTGCCGGACGGCCGCGGTGACCTGCGCCGGCGCGTCTGGACCGGTGTGAGGTCGACGATGTTCTGACGCATCCGGGCGCGGTCGCGGACGATCAGCGCCGCTCGATTCGCGCGGTTTTCACCGTGTGCCAACCGGGGTGCTGGCAGATTGCCGTCACCGGCATCCGGACACCAGAGACTCACCGACGGTTACCGTGGAACGCGCCCCCGGTCACCTCGACGGGGTGCGTGAACCGGGCTGTGGTGGCCGGGAGTGATCGCGCCATCAGGTGCACCGTGACCGTCAGCCCAGCCGGACGGCCGGTTTCCCGGCCGTCGCCACGGCCGGTCCGGTGACATCCATCCACCAGGACCTGACATCCCCCACAACACAGGAACATCGCGCACCGGGGACGATCGTACGACGGCACCACCGGTCGCCCGGCGCGTCCAGTAGGGAGAGCCGACATGACCTCACACCTTGTTGACCTGGCGTCCCACCAGCACGGGATCCGCCTCGCCAAGGTCAAGGCCGCGGGCTTCACCCGGGTCAACGTGAAGATCAGCGAGGGAACCGACACCACCGTCAACCCCGACGCCGGAATGTGGATCGGCCAGGCGAAGGGCCTCGGCATGGACCTGTGCACCTTCCACTGGCTCAACGGCAGCCACAGCGGCAAGCAACAGGCGGCCGTAGCCCTCGGCCAGCTACGCCACTTCGGTCTCCTGAACGGGACCGCACACCAGGTCGACTGCGAAGACACCAAACACCCGGCGACCTGGACGATCTGGCGCGACTACGTCAACGCGATGCAGGACGCGCTCGGCCGCCACGTCATCAACTACACCGGCGACTGGTGGTGGCCGGGGCACATGGGCAAGAACAACGGCGCCGCCCTCACCCCGTACCTGTGGGCTGCCCCGAACCACGGTTACGACAGCAAGTATCCCGGGGATGCCTCGGCCGAATGGCACGCCGGGTACGGCGGCTGGAGCGACTACTCGGCCTTGCAGTACGCGGTCTCACCGGTCGCCGGGGCCGGCGGCGGAAAGCTGTCCAAGACCGCGTTCCGCGACCCGAAGGTCTGGTCCGCACTCACCGGCCTGGAACCGACAGGAGGATTTCTCATGGCACTCTCCGACGATCAGCAGAAGAATGTCCTGCGCATCCTGGAAAACCTGGACTCAGTGATCAACGTGGCGCTGCTGCGGGGCGAGACCGTGCTCAGCCAGCGGCTCACGATGGGCGACGGGAGCGCCATCGACGGCGCCCAGTTCGTGACACTGGAGGACATGGCCGCCATCAAGGGGGCGCTGGGCGGCATCGCCGAGCCGATCCCGGTGGACGTCGACGCGACCGCCGTGGCCATGGCGCTGGCCAACAACCCCGACTTCCTCAAGGCCCTGGCCAAGGCGGTCAACGACGACGCGGCCGAGCGCCTGACCAGTTGACGAACCGGCGAACCGAAAAACCAACGAACCAACCGACGAACCGACGAACCGACGAACCAACCGATCGGCGAACCAACCTATCGGCGAACCGACACATCGTGGCCGGCACCGCGCGTCGACGCGGGCCGGCCACGGTCGTCGGGTGCCCCACGGCATCGCATCCACCATGCGGAAAAGACCCTGACGACCACCGTTCGGCGCAGCCGGAGGGACGTTCGGCGCGGGCCGGGTTGACCAGACATCGACCAAGTTGGAGATTTCGATAAAAATCTTGGTTGGAGGCGCACATGGCCAATCCCACCGCGACCGGGCCGGCATCCGGGCCCGCATCCGAACCAGCGCGCAGCCCCGCACGCCGCCGAGCGGTGATCGCCAGCACGGTCGGCACGACGATCGAGTGGTACGACTTCTTTCTCTACAACACCGCCGCGTCGCTGATCTTCCCCGCGCTGTTCTTCCCGAAGCAGGCCGCCTTCACCGGCATCCTGCTCTCCTTCGGGACCCAGTTCGTGGGCTTCGCGGCCCGCCCGGTCGGCGCGGCCATCTTCGGCCACTACGGCGATCGGATCGGCCGCAAGGCGATGCTCATCACGACCCTGTTGCTGATGGGCATCAGCACCTTCCTGATCGGCCTGCTGCCGAGTTACCACACCATCGGGTACGCCGCGCCGGTGCTGCTGACGCTGTTGCGGATCGGGCAGGGTCTGGGGGTCGGCGGCGAGTGGGGCGGCTCCGTGCTGCTGTCCATGGAGTGGGGCGTCCCCCGCCGGCGCGGCCTGATGGCCAGCTGGCCGCAGTTGGGCGTACCGCTCGGACTGGTGCTCTCCACCGGCGTGGTGCGGCTGATGACCAGTTGGACCGGGGACAGCTTCGACAACTGGGGCTGGCGCATCCCGTTCCTGCTCAGCGCGGTGCTCGTCGGCGTCGGCCTGTACGTGCGCCTGCGGGTCCTGGAGAGCCCGGAGTTCGTCGCGGTACGGGACCGGGCGGTGGTGCTCGCCCAGCCGCTGATCGAGGTGGTACGCCGGCAGTGGCACACGATCCTGTCCTCGGCCTTCGTCCGGATGTCCGAGCAGGCGCCGTTCTACCTGTTCACCTCGTTCGTGCTGACCTACGGCACGACCCATCTCGGCATGGTGCGCAACGACCTGCTCAACGACGTGCTCATCGCCGCGGCGATCGGGCTGGTCACCGTGCCGTTGATGGGTTTCCTGTCCGACCGGTACGGGCGGCGGCCCGTGTACGGTGTGGGCATCGTCGGTACGGCGGCGTTCGCGTTCCCGTACTTCGGTCTGCTCAACACGAAACAGGCGGGCCTGGTCCTCCTGGGGATCGTGGTGTCCCTGATATTCCACGACACCCAGTACGGTCCGCAGGCGGCCCTCATCGCCGAGCGGTTCGGCCCGAACGTCCGGTACTCCGGCGCCGGGCTCGGTTACCAGCTCGCCTCGGTGATCGCCGGCGGACCGGCCCCGCTGATCGCCACCCGGATCCTGGAGAAGACCGGCTCCAGCACCGGCATCGCCTGGTACATCGTCGGGTGTTGCGTGCTGTCGGCGGTCGCGCTGCTGCTCATGCCGGCCCGTGCGGCCACTCCGGAGCAGGTGCCGGAGAGCAGGCCGGCACCGACCCCGGCGCTGTGATCCGCGCCTGAACGAACCCGGGGCGGCGCATCGCGGTGCGCCGCCCCGCTCGTGTCCGGTGACCGCTGTGATCCGATCGCCGGGATGCTGCGCCCTGCACCTGGCCGGTAGGTTACGGTCGGCCCGTACGGTACGGGTCCGATGGGACCGGACACAGTGGAGGGCGTCGGGCAGCCATGACGGACTGGGCCACAATCGCGCAGTTGGCCACCGCCGCCGGCACGCTGGTGCTCGCGGTGGCCACGTTCGCCTCGGTGCGTTCGGGCAACCGCGCCGCGCGGGTCGCCGAGCTGTCCCTGATGTCCCGGCTGCGCCCGCTGCTGCTGCCGTCGCGGATCCAGGATCCGGAGGAGAAGGTCGGCTTCCAGGACGACCATTGGGTTCGCGTGCCCGGTGGACAGGCGCACGCCGAGGCGACCGAGGACGCCATCTACCTGGTACTCCCGCTGCGCAACATGGGTGAGGGACTGGCGGTGCTCAACGCCTGGGCGTGGCGGCCGGGGCGGATGACCGGCACCGTCGACCGGCCCGACCCGGCCGATTTCCGCCGGCTGACCCGGGACCTCTACATCGCCCCGCACGACCTCGGCTTCTGGCAGGGTGCGTTCCGCGACCCGACCGAGCCGGTGTTCACCGACGTGACAAAAACGATCATCGGACGGCAGGCGTTCACCATCGACCTGCTGTACGGCGACGGCGAGGGCGGCCAGCGGATGATCTCACGGTTCATGGTGACCCCGGTCCGGGACGACGCCTGGCTCGCGGCGGTGTCCCACCACTGGAACCTGGACCGCGCCGACCCCCGCTGACACCGCCGATCCCCGATCACGCCGACCCCGATGACGCCGACCCCGATGACGCCGACCCACTGACGCCGCCGGCCAGCCGGCCCGGGAGGCGCCCAGCCCGCCCGGGGACCGGTGTCAGCCGGTGTTCGCGTACGGCCCGGCGTGGTAGTTCGAAAGGACCAGGTCGGAGGCCTGCTGCTCCCACTGGGCGTACCGGTCGCCGAACGCGGAGACCTGCACCGCCTGCGCGGCGTCGGTCAGCGGCATGCTGTCCCACCCGGGTACCTGGGTCAGCGCCTTGAGGAACGCCGTGGCCGCGTACGTCGGGTCGGTCAACTGGTCCGGGCTTCCCCAGCCGGACGATGGGCGCTGCTGGAACAGACCGAGCGAGTCGTGGTCGTTGGCGCCACCGAGGTTGCCGTAGTTGGTGAGCTTGGTTTCCTGCATGGACGTGGCGACCGCGATCACCGCGGCGCGCGGCGGGAGGTGCATGGCGTTGGAGGCGTTGACGATGGCGTGCGCGTTGGCGATCTGCGACGAGTCCAGGTTCAGGCTGGACTGGGAGGAGGGATCGGGTGCCCCGAGCGGCATGAGCTGCTGGGCACTCGGCGCGTTGGACTGCTGGTTGGACTGCTGGTTGGCCTGCTGATTGGGCTGCTGATTGGACTGCGCCGAGCTGCTGGTGCTCTGGGTGGCGGCCACGTCGGAGCCCGTGTGCGGCGGTGCGGCGCTGGCGGTGGCGGCGGTACCGGCGATGGGGCCGGCGGCGATGCCCGCGATCAGGGCGACCGACGCGGCGGCGCGCTTGTGGCCGAGGAATCCCTTGACGCGTTCGCCGACCGCGGACAAGTGACTTTCAAGAAGAAAGTGGCCACCGTCCATCAGGTGCACCTCGGCGTCGGAGAGGTCGACCTGGAACGCGATCGCACCGACCGGTCCGAAGATCTGGTCGTTGCGCCCCCAGAGGGCCATCAGCGGGACCTGGCTTTCCCGGAAATACTGGTGCACCCGGTCGTACACCTCGAAGTTGCTGAGGTAGTCGCGGAACATGGCGAGCTGGATCTGATCGTTGCCGGGGCGCGCGACGAGCGCCGCGTCGTGGTTCCAGGTGTCCGGGTCGATGACGCTCGGATCGGGTACGCCGTGCTGGTACTGCCACATGATGGACTGGCAACTCAGCGCCGGCCGGACGCCTGCCTCCGTCTCGGGGTTCGGGTTGTGGGCGTAGTCCCAGATGGGCTGCCAGAACTGGCTGGTGAAGCCGGACTCGTACGCGTTGCCGCTCTGCGAGACGATCGCGGTGATCGAATCGGGTGACTTGAGCGCCAGGCGCCAGCCGATCGGGGCACCGTAGTCGTGGACGTACATGGAGTACTCGCGCACACCCAGGTCCGTCAGCAGCCCCGACACGAGCCCGGCCTGCGAGTCGAAGGTGTACTCGAAGTCGTCGGGCGACGGCGCGTCGGAGTGACCGAACCCGAGATAGTCCGGGGCGATGACGCGGTGCTGGTCGCAGAGCAGCGGGATGAGGTCGCGGAACATGTAGGAACTGCTGGGGAAGCCGTGCAGGAGCACGACGGCGGGCGCGGACGGCTCACCGGCCTCCCGGTAGAACAGCCGGCGTCCCTGGACGACCGCATAGCGGTGATGGGTGGTCATGAGGCACCCCCTTTTGTCCGAGTTTGCCCGCTCATAGGGCCACATTACGTGGCTTGCCGGCTTCCAGTCCGGCAAACGGGCCGTCCGGTGACGCCGGGCCGGCCCAGGACCCCGACCCGCGGCGCGTCGGGCCACAGGCGTCGGGCCACAGGCGTCGGGCCCCTCCCCGGAATGTCGGAGGGCGGTGCCAGAATCTGGCGGCGACGCGACGGGGCCGACGACGCGACGGGTCGACCCGGTCGACGGGTCGACGGAGTCGACGGGTCGACGGAGTCGACGGAGTCGACGGGAAGGATTCCGATGGGGTGGATGGATGTGGGTGAGACCCACCAGATCTCCTTGGAGAGTGGGAAGCTCGCCTGCCGCACCAGAGCCGGAAAGGTGCTCAGATCGGTCCCCGCCGCGCTGAAGGAGACCGCCGAGGTGCTCCAGGTGCGCCAGCTCGCCGACTGGATGGCCCGCCACGACGCCGCCTGCCTGCGCGAGGTCGGCGACTGGATGGTCCGCTCGCTGCCGGTTCCGGCGAGCGTGATCGCCGAGGTGTGGGCCGACCCGTCCTGGCGGTCCGCGCTGCGCGACCTGGTGGTCGCGCCGGTCGACCCGGACGGCACGTGGCGGCTTGCCGAGACGGGGTTCCTGCGCGCCGCCGGCACCGAGGGGCTCGGCGTGGTCAATCTCGACGGCGACTCGGTACCGCTGAACGCGACCCGGGTCGCCATCCCGCATCCGGTACTGCTGAACGACCTCGACGACCTCCGCGAGTTCGCGGTCGACCTGGCTGTCGCCCAAGGTGTGCTGCAGCTGTTCCGGGAGTCCTGGCGCAAGCCCGACTCACCCGGGGAGCGGCATTCCGCCATCGCCGCCTATGAGGGCGGCTACTACGAGCAGATCCGCCACCTGACCACGCGGGCGCAGGCCCACGGCTACCTCACCCGCGGCGGAGTGGTCTCGCAGCGGATCTGGGAACGGGGCGCGATCGTGGACGCGACCATCCACAGCGGCGAGGGTGACCCGTCCATGGAGACCGAGACCGGACCGCTCCAGTTCGTCGACCGCAGCGGCGGCCTGATCGACCACGCCGACGTCGGCCCCGTCGCCTGGTCCGAGGGCATCCGCATGGCGGCCGGTATGTACGCGGGCAGGACCGAGCGAAGCGGAGCGGTCGCATGAGCGAGCGTCAGCGGGGCGCCGACGACCTCACGATCCTCGACGCGGACGGCATCCTGCCCGCCGCGGCCGGGACCGCGCGCGCCGGCACGGACACGATGACCGCCCGTGGCTATGCTCACCCGGCTCTGGCCGACGGGCGCGTCGTCGTGCGACTGGTGCCGCGTACCCTCGGTCCGGCCGAAGACCTGGCGATGGAGTTCCTCGGCTTCCAACCCGATCCGCGAATCGCGGACGTCGGCGTCGGCGTGCGCCGCGCGCTCGGGTTCCCGGCCTGGGCGATGGTCCACGACCCGGCCAACGGGCGGCACGCGCTCGCCATGGTGAAGGAGATGGAGCGGCTGGCCCGGGTCGCGAAGAGC
Organism: Rugosimonospora sp.; assembly: GCA_036494675.1. Taxonomy (GTDB): domain Bacteria; phylum Actinomycetota; class Actinomycetes; order Mycobacteriales; family Micromonosporaceae; genus Rugosimonospora. Next base: position 10,471 of record DASXOA010000230.1, read on the forward strand.
AAGCCCGGCAACGCCCGCGACGGCTACGACGCGCTCGCCGCCCGCCTCGACGGTGCCGCGCCGCACTTCCTGCCGACGTTCTGGGAGCAGGCCGGTCGCGCGTTCATCGCGGCCGACAACGCGCGCATGGCGGGCGCCTGCTTCACCAGGGCGCGCGAGGCGGAGAGCGTCCACGCCCTGCCCATCGACGAGGACCGGCTCGGCGACGTCCACGTGGAGTTCGCGCTCGCCGGCGCGCTGCCGGTGAAGGCGCTGCAGAACTACGCCCGGGAACTCGCCACCCGGCTGCCCGCCGACCGGGCGTACCGGCAGTTCCGCACGGTGGCGTTGCAACGGGTCGCGGGCGGGCTCGCGCCGCACATCGGCATGGCCGAGGACATGTCGCGGCTGGCGAAGGCGGCCGGGCACCGGCAGGCCCTCGACGTGCTGGCGGAGTTGCTGGCGATGCCGGCGATCGGTAACGCGTCGATGGGCTTCTGGAAGTCCTACCGCGGACAACTGAAGGCGCTCGCCACCGAGAGGCCCGCGATCCGCGGTCGGCTGCTGGCTGTCATGCCCACGCCGCCGGTCGGTGGCGACGTCACCGACGCCTGGATCGCCGTGCTGGACAATGCCGGCGCGCTCGCGGCGCTGACCGGCGACGCACCGCCCGACGAGTCGCCGCCCGGCGGCGCGACGGGGTGGTTGGAGCGCATGCTCGCGCACCGCCAGCGATGGTGGTGGCGGCGCCATCGCAGCCGCACCCTGATCGGCCTCGTCGCCCGGATGGCCCCGAAGCTCGCGGGCGAGGGACGGCCGGTCAACCTCGGTGGCGCGGCCGACCTCGACGTGCTCGACGCGTTGCTCGCGGCCGGTGTTCCGGTCTGCCGGACCCGGCCGCTGGCGAACGGCACCACGACCGCCATCGAGCTGCGACTGGCTCAATGGCTAGACGACCAGACGCCGGGCAGGCGTGATCTCTCCGCCCTGGCGGCGGATTCGGGGCTCGCCGGTGCCTGGACGGATGCGGTCCGCTCGGTGACCAGCGCGAACCGGTACGACCTCGGCACGCGGTCGCTCGATGGCGAACACGCCGCGCGGCTGCGTCAGGTTCCGGCGATCTGGCAGAGCCTGACCGGCTGGACGGCCCGGGTCGCGCACCACACCGCGGCCGCGCCCTCGCTGGCGCAGCTGAGTCTCACCCGGCGGCTGTTCGCACCGCTGTCGAACGAGCACGGCGCCGCGCTGGTGGCACCGGCGGCCGGCGTCCTGTCCACAATCGACGTCGGGGTGGCGCTGGCCCGGACGCTGCGCACCGGGCTGCCGTCCGAACTGCACTGGCACGCCCTCGACGAGGCGATCGCCGCGTTCGGTGGCGCCGAGCACCGGGTCGACCTGTCCTGGCCGCACGCCGTGGCATACGACCGCCACCGGGCCGTGATCGCCGGCCCGGCGGCGCTGCGGTCTGCCGTGCAGATCACCGGCCTCGGCCCGACCGACCCGACGCTGTGCGTAGTGGTCGACGGGGTACTGCTCGCGCTGTGGCAGGGCCAGATGCCATGGACGGAGCAGGCCACCGCGTGGTGGGAGGGCGAGACGGAGCTGTTCCCGATCCAGTCGCCGCTGGTCCGCGGCGCCCGGGCCCTGTCGAACGGGGTGCATCTGCTGCCGGTGCCCGGCGGCGGCGTCACCTATGGCGGCCGCGCCTGGCACGCCCACGACCGGACGGATCCGGGACCGCAGTGCACGATCGCCAGCGACGGCACCACGTTCTGGCGGCTCGAAACCGGCGCCCGCGGCGGGTGGACCGAGTACGACCCGCGGGACGGCAGGCCGGGACGGCGCTCGCTGCCGCGCTTCTTCGAACGGGCCGGCGACGGGTTCGTCCCGGACCAGTCGTACCTGTACCCGCTGCCCGGCGGTCGGCCCGGCCCGTCCCCGCTGGGTGAGGCGGACGGGCTGGCCGGGTTGCGGGTACGGGTCGACGACGGCGTGAGCATCGGGGAGCGCATCGACGGCGTCCGATGCGAGCTGCGCCTGCCGCCCGGTGCTCAGCTGCGCGCCGTCGTCACGATGCCGGGCGACGGGTCGGTCCGCGCACTGATCGCGCCGCACGCCGGCTTCCTCGACGAGCTGGCTCTGTGGGATCCCGCGACCGGCGGGTACGCGACGTCGTGGCGCATCGGCGGCACCCAGCTTCCGCCGCCGTACTGGCATTTCCTGCGGCCACGCGACGAGACCGGATCGGCCGCGCTGCGTACCCTGACTGACGCGACCGCGACCGAGTTGCTGGCGGCGGCCCGGCCGCTGGCCGGCACGGCCGGTGCGCATGCCGCCTTCGCCGGGGTGGTGGCCCGGCTGATCCCGGCGATCCGCGACGCGACGCTGCGCGCCGCGGTGGCTCGCCAGGTCCTCGCGGCCCTCGACCACAGCGCCTGGATCGGTGGGCTCGTCAGGCCCGCGCCGGCCGGGAACGTGGACACCGGCGTCAGCGGCGCCGACCTCGCCTCGGCTCTCGGCGGCGTGGAAGGCACCGCGCATCCCCTGCGCTACCACCGGGACGGCTGGCACCAGATGCCGGCCGGGGTGACCGCGTTCGCGGACCTCGTGTCCGGCACCGCGACCAGCCACGCCCAGCCGTGGAGAGG